>JAFRGM010000006.1 GCA_017433855.1 Candidatus Saccharimonadota bacterium | reverse complement strand
CGATCTTGACAAACCGTTCCTGATGCCGATTGAGGACGTATTCTCGATCAAGGGTCGTGGTACCGTAGCTACTGGTCGTATCGAGCAGGGCGTGGTAAAGCTAAATGACTAAGTTGAGATTGTCGGTTTGAAGGACACCCAGAAGTCAGTGGTGACTGGTATTGAGGCCTTCCACAAGACTCTCGACCAGGGTCAAGCTGGCGATAACGCGGGTCTACTTCTTCGTGGTATCGAGCGCGATCAAATTGAGCGTGGTCAGGTAATTGCCAAGCCAGGTTCAATTACTCCGCACACCGAGTTTGAGGCAGAGGTTTATATCCTAAAGAAAGAGGAAGGTGGCCGTCACACTCCATTCTCCAAGGGTTACAAACCACAATTCTACTTCCGCACCACCGATGTGACTGGTGAGGTAGAACTTCCTGCAGATAAGGAAATCGTAATGCCAGGCGATCAGGTAACGTTCAACGTAAAGTTGCTCGCTCCAGTCGCTATGAACAACAACGACCGCTTTGCTATCCGTGAAGGTGGTAAGACTGTTGGTTCTGGTGTTATCACCAAGGTTATTAAATAATCTATTCCGGCAGAGAAAATCCCCCGAAAGGGGGATTTTTTGTGGTGTTGTTTTGATGTACCGTTTTTAAAGACTTTATGCTATAATAAAATGCCAGTGAGGCAGCTACACTGCAGTAACTTAACACTTGGAGTCAAGAAAGGAAGGTAGAGCCATGACAAATGAGCAGAAATCTCGGTGGTTAGATGCGTTGTCGCATCGGCAATTGAAGCTGGTGAGCTCGCCAATCGTGCAGCATAAGCTTACTTTTTTGCGCGATGAGCGCACTGGTACCAAAGAATTTCGGGAGCTGGTTACGGAAATCGGCAATTCACTGGTGTCAGCGGCGCTAGAGGACGCCAAATTGGAGACGATCAAGATCAAGACACCGCTTGCGGAAATCGAATCGCCGGTGATTAACGGCGACCACTACGCCTTTGCGCCAATTATCCGAGCTGGCGAGGGAATGTTGCCGGGAGCATTGCAGGTGATTCCTAATGCGCGGGTGGTGCACATCGGCATGTATCGCGACGAGGTCACCAAGGAACCGCATTTGTATTTTTTCAAAGCACCAAAAGACATTGCGCAGCGTGAAACCATCATCCTAGACCCGATGCTGGCGACTGGCAACTCGGCCAACGCGGCGATTAATGAGCTCAAAAAGCGTGGTGTCACCAAGATGAAACTGGTGTGCATTATTGCGGCGCCAGAGGGGCTACTTGCGGTTGCAAACAGTAACCCCGAAGTTCCCATTTATACGGCTGCGGTGGATTGGTATCTGAACGTAGACGCCTTTATCGTACCGGGGCTTGGCGATGCTGGCGACCGGATTTTTGGCACCAAGTAAAGCGCACTTTATTAACCCCTCCCAAGTGGAGGGGTTAAGGCTTGATTGACTTTTAGAGGAAAGTGTGATATAATAGAAGAATAAGTGCTTAGTAAAGGGGGATTATCATGAAAGCACCAAATACTGGTCGGGGTGACCTAGACCAAAGAATGACTGTCTCCGTCAGAAATGGAGAAGAACGTTACTTCTATACTGGTAATATGCTGTATGAGGTGGCGGCTAAGGTGTTGGCCAAATGGATTTTGGGCGGCACCATTGCTCAGGGGGCCACGGCTGACCGGCTCCTTGCGGTAGGCGTAGATAAGGGGCGTCACTGGTTGCTAAATGGCCGGGGCGAGCAGGACCAACAGTTTTTTGCGAAGGTTCTGCACGGACAGCCGGTCCAACCCACCGACAAGCAGCTGATAATCTGTGCCCGGGACATCATCCTGTACAATGCAGATCGCCATGATTTGGCGGAGAACCCGGTGGCAACGATGCATCTGAGACTGCTGCCGTCTAATGGTGGGTTGTCTAGCGACGGTGTAGCACTGGAGCTACGGTACCTGGACGCTACTGTGCCAGAGGTGGCCGGAATTTTGCACCTGGTATCGGAAATGCGTCTGAAGCGAACCTACGACAACGAGTCTAGGGAACTGATGAAGCGTCTTCCGCCGCCGTCCAATGCACCCAAGCAGCCACAGCAAAGCTCCAAACGCACAGACGATGACTCGCTGACGAGCTCGGGTCTACGCAGAATGTGGGCCAAATACTCGTAACTCATCTCGGCAATTACCAAAAATCCCGCTCTTTACAGAGGGGGATTTTTGTGCTATAATGGAGAGACAATAACATTAAATATCAAGCCTGAAAAACTCTAGTCTTTGAGGTTATCAGGCAAGAAAGGACAAAATGACCGAAGCTAAGAAAACTGAGGGTCTGACCATCCGCATTCGCCTAAAGGCTTATGATCACCGGATAATCGACCAGAGCGCTCGCCAGATTGTAGAAACAGCAATCCGCACCGGCGCATCGGTATCTGGGCCAATTCCACTACCAACCAAACGCAGTACCTTTACCGTAGTAAAGTCGCCACATGTCTACAAGACTGGCGGTGAAGCGTTTGAAATGAAAGTGCACAAGCGCCTGATTGATATCTTGGATGCCAACCCAAAGACAATTGAGAGTTTGCAAAATCTTTCATTGCCAGCTGGCGTAGATGCAGAAATCAAAATGTAATTAAAAGCCGCCCTTATGGGTGGCTTTTTGGTGGGTTTTAGTAGATTTTGGTGGGTTTTTGGGAGTGGGGTGCTGGCCGAGTGGAGAGGCAGAGAGGGGTTAGCGGGCCACGCAACGCACCCAGAACCCGTTGTAGCGAAGACCGCCATTGTCGGACGGATTAAAACCGCTACTAGAGATGAAGAGGTAGTACGCATAGCTAGCACTACCGACCGTAGACGACCAATAGCGGCCGAGGTGGCCACTACTTTAAAGCGTGCCGTTGCTGACGTAGCCTGCGCGCACTAACCATAGAGGGTAGCCATTGGCTTTACTGAAAACATTGTCATAGGCTGAATAAAGGTTCTGGAAATCGTTATAGGCAGGAGTAGAGGAACTTCTGGTTAAGCGCCAGCCTTTAGGGCAGATGGAGTTTTTGGGGTTATCAGCAATAGCGTTATAGGTACTATCTACTCTAGTGGTAGTATTATTGGATGCTACTGCAGCTGACCAGTTGTAGTAGTTACCAATCTTACCATGTTCACCGTTGGCTGCGTAAGGTTCAGTATTAAAGTTTTTGTCTGCACCTAAGCAAGCTGGAGTAGTGAAGTAGTTGCAAGCGGCTGAATCAAAGGTGGAGCCATCTTTTTGGTAGATTTCACTACCGTTGACGGTGAGGTTCCAGGAACGAGGACTGTAATTTTGGCTATTGTTGGTGATATTATCACCAGTCTTGGTACCATCCTGATGGATGGCGTTGTTGTGGTAGGTAGCCGAGCTGGGGGTCCAGGTGATGAGGCCGGTGGATTCATTGTATGTGTAGCCGTAGCCTTCATTGTAGATGTCATCATCATAGACATTGAGGTCAGTATTTAGTGAAGTGAGGGCGGCAACACTGCTTGGAGTGGTCTCTAGATCTAGGTCTAGATTCTCAGTCATCCAGCATTTGCCATCCTGAGCTTTAAGGACCCAGTATAGTTTTTCATCTCTAGTATCTATTAACTGAGTTTCTGTATTGTAATCTACTACACCATTGCAGATGGCGCTAGTCATATCTTGCATAGTATAGTAGCCAGTGTCTATGCCAGCTTTATTGATGTAGGTAGATTTACCGGCACTAGCAAAGGCAGAGTCAAAGGTGGTGGCGGCCACAGCAGAGGACGGATGGATGAGCGCATAGCGGACTCGTCCGTTATAAACGTCGGCGGCCTGAGTGGGCGAAATTGTAGCGCGATAGGAAATTGTGATGGTTGTGGGGCTATTGATGTCTGTAGAAGTGCCCAGCGAAGCAACTTTGGTATAGGCGCTAGGGACTGCCACAAATTCGCCGCTACCAAAATAGTCGCTCATGGTGGCAACGCGACCGGTAGTGCCAGCCGTAATACGCATCGACCATTTAGAGCTACTATCATTGCCAATGCCGGTAGGAATAATACCGCCAGTTTCCGCGCCAATCAGGCTACTGCTGTTTACAGTATTAGATATACCGCCCGTATAGCCACTGGCATAGATAGAAAACCCATTAGCGTCGTTACAATTGGTAGAAATAGTGGTGGAACCAATGGTGTCGCTTTGGCCGTTCATAATAACCTTGGAATGGTTAATAACGTTGGCGCTCATACTGCAAGAGCTTACCACCATAACAGATGTACTTGCCGTAATGCTGCGAGAATCTCCCCATGCGTTACCTACGCCAAGTAGCACAAAAGTAAAAGTGCAGATAAATAATGCTATTTTAATATGTTTGACCATGTAGCCTCACGACCCTTTATGTGACAATCCGAGCGGCACCGTTCTTGTATTAGGGTCATGCACAAAAACGGCACCGCGAGTTTTGTCATAGTCCAATATCGCACTAGCCATTGCTGACTAATCGAATACGGAACACTCGTGGTGCCGTTTTTATATTCGATTAAATAACCAGAACAACTAGTGCTCTTATATTAGACTATGACATTTTTATTATAGCCAACTATTGATACAATGGCAAGACTTGAAAAAATCTATAATTATGGTATAATATATTATAGTTATCTGATGTTTTGCGCTAAATGTCAATATGCGTTATAATAGATGTATGAGCAAGATTGCTACTCTGAAAAAGAAGTTTTATTTCGTAGCGGCAGATTATTTCCGGTTTTTTGCTAAGATGGTCCTAAAGCGTTGGCATCCAAGAGTGATTGCAGTGACTGGTTCGGCTGGTAAGACCACGATGCTAACTATGCTAGAGCATGAGATAGGGAAAAGAGCCCATTATTCGCATGATGCTAATTCGGCTTTTGGGGTGTCGTTTGACATCCTAGGGCTTAAGGGGGTACGTGGCTCGAAGTTGCGTTGGATATGGCTGCTGGTTGCGGCGCCAATACTGGGGCTACTAAGGGTGCGGCGCCAGCCATTTTATGTAGTGGAAATTGACGGCGAGCGCCCGCACGAGGCAGAGTTTTTAGCACAGTGGCTAAAGCCAGAGGTGACAATTTGGGTGTCGATTGGACTGAGCCACGCGGCACAGTTTGAAAAAGTAGTAAATGAAGGCAAGTTTAAGGATTTGTCAGAGGCAATTACAGCGGAGTTTGCCAATCTGCCCAAAAACACCTCGAAGCGCGTTTATATTGATGCCGATTCTAAGCTAATGACAGAAGCTACAGCCGGCATTAAAGCCAAAGTGATACCAATTAAGAAATCACTGATAAAAAAATACGTGGTCTACCCAGATTCTACAGATTTTACCTATGGCGACACGACTTTTCATTTTGATCACCCCGAACCAAAGGACGTGGCATTTAACCTCTTTGTGTTGCAAGATTTAATGAAATATTTGCGGCTGCCGTTTAATCCAGATTTTACTGGTATGGAGATTGCGCCTGGGCGTTGTGCTTATTTTGAAGGCAAAAAGGGCATTGCAATTATAGACAGTAGTTATAACGCACACATGATTTCTATGAAATCTGCTCTTGATATGATGAAACGGATGCACGCCGAGAAAAAGTGGCTGGTGATTGGTGATATCGTAGACCAAGGCGAGATGGAGGGCGAAGAGCACAAACGGCTCGCCGAGCTAATTGCCGACACAAAACCGGACCGAGTGGTGTTAGTGGGGCGTCGCACCAAAGAATATACGGCACCGCGCCTCAAGGAGCTGGGGGTATCGGCGGTGGCCACTACGGACCCCCGCAAGGCTTTAGCCTATATTGAAAAACGCATCCGCGGTAATGAAACGGTATTTTTCAAGGGAAGCCAGTATCTTGAATGGATTATTGAGAAGTTACTTGCCAATCCAAAAGATGCCAAACGGCTATGCCGTCGCGATAAGGCCGCTAGGGCGCGTCGCAAGAAATGGGGACTAGATTCATGAGCGTAGATTTATACATTATTCACGGTTGGACATACACGGTGGAGCCATGGAGTAAAACTCTAGAACTACTCAAGCGACATGGCATTAGGGTAAAAATGCTCAAAGTGCCTGGGCTGACTGAACCAAGCGATAAGGTATGGACGATTGATGATTATGTACAGTGGGCGGACACGCAGATTCCAGACGGTGCGATTGCTTTGGGACATTCTAACGGCGGCAGAATACTCTTAAACCTCTGTGCCAAGCGGCCCGACAAGCTCAAATATTTAATACTACTAGATAGCGCTGGTATTTACGAGGCCTCTTCTCGCAAAAAACTAGTGGGGGCGCTTGCAAAACTAGGGAAACCACTCAAGAAAATACCACTCATAGACAAGGTGTTCCACAGATTAACTGGCACAACAGATTATTCCAAAGCGCCAGAGAATATGAAGGTTACCCTATCTAATATGCTTGAGTCCGACAAAAACCTAGACTTTAGCAAAGTAGAGACCAAGACCTTTATCTTGTGGGGAAAAAAGGATACCATTACACCGCCGCGCCAGGGGACGGCAATGTATGAAAAATTACCCAATGCAGAACTGAAATTTTACGCGAATTGGACACACGCGCCATATATTGCGGACCCCGAGGGGCTAGCAAGGGCACTTGTGAAGCTAATGTCGCACTTAAAGTAACAGAGGTGCTACAGACATGAAGAAACACTATTATTTAGGATTAAACGCCAAATTACGTCACGGGTGGCGGCACCTCTTAGCAAGAGGCCGCCAGAGCGACTTAGAGGCCCTTTCTAGCTATTTGGGCCAAAAATACGGTGGTAAGGCGGTTTTAACTAAGAATGGCCGTAGTGCGCTTGCTATGGCGCTAAAAGCCTATTTTACAAGGGGTGACGGTATTATTGTAAACGGTTTTACTTGCTATGCGGTGATAGAGGCGGTGCGGGCGGCGGGGCTAGTGCCGATTTATGCGGATATCAACCGAGAAACGCTGAATTATGATGCCGAAACGTTAAATAAGCTCTGGGCGGGTCCTGCCGCCGCATCTTCCCCCACGCCAGCTGGCGCGGGGGTCCCCCAAGCGGCGTCACCCGCCCATGCAGACGCTACCCAGGCAACCCCTATTATCTCTGGTATTATTATCCAAAATACGCTTGGCAATCCGGTGGATATTAAGGCGGTGGAGCGGTTTGCCGGAAAGCATGGGTTGATGATTATTGAAGATTTAGCGCATTGCGCCGGTATAAAATATGCCGATGGGCGCGAAGCCGGCACTATAGGGGCGGCCAGCGTATTATCTTTTGGGAAGGATAAGTCTATAGACACGATTAGTGGTGGAGCCGTGGTATTACGCTACCCCTGTAAAACTACGATTCGGGCGCCGAAGAAATTGCCGAAAATGTCTGATAGAATAAGGGGTAGAATCTACCCATTGATAGCTGGGGCAGTGCGAGGGCTATCTTATGTGCACCTAGGCGGGTTATGTATGCGGGTGGCTCTAAAACTACATCTGGTAGAAAAGTCTGCGGATAATAAGTTAGAGTTAGACAAAACCCTTACACCGGCCGAAGCTAAGCTGGCTTTAAGACAACTCAAGGCACTAAATACGAGTGGTGAGGCGCCACTAAGGGAGTTCTACTTGGTTGACGACCGCGCCCTAGTATTAGATAAGCTGAAACGCGCTGGGTACCATTTTGCGGGATTTTGGTACGAAACACCGATCGCGCCAGAGCGGTATTACAAGAAAGCAGATTTTGATGAGTCCAAATGCCCAGTAGCAGCAGAGGTAGCGCGACAAATTATCAATTTTCCAACCTATTACACTCGGTCAGATTTGGCCGAGGCGCGCAAAATTGTGCAAAAACATTTAACCTATGGAGGCAAGAATGCAAGATAAGTGGCGAGAAGTTTTAGAAAAACACCCAGAAGCGAATTTTTTGCAATCTCCGGAATATGGTGAAATGAATAAACAGCTTGGCGCCAAGGTAATTTATGATGATTTTGAGGGGGCAGGGTGGGCACTAATGATTGTGCGGGATGCCAAACGTGGACGGTATCTTGAAATACCGTGTGGTCCGCTTCTAGATTGGAGTAACCCAGACATAGTGACCAACGCAACACGACGGATTGAGGAGCTAGGTAAACGCGAAAAATGTGTGTTTGCGCGGATTAGACCACAGATAGAGGCTACCGCTCAGAACCTAGAGATGTTAGACCGGCTCAAATATAAGCCAGCCCCAATGCACCTCGCGGCAGAACATACGGTGATACTAGATTTAACACATTCTCTCGAGGAGCTGTTGGCTGATATGCGACGACAGACACGCTATGAGGTACGGCGAGCAGAAAAACTTGGCATCCACGTTGTGAGTAGCAACACTGAAGCAGACTTTAGGGAGTTTCAGAGAGTTCAGGCCGAAACCGCCAAGCGACAGGGTTTCGTGCCGCCATCTCTTAAGACTCTCTTGGCAGAACGGGCGGCTTTTGACGATATGATTACAATTTATAAGGCACTAACCGCCGAAAATGAGCCGATTGCATATGGCCTAGTGATTAGGATGGGGCTAGAGGGCGATTACTACGAAGCCGCCTCTACGGATTTGAACCGCAAGCTCCCTGGCGCATACGCGCTGCTCTGGCAGGTCACACAAGATTTGAAAGCGCAGGGTTACCAAAGGTTTAATCTTTGGGGAATCGCCCCGGCGGGCCAACCACAGCATCGCTATGCCGGTGTTACCACTTTTAAGACTGGGTTTGGCGGCAAGGTGGTAGAGTTTGTGCCAGCGCATGATTTAATTTTCTCGCATGTGGGGTACCTAAAAGATTATGTGGTTGAGATGGCTAGGAAGAAAAGGAGGCATTTATGATAGAGGACGCCAAATCGCGCGAGGCATGGGATGGTTTTGTAGCGGCAAGGAAAGAGGCGAATTTTTTGCAATCCTGGGATTTTTACGAGTTTCATAAAATGCGGGGCAAAAAAGTCGTCAGAAAGCTGTTTTACAGAGAAGGCAAGATAGTGGGGGCTTACGCTGGGGTAGTAGAAACAGCGCGGCGCGGCCGGTATCTTGCGATTGCCGGTGGGCCGCTTTATGACCTAAAAAACAAAGATCTGGGCGCCGAAGTTTTTGCCGATATTCGTGCTGAGGGTATTAAAAACGAGTGCGTGTTTGTGCGAGTACGCCCGCAGTGGCCGGTTTCGCGCGAAAGCCTTAGCGCGCTGGAAAGTTTTGGCTTCAAAAAGGCGCCAATGTATCTATCTGTAGAATATGCCGGGGTTTTGGATTTGACACGAAGCCAGGAAGAGATTTTAGCGGGAGCTTCACAGGGGTTTCGTCGCAAATTGCGCAAGGCAGAGAAAAACAACATAGCAATTGAAGCATCTAGCACTACTAAGGCAATTGAAGATTTTTGCAGGCTAGAAAAACTCCACGCAGAGCGGCAAAAATATGTGGCTTTCTCTAGTGATTTTTTGACCAAGCAATTTGAGGCCTTCAATCGTGGCGGTGAGGTTTTAATCTATACTGCGCGTAAAGATGGTGAGATTTTGGCGCAAAACTTTATGATTTTCTATGGGGCAGAGGCGAGTTATCATTATGGTGTGTCGTCTGAGCTTGGCACAAAATACTCCGCGGCGCCACTTTTGCACCTTGCGGCGATGGATGAGGCTAGAAAACGCGGTTGCATACGTTATAATTTATGGGGGATTGTGGGACCAGAAGAGACCAAGCACCGGTTTTATGGTGTTAGCGAGTTTAAGCGGTCGTTTGGTTGCGAAGAATTAAAATATACGCCAGCACACGACTTGGTGCTAAAGCCAATCAAATACCGTTTGGACTGGCTGGTGGAGACTTTGCGCAAAAAAATTCGCCATGTATGATATAATAAGCATAAGTAATAAAGGATTTTTATGGCACATATCAATAGAAGATTTATAGACAAGCACTGGTTTGTCTTTGTGCTACGCGGTGGGCTGGCGACGGTATTTGGCGCAGTTTTGCTGTTTAGCGGTATGGGGGATTTTGAACTAATTATTGCAGTCATGAGTATGTTCTTGCTTGGGATGGGAATTATTGACTCCTTGTCCGCCTTGTATGACTCTGCCAAGAAACGTGGGTGGTTTAACTCGGTGATTGATGCCTTGGTAGACGTGGCGGCAGCGCTAGCCTTGCTGTTCTCGGCACGCAACGACTATGTTTTGTGCTTATCTATAGTGGCATTATATGTGTTTGTATCTGGCGTGATTGATCTCGTGCATGGTTTCTTGTCCACGGTGGACCCTACCGACCGTTTTATCCGGGTGTTAGTTGGCATGATTGGCTGTGTAATGGGGCTTGTGATTATCAACAGCGGCTCGTTTGAACTTCTGACATTCCTGCGTTTCTTTGGGGCCTATATGCTAACGGTAGGTATTACTAGCATGATTTATGGTATCCATAACCGTTCGCAGAAGATTGAAGATTCCATCGCCAGGAGCGAAGCTGCTCACAGTAGAAAAGTTGCCGCCAAAACCGCCGCTAAGAGTACCGGCAAGGCTAAAAAATCCGCAAAAACAAAGGCGAATGCCAAGAAAACCACGAAAAAGACCGCGAAGAAGGCCTAATTTAGCCCCCAATTATTCATACCAAGCGCACGCACACGCGTTTTAATTTCTAGCATCGTGATGGCTTGGTTAAAAACCTCTGGCGGCAGGGTGGTGGCCGCCATAATATCATCACCAGAGCGAAGGCCGCTCGCGATGGCCTGCAAGATTTTGGTTTCTATGTCATTATCGCCAAAGAGATGTGGCATTTTGCGACGTTTGGTGATGAACTCCTCTGGGAACAGTTCGCGGAGCAAATCCGCTGGCTCTGTATAAGGAAAGGCACCCGCGCGGATGAGTTTATTGCAACCCTGTGAGTAGGGGTTAGTAATATTGCCTGGTACTGCGTAGACTTCCTTGCCCTGAGCGAGAGCATGAGTGGCGGTGTTTAGCGAACCAGAGCGTTCGGCGGCCTCTACCACCACTACAATATCTGCGAGGCCAGAGATTAAACGATTGCGATGCAAAAAAGTAGCCTGTGGCGCAAAGGTGCGAAGGGCGGTTGTTTTATCGTAATATTCGCCCGGGGCCAGGGGTAGTTCTTGAGTACTAGATTGATTTTGCATGCCGATTCTAGCGCTGGCTTTGGCACCGATTCCGGCGCTGGGTGGGTATTCGCTCATCACGGCGCCACCTTTTTCTATGATTTCTGCGGCAAGTTTGGTGTGGTTTTTAGGGTAGATTTTGTCGATGGGGGTGCCAAGCACAGCAACAGTGGTGCCGCCGGCATCTAGGCAACCCCGATGCCCAATAGAATCTATCCCGTAGGCCAGCCCAGACACCACCACTACGCCACGTCTGCCTAGCTCGTAGGCTAGTTTGTAGGCTACTTCCTCACCATAGCGAGTATTGTGCCGAGAACCTACAATCGCTACGGTCTTGGGGCGCGTAGATTTGCCATTTTTTACCACATTTTGTGGCATTTTTCCATAAAAATACAATGTTTTAGGCTTAAGCGCAATAGTGTCTAACACCTCTGTAAAATTGGCTTCTAGGGGTGAAATTTGGTTGATTTTTTGAAAAAAGTGTGAAAAAAGTGTTGACATATTTTCTCCTGTGTGATATAATGATGACAGTTAGGGAACAAAAATCCCTACACCGCATCTCAATAAGTTATAATTTCGCTATACTGATTTTAGTATAGCAGAAATTGCGTGCCTTTGAAACCTTTTCGGGCTTTAAATTTCTTCATGGTTTAAAGTTATAAGTATTACCTCCACTTTAGAAAGGGAGCATTTCGAAGGTATAGCAATCCCTCTAACCGGCGGGCCCCAATTTGTGTGAGGTGGGTCGCGCTTCCGGGGTTCACCCGGTATAGAAGTGAAGCGTTAGAGGGCGAAAAAGCCCCAGTAGTTGAGTGATGCCCACCCTTACTTAACTAGTGGGGCTTTTTCGCATTTTTGACATTTTTATGATATTATAATTATATGTCTAAAAACTTAGTGATAGTAGAGAGCCCGGCGAAAGCCCACACCATTGAAAAATACCTAGGAGGGGATTTTAAGGTATTGGCGAGCGTAGGGCACATTAGAAAGGACACTAAGGTTGATAAATCTACTTTTGACGTAACCTACGAGATTGACCCGGGGCACAAATCTATCATTACGGAGCTAAAGAAAGAAGCCAAGGCGGCCGATAAAGTTTGGCTAGCAACGGATGAAGACCGCGAGGGTGAATCAATTTCGTGGCATCTGTGCGAAGTGTTGAAGTTGCCTAAAAACACGGCGAGGATTACTTTTCACGAGATTACAAAACCCGCGCTAGAACAGGCGATTAAAAACCCGCGTACGGTAGACATGGACATGGTGGCAAGCCAGCAAGCGCGGCAGACTCTAGATATGCTAGTGGGGTATGACCTTTCTGATATGGTGCGCAAAAAAGTGCCTGGGGCGATTAGTGCTGGGCGCGTGCAGAGTCCAGCGCTTCGGCTAATAGTGGAACGCGAAAAAGAAATTGAAAAGTTTGAGGGGAAAGTATCGTTTAAGGTAAGTGGTAAGTTCCAGGCGGCGGAGCTAGCCAAAGCGTCGGACGCTTCGTTTGATGCTACTTATGACGGCAAGACGCCAGATGACGAGGCCGCCGCGCGCAGACTATTAGAGCGGCTGGCTGAGGCAAAGTTTAGCGTGCTGGACGTAGAAGAAGCTGAGGGAACAAAGGCCAACCCAGTACCTTTTACAACGGCGGCGTTACAAATTGAAGCCAATGCTAAGCTAGGCTTTTCGTCGCGTACGACGATGAGTGCAGCGCAGGGGTTATATCAGGCCGGGTTAATTACTTATCATAGAACAGACTCACTGAATCTGAGCTCTCAAGCGGTAGCGGCGATTTCTGAGTTTATTAAGAGTGAGTTCGGGCCAGAATATCTTAAAGTGCGGCATTTTAAGACCAAAGATGCTTCAGCACAAGAGGCGCACGAGGCGATTCGCCCTACCGATGTGCGGCGGATGACGGCTGGCAAAAACGATTACGAAAAGCGCCTTTATCAGTTGATTTGGGCACGGACCGTAGCTACACAAATGGCAAATGCCAAGGTGGCGAAGACTACGATTCGGATTGGAGTGGATGGAGTCGCCGCAGCGGGTCCTGCCGCCGCATCTTCCCCCACCGTCGCAAAAGCTCCGTCGGGGGTCCCCCAAGCGGCGTCACCCGCTGATGAATCCGATACATTTACGGCCAAAGGCGAAGTGGTGATTTTTGATGGGTTTTTAAGGGTTTATGGCAAGAGTAAAGACCTGGAATTGCCCCACCTAAAGGCGGGGGACAGGTTAAATTACCTAGAGCTAACCGCTAAACAGACTTTTGCGAAACCGCCAGCAAGATACACGGAGGGTTCGCTAGTACAGAAGCTCGAAGAGCTGGGAATTGGGCGGCCGTCTACATACGCGTCAATTATGACAGCAATACAGGCGCGTGGCTATGTGGTAAAAGGCGAGAGCGAAGGTGAAGAACGCGAAGTGGTGATACTCTCGGTAGGTTCTGACGATGCCACAGTGACACGCTCTGTCACTACCGAAAAAACTGGCGCCAATAAAGGCAAACTTGTGCCCACCCCGATCGGGGAGCTGGTGGCTGGGTTTTTGACGGACAATTTTAAGAATATTGTGGACTATAAGTTTACCGCGAACATTGAAAAAGATTTGGACCTGGTGGCGGACGCTAAGCTAGAGCGCGTCAAGATGCTAAAAGACTTTTATGGGCCATTTCATGATACAGTGCTGATTGCGCAGGGGGTGGAGCGGTATAACAATGCAAGGTTACTTGGTCACGACCCAGAGACTGGCAAGCCAATTTACGCGAAAGTAGGCAAAAATGGCGGTTTCATCCAACTGGGCGACAACGAAAAAGAGACAGGCGAGAAGCCGCGCTTTGCGCCTTTGCCGAAGCGCAAGTCCGTGAAAACTGTGAATCTAGATCAGGCCTTAAAGCAGCTAGCCTTGCCAGCTCTGCCTAGGATGCTAGGTACAGCACCAGACGGCGCCGAACTAATTGCCGCAAATGGGCCGTTTGGGCCATATTTGAAGGGTGGCAAGTATAATATCCCGATGAAAGATTTTGACCCGTACACGGTAACGCTAGAAGAGGCCTTGCCGCTATATCAGAAAAAAGTAGATTCTATGATAGCAGACTGGGGCGAAATACAGATTATAAATGGTGCTTATGGGCCATATGTAAAGGGGCCAGGGCGGCGCAATAATGTAAAAGTGCCGAAAGAGACCGACCCTAAGACGATTACATTGGAACAGGCGCGCGAAATGCTGGATAATAAGCCAAAAACAGCTGCTAAAACCCGACGCGGTGTACGGGGTGGTCGCAAGAAAACGGCTAGCGCGAAGGGGACTACGGCCAAGAAGGCCACGAAAAAGACCACTAGCAAAGCTAAAGCTGCCAAGTAAATAGCCGGTGCTGGCACCGACTATTTACTTGTGGTGGCTTGCTTGTGGTGGTTAGCGCGCCACGCAACGCACCGAGAACCCGCGGCCGCGATTGCGGTTGAGGGACGGATAGAAATAGTCGCTACGGATGTTCAGGTAGTACGCGTTGCTAGCGCTATTGACCGTAGACGACCAATAGAGGCCGTAGTCGCCGCTACCGCCGAGCGTGCCGTTGTCGACGCCGCCTGCGCGCACTAACCATAGAGGGTAGCCATTAGCTTTACCAATAGAACTAGAATATGCTGAATAAAGGTTCTGGAAATCATTATAAGCTGGAGTAGAAGAGCTTCTGGTTAAGCGCCAACCTTTAGGGCAGATAGAGTTCTTTGGACTTTCGGCAATAGCATTATAGGTACTGGCTGTTCTAGAGGATGTGTTATTAGATGCTACCGCAGCAGACCAGTTGTAGTAGTTACCAACCTTACCATGTTCACCGTTAGCTTCGTATGGTACTGTGGAGAAGTTAGCAGTGGTATTGGTGTTGTCTCCGGTGGAGTTGAGACAGGATGGGGTAGTGAAGTAGTTGCAAGTGGCTGAGGAGAAGGTAGAGCCATCCTTTTGGTAGATTTCACTACCGTTGACGGTAAGTTTTACGGAGCGTGGGGTAGTATTCGTGTTTGACCAGCTTATAGAAGTGCCGGTAGCAGTACCATTCGCGTGCGTTGCATTAGATGTATTTGTTGGTGAGCTAGGGGTCCAGGTGATGAGGCCAGTAGATTCATTGTAGGTATAGCCTAAGTTCTCATTGTAGATGTCATCATCATGGACGTTGAGGTCAGTATTGAGAGATGTTAGCGCCACATCGGTCTTTAGATCTAGGTCTAGATTCTGTGTCATCCAGCACTTACCATCTTGAGCTTTAAGGACCCAGTAGAGCTTTTTGTCACGGGTATCCACTAATTGTGTTTCTGTACCGTAATCTACTACACCATTGCAGATATCTGCAGTCATATCTTGCATAGCATAATACTCATTACCATCATTTGCTGTGACTTTGGATTTGCCAGCGTTAGCGAAGGCAGAATCAAAGGTAGCTTGGGCTACAGCAGAAGATGGATGAATGAGGACATAGCGAACTTTGCCAGAATAGGAATCTGCAGCTTGGGTGGGGGATACATATGCACGGTAGGTGGTGGTAATTTGGGTAGGGGCACCTTGGTAGGTGGCAGTAGTGACATGAGCTACTTTAGTATAGTTACTTGGTACTAGACTGTACTCATCAAAGCCATTGTCAATAGTGGCGGGGACCATATTAGTAGCACCTGAAGCAGCAGTGATCTTCATGGACCAGTTGGAGGCAGAGGTGCCAGAGCCGGTGGGAATAGTAACACCAGTATTTACACCCACTAGCTTAGTACTATTGGCAGCACCTACTTTATCGCCAGTGTAACCGGCAGCATAGATAGAAAAGCCATTAGTATCGTTACAAGTAGTAGCAATGGTAGTTTTACCTATACCACTAGAATACGAGCTTACCGCCGTACTCTCCTGACCGTTTACTAGATTGGCAGTATGTTGTGTATTTATAGTTGCCGTCATACTACATGAAGTAGAGACGTTGACTGTAGCAGTGGAAGAAGTGACAACCGCTGCGAATGCAGAAGAACACAGGGAAGCACCAACACTTATGCCTACGGCTAAACTGAGTGTAGCTATTAATAATCTCGCTTTAATATGTGTGACCATGTTGCCTCGTGACCCGCTTATTGACTACTCTGAACTAGCGGTGCCATTTTTATAATAGGGTCATGCACAAAAAAGGCACCACTAGGCGCAACAGCTGGAATTTACGACAAGATGCCGATTGTGCTCCAACAACCTAATGATGCCTTTTCTAAGCACAATACGAACAAAAATTGTTCTTGTCTTTTGTAAATTCCAAACTGTTGCACTTTAATTTTAACGCATTTCATAGGGTTTGAAAAGTCTTGTTTTTTATGAGTTTAATGGTGTAATAGTAATTACGTTTATGCTTTTACAATTTTTTTTCACAATTGTAAAAATTGTGCTACAATAGTGTTAGAAATTATTATTATTTATAGTTGACACTGTATGTAAACTATGATATAATAATAAGAAGTACTAATATTAACAGATAACGAATCAAGGAAAAAAGAATGGATCAAAATGCGGAAATCCTGAAAAAAGCAATTTCTGGAAGCCTCAAGATTATAGAACAAGACCGTGAACGCGAGATTATTTCGCGTCGCTTTGGTCTCAAATCCAACAAACAGACGCTTGAAGAGATTGGTGAAATGTTATCAATTACGCGTGAGCGTGTTAGACAGCTAGAAAAGGCTATTTTGATTCATCTTCAAGTTTCCGCAGAAGAGAATCAAATTCCAGAGCTTGCCGCCGCAGAGAAGTTGCTAGTCCGTAATTTAACTGAGATGGGGCGCGTAGCTAAGTTATCTGATTTAGCTGATAAAGTTTACAACAGGGACACCTCTGCCGTGCAGCGTGCAGGGATTTATTTTATCGCTACTTTTGCCAAAAACTTAACCGTAGTAGAAGAAAACGACCGCTACAATGCGGCGGTGGGGATTGCCGATTACGGCGATTCTTTGGAGCTTCGTGAACGTGTCGACAAAATCGTAGAGGTGATTCAGAAAAACAAAGAGCCAATGACACTTGACCAACTTGACAATGTGCTAGACTATGAGCATCCTGACCATATTAAGGCCGTGGCGTCAATTTCAAAATTATTAGCGACGCTAAATGGTGTGTGGGGGCTAGCCAAGTGGCCATCTGTAAACCCGCGAAATATTCGCGATAAAATCTTTGTAATCCTTGAATCGCACAAGCAACCAATGCATTTTTCTGAAATCGCCGCAGAGATTAAAGAGTCTAATTTTAAGAGAAAGAATGTAACGGTGCAGGCAATTCATAATGAACTAATCAAGGACCCGCGTTTTGTGTTGATTGGGCGTGGTATCTATGCGCTTTCGTCCTGGGGATACAAAAAGGGAACTATATCGGAAATCATCACTAACATTCTTGAAAATGCTGGTAAGCCACTCTCGCGCGAAGAGATTGTAAAACAGGTTTTGCGCACTCGCAAGGTAAAAGAAACTACGATTTTACTAAATTTGCAAAACAAAAAATTGTTTAAGAAAATTGACCGCAATCTGTACACGCTGGCTTAGTACGGTCGACGTTTAAGCAGATATATGCTATAATAAAATGTATGAACGAAGTCATACATTTTATTCTTATGCCCATCTTCTGGATTCCAGTAGTTTTGGTGCTTGCTTTTTTAACTTATCGTAACTACAAGAAGCTCAACCAATTAAAGGTGCTAAACGTAGACTCGGTGCTTTTGATGCTAGAAATACCTCGCACCAACGACAAGAAAGAGCTGGCGGCAGAACAAATGTTTGCGAGCTTGCATGGTATTTTGCGCGACAAGTCAGAGCTTAAAAACAGTGGCGGCGTACAGGAGCACCTGTCGTTTGAAATTGTATCTACTGCTGGGCAGATTAAGTTCTATGTGTGGGTGCCCAAAATCTTACAGAGTTTTGTGGAAGGGCAGATTTATTCACAATACCCCACTGTGCAAATTCACAAGATAGATGAGGACTATGTAGATAATCGCAATAAGTACCCTGTGGCTTATTCGGCAGAATTGGGCCTGATTGAAAATGAGGCTCTACCTATCAAAACCTTTGATAGCTTTGAAGTAGATCCGTTAGCCGGCATCACTGGCACTTTAGCCAAGATAGACCCGGATCTTTCCGAGGAGATGTGGATACAGATTCTAGCCCGGCCAATTGCAGACGATTGGCACAAAAACACCACCGACAAGTGGGTGCGTAAAATTAAAACTGGCCATAAACCGCTCCTGGCAGCCACCGGTATAGATTGGACGTGGTTGGTAGAGGTATTGGGTGCACTGTTTCGGCCACCTGCGGGCGGCACTAGTTCTGACATTAAAGTGGAGCTATCTGAGCGCGCCAAGACTCAAATCGCTAAGGCCGAAGAAAAAGCCACTAAACTTGGCTACGAAGTTAAAATCCGCTTGGCGTATCTTGGTGACAATGAAACCAATGCAAAACTCAATATGCAGGCGCTGGTGGGGACATTCAAACAGTTTAACTCCACTAATCTTAATGGTTTCAAGCAAATAGGTGGGAGTTTTAATGCCAAGGAGCTAGATGCTTACAAGATGCGGCAGTTTGCGGATCGAGGATTTATTTTGAATATCTCAGAGCTAGCGAGCGTTTACCATTTGCCGCATACGTCCGTAGAGACGCCAAATATTGTGTGGGCCTCTTCTAAGACGGCAGAACCGCCAGCAAAGCTACCAGTATTAACTGGTAACCCACATCTTGATGAAAACATTTCAGCGTTTGGGTTAACTAATTTCCGCGGTATCAATCATCAGTTTGGGCTAACCAGGCGCGACCGTAGCAGGCATGTTTATATCATTGGACAAACTGGCGCTGGTAAAAGTGGCTTGCTAGAGCTACTAGCAATGTCTGATATTTTCTATAACCAGGGGTATTGCATTATTGACCCGCACGGTGATTTTGCGATAGATA
This sequence comes from Candidatus Saccharimonadota bacterium, assembly GCA_017433855.1. Taxonomy (GTDB): domain Bacteria; phylum Patescibacteriota; class Saccharimonadia; order Saccharimonadales; family Saccharimonadaceae; genus Nanosyncoccus. The sequence goes on along the minus strand of JAFRGM010000006.1, from coordinate 49,249 downwards.
ATCTCAGGTTTATACCGGCTTCTAGGATTCGGGATGTAATCTACTTTAACCCGGCCGATACGGCATATCCGGTTGCATTCAATCCGCTAGAGGTGAGTGATCCGTCACGCAAGCCAAATATCTGTTCGGAGGTAATTGGGGTGCTTAAGCGTATGTTCGGAGATTCTTGGGGTCCTAGACTTGAACATATTTTGCGTTATACGCTTCTTGCCTTGCTGGACAGACCAGAAACTACTTTGCTAGATATCTCACGGATGCTGACAGACAAAGAGTTTCGCAAGGAAACACTTGAGTATTGTCACGATGTGACGGTGTTGCAGTTCTGGAAGCACGAGTTTGGGCAGTGGAATGAGAAACAAGTCAATGAGTCTATCGCGCCAGTGCTAAACAAGGTTGGGGCTTTTACTGCCAACCCAATCATTCGTAACATTATTGGGCAGCCAAAATCCTCATTTGACGTGCGTAAGATTATGGACGAAGGGAAGATTTTGGTAGTTAACCTCTCGAAAGGTCTAATCGGCGAAGATAATGCTGCGATTTTAGGTTCTTTCTTGGTTACAAAGGTGCAGCTCGCCGCGATGTCGCGTTCTGATATCCCCAACGTGGAAGATCGCAGGCCGTTTTATCTATATGTAGACGAGTTCCAGAACTTTGCCACGGATTCATTCTCGGTAATTCTATCCGAGGCGCGCAAATACGGACTTAATCTTACCGTAGCTAACCAGTATGTAGCACAGATGACTGAGTCGGTGCGTGATGCGGTTTTTGGTAACGTGGGCACTACAATTTCGTTCCGAGTTTCTGCTGACGACGCGCCAATACTGGTTAAGCAGTTTGAGCCGACATTTGAAGCTTCTGATCTTTTGCAGCTCAATAACCGCCATTTTATCATATCTATGATTATTAACGGCGAGAAAGTTCCGGCGTTTTCTGCCACCACATTGACGATACCGGATGCGCCAGAAGATAATTTTGACCAAATCATTTCTTGGTCACGTACGCATTATGCGCGACCACGAGCAGAAGTTGAGGACGAAATCCGTGAAACGATTGAGCAAAGCGAAAAATATAAGCAAGAGCTTTCCGATTCTGGACGCCAGCCAGATCAAGCTATGGTGTTTACACCAATCAATAAACATACCGCCGCTCCTGTGAGCGTGGCCAATGTGCGAAATACCGAACAAAAACCGAACTTAAAATTTGCCCCTACTCCACAGGCAGATTTGCGTAAAACTGGCATGAGTCCAAATACTGCCGAGGGTAAAGATAGGCCGGGGCTAAAAGATTTGGCACGTCTAGCCGCCGAAACGGCCAAGAAACAAGCTCCTCAGGCACAAGGGAATCAAAAGCCGTCCACTAATAAGCCTCAAGCCATAAAACCTGTGGAAAAGTCTAAGAACTCTCGCAATAAGGGTCACGCCAACAAAAAGGGAAATACGGCAGCTGGTATGCAGACCGATAAGCCACGGCAATCTACCCCTGATGCTTCCCCTGTTAATTCCCCTGCAGATACACCAGCGGCAGTGACGCCAGAGATTGTCTACGAAGAAAAGTCTACTGTAGCTATTAATCCCCATTCGGCGCCGACCGATTTAAGCAAGCCGGTGGCAGACCCGAGTCGTTTTGCAGAACGCGATAATTCGATGGACGGATTTCTAAGCATCCAGCATTAGTAACTACCTATGCTGGTTTGGGTGCGCCACCGAACATCCGCATCAAATAGCCGAGCATAGCGGCTGAGCATTAAACATACAAGCCATATTATATTATGGCTTGTATTTTGCGTGACGACAAACGAGAAGAGTGCCACAAAGACGGGTGTTTACTCGTCTTTTGGTGAAATATCCAATGTCGCACAATATAGATTTTAGGACATTACAGGGGTGTGGAATGGGGGCTTAACTCTATGGACCGGGCGGCGGCCCGGGCTGCCTAGATTTGGGGCTTTTTTGGATTTTTGATGTTTCCCTCGTGGTTTTTCGTTATTTTTGAGGTTTTATCTGGTGGTCGGCAATTTATCCGGCGCTTGGATGATATTTTTTCTACTTTTGCCGAACAAAAACCGAACAAAAGAGCATTATGCTAGAACCGAACAAAAACCGAACAATTCCATGGCAACACTACTTCCAGTAGGCTTGGCCGTCTAGGCGAACATCAATATAGGCAAAGTCGGCAATTCCTTGACCGGCGAGGTAGCGCAGCATGCGATCAGTGTCTTCGGCGGTAACACCGGCACCACGATCAATAGTAGTCTTAATAAAGCCCGAGTAACCGTCGAGATAAAAATCTACTTCGCGGATAGCACTCGTAGGGATAACTGCCTTGACCGGAGTGTAGCCGTATTCGCGAAGGTCTGCTTCGACCTGACCGATATATTCTTTCATACGGCTAGTGATGGTGGAATCTTTGCCGGTATCTTGATCCTCTACTGGTATGGTAGGGGAGAGCGGAAGATAGACAGTAGTAGAGGCGGGCGATGCTTCCCTGTCGCCAAAGAAGAACGTGCCAATATAGAACAATCCTACACCAACCAAAGTAAAGCCCAAAATAGTGATGGCAATTCGCGAAATACGCTGCTTTTTAATTTTGCGGTGAGCAGTGGCGCGTTCGGAAGCGGTTTCGAGTTTTTCCCTTTTCTCGCCAATAACACGGCCGGATTTCATAGTGGAGGCACGGTTCATGTGGCGACGGGCAATTTTTGGCGGCTCTTCTGTCATTGGGCGGCTTCCTCAATGATAATTTCGGCCAAACGTCGGGCGGCATCAGACTTGGCTTCATCGTGAAGTCTATCGGCCATTTCGGCCGCAAGTCGCGGAGAACGTACAAGATGGCGAATAATATCCAATAAGTTGGCGGGGTTTTTCATCATAGTGGAATCGTTAATGACCTCTACAGCGCCAAGCTCCTTGAGCCGCTCGGCGTTTTTAACTTGATGGCCGCCGGGAAGTTTCTCGAATGGTACAAGAATGGTGGCTTTCTTGAGGCTAGCCAGTTCGGCGATAGTGGTGGCGCCGGCACGCGACACTACCACGTCGGCAGCACCCATGAGTTCGTTCATAGCAGTATTAAACTCCCACATGCGGAAATTAGACTCAAGAGCAGCGTGGTCCCAATTCTCGTAGCGCTTGAGGTCTACCATGTCCTCATAATGTTTGCGACCCGCAACGAGGGCAACGGATGTAAATTTAAGAAGCTCTGGCAAAATGATGCGGGTGGCCTCGTTGAGATTCTCTGACCCCTGCGAACCGCCAGTAATGACCACTAGGGGCTTTTCTGGATTGAATGAAAATGCTTTTTTGAGGGAATTTTTACGAATAATGGAGACTGCGCGGTATTCTGGTCCAACAGGTATGCCGGTCCAGATGTAATTTGGGTGTGCCTCTTCCCATTCCTCTGGGATAGGCATACCAAACGCCACCTTGCGCGCGCGCTTCATGAGCAGGCGATTGGCAAGGCCGGCTACGGTGTCTGACTCGTGAATGACGTAAGGGATTTTGAACATTTTGGCAACAAGGCCAACCGGCAGGCCTACATAGCCGCCTTTGAGAAAAATAATATTAGGGCGAGTAGACTTGCGGAAAAGACGAATAAAACTAGTGATGAAACCTGCAATAAAGCCAAAAAAGCCGCAAATGTTACCAATGATTAAATCTTTAAGTGTAATTTCGAAATGAATAAAATAATCTTTGAACCGCCACCCGGCATAGCGATGGAACTTACCGGCTGGCAAACGGCGAACTCGCACAAAAGTACCTTTTTTATCCTCGTGGCCATCGGCCCATGAAACACCTAGCTCGGTGGTAAGTTTGGTGACGTTGCTAAAATATTTGAAATCAGTCCAAAACTCAACCTTGGTGCGAGGTTTTAATTCTAATATCTCACGCACTACGGCGACGGCTGGCGTAATGTGCCCCCCGGATCCGCCCCCGACTACTAATATCTTCATTTTTTACTTCCTCTCTACTAGTATAACACGAAATTTGCAAACTAAGACCTAAAGCAAAAGCAACAAAAAGCATACTGGTACCGCCATAAGATAGTAGCGGGAGTGTAATCCCAGTGACCGGCACGAGACCAGTCATGGCCATAATATTTACAGACACGCCGGCAAGCACCCATGAAAAGACTCCAACAACGAGCAGGCGCTCGTCGGGGGCGGCGGTGTGACTAGCAACATTTAGCAAGCGTAGTAGCATGGTGGCAAATACACCAACAATGAGAAAAAGCCCCACAAAGCCGAAAGTCTCGCCCATAATGGCAAAAACTGAGTCGTTGATAGATTCTGGAAGATAGCCAGTAGCCTGAACGGAATTGCCAATACCGACGCCAGTGAACCCGCCAGTGCCAATAGCCAGCATGGCATTATCGATATGATAGGTAGAGTCGGAACTAGCACTACCGGTAAGAGTGGCAATCCAGGCATCTACACGCTGCATACGATGTGCTGATGTAGCAACGGCGCCGACCGCAACTATAACCACAAGTGCAAATACGAGGAGATATTGCTTGATGGAAACACCCGAAACTAAGAGCATGCCAAAGATGATTGCAACCAGTGTAACGCCAGTGCCAAGGTCACCTTGCGCTATCACTACTAGACCTAGAGAAATGCCGCAGATTAACCCAAGTGGGAGCCAAAACTCTTTTAGCTTGCCAATGGTTCCCTCTTCTTTTTTGCGAGCAAGAAAATCTGCTAAGTAGATAGTGAGGGATAATTTGAGAAATTCAGCCGGCTGAAAGCTCACCGGGCCGAGGTTATACCAACGACATTCGCCAAGCTCGCATTTAGCCAAGCTAGACCCCGACATAGCTAACACCCAAAGCAATGCCGATAAGAGAATACCCAAAATCATAATGGGCTTGGCAAATTTGCGTAAAGTTTGATATGGAATGACCTTAAAGGCCAAGAAAAAAGCCACTAATGAGATAGCCACAGAGCGGAGTTGCCCGATAAAGAAATCGTGACTGCCATAGTTAGTTCCGTAAGTGGAATTGAGGACATTGGCACGCATAGGACCAATGGCGTAAATAACAATTAGACCGAGCGCCATAAGGCCGAGCGTGGTAAAAAGAACGATGAGGTCGGACTTGTGCTTGCGCATTAGATGGCGCCCCCGACAGCGGCTAGAAAGACACCTAGAAGCGCACAGACGCCGGCCATAATCCAAAAGCGCATCACGATTTTGGCTTCGCCCCAGCCCTTAGCCTCGAGATGATGATGTAATGGCGCAGAAATAAAAATTTTACGATGCAAGAAACGCTTGGCAGCAAGTTGGATAAGGCTAGAGCCGGTTTCTATAACAAACATAAGGCCGATGACTGGCAAAAGTAAGAATGAGTTAGTCATCATAGCAACCACACCAAGGCCAGCGCCCAGCGCAAATGAGCCAGTATCGCCCATCATAAACCGTGCTGGTGGAACATTGAACCAAATGTAGGATAAAAGCCACCCTACTACTGTCATACAGAAGCCAAAGAGTAGTACGTTGCCTTGAAAGAGGGCGATAACACCAAAAGCACCGTAGGCCAGCATAGAAAGGCCCCCAGATAGGCCATCCAAACCGTCTGTAATATTGACGGCATTACTGGTAGCAACGACGGCAAAAGCAAAAATAGCAATCATGGCGACTACGCCGATTTCGATATTGCCAACAAACGGAACGAGAATAGAAGTCCAGCCGAGTTTAACTGCGAAGAACCACCCTAAGACAATACCTACGGCTGTAATTAGCAAGAATTTGACTGGCCCGCGCAGCCCGGCTGCACCACGCCCAGAACCAAAGATATTGATAGAATCATCTATAACTCCTACAAAAGAGCCGCCCAAAAAGCCTACAAGCGGGAGCCAGGTTTGGCCGCGATCTAGGTTAAAAACCCAGGTAACTACAGTAACAGCGATAATACCAATAAGCCCAGCCATGGTTGGAAAGGCGCGTTTAAACTTATGCTTATGCAGACTCGCCATGATGGGTAAAGCCTTGCCATCTACCGTGGTTTGTTTTTGCTTTTTCCAAAAGTGATATTTGTATGCAAAATGGGTGTAAACTGGAGTAAGCACCATCGACAAAAGAAAACTAGCAAGAGAAAGCAAAAGCCCGTAAAACATTTCTTCGTTTATACTCATGCTATAATTATACTCCACCTGGCCTAATTTTTAAATAATTGATAATATAATTAGATAGAGTATCGAAGAGTGCCATCGGCTCACCACTGCCTACGCTTTGGCCTTCGCCCCACATTTTAATCATAATAACATAGCTTGGCATTTCCCCACTAGGCGCCACGAAACCTATGTACGAGCCAACTAGCTCGGCATAAGTGTCATCATAGACGCCATCCCGTATTACCTGCGCGGTACCAGATTTACCACCCACATCGTAACCGGGTTTATCAATACCGGCGCGTACTTTGTAGCTGCGGTTATTGACGAGCATACTACGCATAGCAGCAGAAGTGTCAGCCTTAAGAATCTGCTCCTCTATAGCGTTAGACTCTAGTGGAGTAAGGCGACCGTTTTCTAGAGTGCCAGCCACGATGGTAGGGGTGCGCCAAATGCCACCATTTACCACAGCTGAAAAGGCCGTAGCGGTTTGAATCATAGTAATACCAAGGTTTTGGCCGAAAGTCATATTGGCGTAGGTAGAGTTGCGTCCCCAGCCTTCGTTGGGATCTTCGATGTAGCCGACCGCTTCTATGAGTTCGATATCGGTGGGGCGGCCTAGGCGGAACTTATTGTAATAATAATCGTACAGTAATTCCCTGCCTTTTTGGTTGATGCTATCTGGGTCATCACCGAGAAGTTTAAGGGCTTGAATTGAGCCGGAGTTAAGCGACCAATAAAGCGCCGTACGCATGTCGATAGTGCCATAAATTGAGGCGCGCTGTTCAGCGTTTTGAATTTTCCAACCATCTACCATGACATAGCCTTGGTTAAAGTATGTTGTGTCGGCCGTCATCTTACCCTCGTTGATGGCGGCAGAATATGTGAAAGTTTTGCAAATGGAGGCTGGTTCGTATGGTACTTCTGTAACCTGGTTGATATAGCTGGAGGCATCTTTGACATTACCATAGTCAGCTGGGTTGTAACCAGGGATGGTGGTCATGGCAAGAACCTCACCGTTGTTAGGGTCCATAATAAGCACCGCCGCATTGGTAGCAACGCTACTAGCTAAGGCTTGCTCGGTCATCTCTTCGACATTTTTTTCTAGAGTACGATCTATAGTTAGCACAACGTTCTTGCCGTCTTCGGCGGGTATTTTAATGTTGTTGTCTCCAATAGATAGAGCGACATTATTAACATCGGAAATAGTCTTAAGTAGGCCGTCTTTGCCGGACAAAAGGTGATTGAGTGAACCTTCTACACCGTATTGCCCAATACCATCAGCATTAACAAAACCAAGCACAGTGGAAGCCATCTCCCCTTCTGGATATACACGGGCGTTGCTCTCTTTAAGCCAAACACCGCCGAGGCCTTTTTCGGCAATTTTGACGGCGCTAGAATAAGGCACATTACGAGCCACAATGTAATATCTAAGTCCCTCGATATTGTATACTTCGTCTAGGTTGGCGTGTTTTTCAACGGTTTCGTCAAGTAGGGTTTGCAGTTCGTCTTGTGGAGTAATAGCTGGGTCTATAATAACTTGGTAAACAGTTTGGTTTAAGACTACTGCCACTGGGTCATTACCGTCTAGCATATAGATTTCGCCACGTTTGGCCGTAATGGTTTCAAGCAGAGTATGTTGCTCGTTGGCCTTAGCCACCCAAGCGTCATGTTCAATAATTTGGATAAAAAATAGCCGCGTCAAGATAATTCCTAAAGCAGCTAAAGTCAAATATCGTAAGATTTTGATGCGCGACATATTTATATTATATCACTTAGTCGGTAACGTAGCCGGTGACTGTGGCATTTTCCATGTTGGCAGCCACGGTGCTGTTTTTGGCAGCGGAAACAGAACTAAGACGCGCTTTTTCTACGGCAAGGTCATCGCGTCGGGCGGTCATTTCGGAGATTTCAGATTCTACGGCGGAGATTTCATAATCAAACGAGGTGGCTTTGGTGCCTTCAGCAACATAGATTAAGCCAAAAACGAGAGTAATAAGGCTAATAATGACAATCTGGGAGATGGAGCCTAAACTACGCTTTTCGTGCCTAATGGTATTACGGCCGCGTGCAAAACTACCGGTAAATGCGGTTTCCCTTCTAGACACATAAGTTTGCGTTAACATTTTACTATTCCTCGCTTGGTTATCTTTATCTTTGTTTTGATTTTAGTTTTCACATGGCAACCCCATAGTCCAGGGACATTTCTTAGCAGAGCTATAAGTAACTAAGAAAAGTTGCCCCGGGAAGGTCATACACTTCACACTCTCCTTGTGAAAACTCTATTTGGTGGACCTTTAGGTCCATATCGCAGTTAGAGTTTTGGGTTTGCCAGCGGGGTCACTGTGGGGACCCCGCTGAGTATTTTTTAGCGAAAGTTTACCTTAATGGTTTGCTTGCGGGATTTGTTCGCTACTAATATTTGCTTTGGCATATTGCCTCCTTTTTATTTTTGTTGTTTTTATTTTATCAATTCCGCACTGCCACTCGCAGTTTAGCACTCCGGGCGCGCGGGTTGATAACTAACTCATCAGGCGTTGCAACGAGCGGTTTTTTAGTAATAACTGAAAGCTCCGACTCCTCACCATGACTCGTAGATTCTTTGAAAAAATCTTTGACGAGACGATCCTCTAAACTATGGAAAGTAATAATGGCGACTCGGCCACCGGGATTTAGGAGCTTGGGTAGGAGTGGTAGAGTTTGCTCTATCTCGCTAAGCTCGTTGTTGACCTCTATCCGAATGGCCTGGAATACTCTAGTGGCTGGGTGGGTGTGGCTATATTTAGACTTCGATGCAATGATGCTAGCAAGCTCCTTCGTAGTAGTAATGGGACGATGAGTGACTATTTCCCTAGCGAGCATTTTGGCACGACCTGATTTTTCTTCGCCGTATTTGACAAAAAGCTCTGCTAGATCCCGTTCGCTATAATGGTTCACTATATCGCTTGCCGTTACAGATTGGCGCCGGTCCATCCGCATATCTAGAGGGCCATCTTCGCGAAATGAAAAACCGCGGTCTGGCCGATCCAGTTGCAATGAAGATACTCCAAAATCCGCTAGTATCATATCAAAAGTGTTTCCACACTGTAAAAGCTGTAGCACCACACTGTAAAAATCCTGATTGATAATCTTGATTTCTGGTGGGAATTTTTGCCTTAAGTAATCGGCGGCAAACTCATCCCTGTCCACCAAGACGGAATTTTTATACTGTCGTGTCACATCCAAAATTTCTTTAGCGTGCCCTCCATAACCTGCGGTTAAATCTAAATATGTTGCGCCAGGTTTTGGTGCGAGGTTCGCTACCACTTCAGATAGTAATACTGGGGTATGTAAGTTCTTCATACCTTTATTATACAATGTTTGAGGCCAGTCAACTAGAAATTTCAACGGGTTTGTTTCTGTTTGATTTGTGTTTAACTAGTCACAATTAATCTACCACGATTCGATTCACGCGAAGTGAGTCATATAATCGTAGCCGTTGAGAGACTTATTGTGCATTGGCTTAACCAGTGGTTAGAGCCATAATTAGAGTTTTTTATTGGGAGGTGTGTTAAGGAAGGTGCGCACGATTTTGATTTCGCATCTCGCTAATTTTAATGCGCGTTGAAACTCCTAGTTGACTAGCCTCAAACTTTTTAATGTGCTGATCGTGATTTTTGTTTGTGGGTTTTTGTAATTATTTCCACTGACTTAAGTATAATACGGATTTTTTTAAATTGCAAGTGCTTTTTTGGACTTTTTTTAATGATTTTGGCGGGTTTTTCGCACCGTGTGGAAAACTTCCCTGTAAAAACCCGAACAAAATACCGAACATAGTTCCCTTGCAAAGATTAGTGGAATATGTTGTAATAACCGAACAACCGCTGTTGTGCTGATGCCCTTTTGATACTTTCGCCCATGATGATTTGAAGTGTTAAGCCACGGTAAGACTGGACGCTAGAGTCTAATATGTGCTATAATGTAATAAATAAGTGGAGATAATTATGCAAGAAAATACCGGCGAACCTTTTGACGTGTTTCTCTGGGCGAATGAAATAGACGAGGTCAAGAATAATGTAAGCGCAGAGTTATTTTTGTTTAACAAAAACTATACTCCGTATAAGATACGCTATTCTGATAAGCTGGCTGGGGCGGTAAAGTCCATGTTTATGCAAGAGGTGATTCATTTTATAATTGAGGAAGCGGACAAGGGATTGGAGTGCCGCGAATATGAGAAAGCCGATGGTGAAGAGAAAGTAATTTATCGTACTTCCCTATCTAATGTGGGGCGAGCCGAGACGCTAGTTCATCTGATCGAAAACGAATATAAGGATATTGATTATTTTACTGAGAACGAATATGATTTTAAGAAGGTAAAAGGTATTATTGCAAAGTTTACCTACCCCGGTGGCGATGAAGGCGTTAAGACTTTTTATATTGCAAAGTTGTTGCCAGCGAGTTCGGCTCTTAAGGGCGCAACTTCTTGGGAGATTAACGGCGAGAGCTTCGAGCCGTTTTCGGCAGAGATTGCATTAAAGATGCCAGATGATAACCAGGTGGCCATTGTGGATGGCACGATTGTAGTATTTAATCAGGCCAAATTTGAAAACTTGTTCCAGTATGATTACAAGTCGCAAGTAATTGCGGATGCAAAAGCCAAAGAGTTGACCGAGAAATACAAGTTGTCGTTTGCTGAGGGGTTAACATTAAATTCATTACTCGCCGATAAAAAACCTTTACTCAAAAAAGTACAGTCGCTAGATATTGCAGAAGAAATGCCACAAGACAAATTGCTAGAATATGCAGACGAGATGCAGCTAGAGCTGATGACGGATGATGATGGCTCTATTATCATTATGGACGACAAAGATTTGACGATGTTTGTAAACTTAATCAATGAAGATTATTATGTGTCGCCAGTAAATGGCAAGCGCTACGAGATTAAATCCAAGAAATTGTTAGGCGAGCCAGACGGCGAACCACCAAGAGGATAATAGCCCACCTCTCGCTTGGGGCGCGTCCGGTCGGCCCGTCGCCACGGGCGACCGGCGCTAATCCTCGCCTTGCCAGGCTCCGGACACCCTGCGCTGAGAGGTCAGCTATTATTACCTTGCAATTCAATGTATGGCTTACTAATAATATCTTGTTCGCCGAGGGTTTCTAGGGTCTTAAGCAGATCATTACGAACCTCGGTGGCGGAGTCGGTAGGAGTGAGGTTGGATTCAATTTTGGCATAGGAGGCATCAATGCCATCTATTTCGTCTAGGTAGATAGTAGTTCCCTCGCCCATAGTGAGAGATTCGCGACGACGCGATACCTCGCCAGCCGGTTTAAAACCTAGTTGCAAAATGATATTGACAGTGGTGACATAATCTTGCACTGGGGTTTCCTCTACGATATCTATACCAGAATCTTCAATGTGGCGGCGCAGAATCAGACTGTGCGTAGCCGGCTGGTCTATCGCCTCTAAGGTGGTGCGCATGATGAGGCGCGGATAGTTACTACTTGGCTTGTAGCCGCGTGGCACATAAACACGGTCGTGCTGCCAGTGGATAGGGCCGAAATCTAGGTCTATATTGGATAATTTGTCTTCAAAACGAGAGCGGTTAGTAAGCTTACATTTTAAGATAATCTTTTTCATAGTTATATTATACAAGGTTTGATGGACATAGTAAAGGTGCAGTGCAGAATCTATGTGCGCCAGAAGTTTTGCGACCTAGGGGTGGGAGTAGCATTACCGCGCCATGCAACGCACCGAGAACCCGACGAAGCGATAGTTGGTGCTGGACGGACCGAAACCGCTACTACTGATGTCCAGGTCGTACGCAAGGTTAGCATCATAGACCGTAGACGACCAATAGTAGCCGATGTCGCCGCTGTTGTTAAGCGAGCCACTGAAGACGCGGCCTGCGCGCACAAACCATAGAGGGCTGTATAGCATGTAGGTATTACTATTACTATTACTATACTGTACTCTCAAGTAAGCAAAGTCATTATAGGATGCGTCACTAGCACTTCTAGTCAATCTCCATCCCTTAGGGCAGATAGAATTATTTGGATTCATGGCAGTGTTGGTATGAGTATTCTCGGTTAGGCTAGACGAATCATTAGTGGCAATCGCTGCCGTCCAGTTATAGTAATTACCAAGATGCCCGTGCATACCGTTTTCTGCGAAGGGTTCAGTATTAAAGGTCTTATTTGCGCCTACGCAGTTGGCGTCTGTAAAGTAGTTACAACCAGCAGAGGTGAAAGTAGTGCCCTTCTGATAAACATCCTTGTTGTTTACGGTGAGGCTCCAGGAGCGAGGTTTGTTATAATCATTGCCACTAGTGATACTGCCCGTAGCTTCGCCATTCTCGTGCGTGGCATCATTCTTATAGGTTGCCATGCTGGGCGTCCATTTAATTACATCGTTCTCATAGCTATAGCCACTCGTTGCGGAATATAGACCAGCTTCTTCGTAGATGTTAAGGTCAGTATTGTTGGAATTAAGCGCAATATAAGTGGTAGATGGGTCGTTATCTTCGGCGTAGGATGGAATAGTAATATCTAGGTTTAGGTTCTGTGTCATCCAGCATTTGCCATCACGAGCCTTAGTTACGAAGTAGGTTTTACCATCTCTGGTGTCTACTAATTTAGCTTCATCGTCAAAGGCTAAGATTCTACTACAAATATCTGTAGTCATATCTTGCATAGCATAGTACTTGTTACCATCATTTGCTGTAACTTTTTCTTTACCAGCAGCTAGAAAAGCATCATCAAAGCTAAACACTGGGCTAACAGTAGATGGGTGAACTAAGACATAACGTACTACTCCATGGTAGACATCTGCGGCTTGGGTGGGAGAAACGTAAGCACGGTAAGTAGTAGTGATACTAGAAGCAGCACCATTTGGGTCTGTAGCAGCATCACGGTGAGCTACCATGGTGAACTCATTTGGGACTATACCGTAGTCACTATAGTCGCTTTCTATAGTGATAGGACGTTCACTATTTACAGAAGTCAGTTTCATACCCCAGTTTGATGATGCTGTGCCAGTACCAGTGGGGATGTTACTGTGAGTGCCTACTAGATTATTATTACCTAGCGTAGTGTTGGCATAGCCTACTGCATATACAGCAAAACCAGCTGCATCATTACAGGTAACTGCAATGGTAGTAGTACCTATACCAGTCTTTTCACTACCGTTAGTCAGAACTGCCGAGTGGGCAGCATTGGTAGTGGCAGTCATACCACAGGCGGTGTTGACTAGAATGGTAGTGTTAACCGAGGCATTATCGGCCGCAGAGGCAGGAAGACACAGCAATGCAGTGATACCAGTAAAGCCTACTAGGCTAAGTGTTGTTATTAATAATTTCGCGATATGTGTGACCATGTTGCCTCGTGACCCATTACCCTGATATAGCGCCCGTGGTGCCCTTTTATAATAGGGTCATGCACAAAAAAGGCACCACTAGGCGCAGAATCATGTGTCACGCAAAAAACTTTTCAAAGACACAAAGCCTAATGATGCCTTTTCCACCTTTGAAAGTGGTTTTTTGCGTTATGAACTGTAATATTAAAATGATTCTGCAATTACCATTATACAGTATGCGTAAAAATTTTGCAACAAAAAATTAGACTTCTGAAAGTCTAATTAAAATCATCTCTTATGTGGCGGATCCGTTTACGAAGTTCCGGAGACGCCTCGCTTTTGCGTCAGCAAATGCGGTGTGGCGGATCCGACGAGACTCGAACTCGCGACCTCTGCCGTGACAGGGCAGCGCTCTAACCAACTGAGCTACGAATCCACTACTTCCCTATTATAACGCACTTTGAAAATAAAATCAAGGTATTTTTGGTGTGGCTGGAGGCATTGGCGGCATCATGCCGGCATCGCTACCAAAATTAGGCGTAGGGGCTGGTGGCAAGATATTATCGGTATCGGACGAAGCGGCGTCTGGCGCTGGCATAGAAAAATCTAGATCTGGTATATTGTTTGCTTCTGGCGCGGCTGGGGCTGGCGGGACAAACTCTGACAAAGCGTCCTCTAGCATTTGACCGTATTTATTGCCCTGTTCGGCGGGTTCTGTGAGAAAATCTGCGGAAGGGGCGACGACTTTTTCTGGCTTTTCTGCTTCACCGGCAACTGGGATATTAAACTGAGCGGCAGCGGGAGCCTGTTCTGACGTGATGACGGTAGGAGTGGCTGGCTGCTCAACTGGGGCAGAGGGGCCGATATAGGACGATGCTAGGCTATCTGCTACGGCTTGAAGCTCCTCCGGCATGGCTGGGGCGGCTGGAATAGTAGCTGGCTCAGTAGGTTCTATTGGAGTAGTGGTTTCTGCATCTTCGGTGCCGTGATCAATATCTAGAGATGCGAGGTCGGAAGATGGTTGTTTGTCTTCAGCGAGACTAAAATTAGACAACTTGGGGCTAGAGACGAAGTTATTATCAAAATCATTGGAAATGTTTTCGGAAATTAAAAGCTGATTAGCTCCAGACTTAAGCAGAGCCGAGGCTACTTCTAGCGCGCCTGGGGTAGTTTCGCCATTGGAGAAATGATTGGTGGCAGCTACGATGCCGGTTAAAAAGGCAGTGGCATCGTCTGGCCCGATGGTAATTTTGCGGCTCATTGAATAAAGCAAGCGTGCAATCATTTCGCTGACGGAGCTAGAGTTTTTATCGCTCCATTCTATCTCGCCGAGTTTACCAGGGTTACCGGTGGTAATGTTGATAATGGTGGCGTCGTGCATGATGCGACCATGCTCGCGCAGGGCGGAGTCTAAATCTACGCCATTAGCAACATCCAAAGCGATGACCAAATCAATGTTGAAATCGCCGTAGGAAAACTCTAAATCTTCTTCGGCGATACGAGTCTTGTATGGAGTGATAAAAATCCTAACGTAATCACCATCTAGCTTGTAGCGCAAATGGTCTGCCTTGTCTTTGTTGATTGCTACAACAAAATCTTGCAAAGTGTCGGCGGTAGTTTCAAAAGTATCTTCTGGTTTCAAAAACTCAAGTGCATTAGGGATGTTGCCGGAAAAGATGGCGGTTGCGCGCTTGCCGACGCGATCCAGGCAAAGCGACATGCCAATAGCAGCAGCCAACTCGTCCACAGATGGGTCGGAAGACAGAGCGATGAGAATATTATGCGCATCAGCAATGCGACTAGCGATATCGGATACCATCTCGGAATTTTTGACAGTGAGCGGCTCGGTATTAGCAGGCTCCTCGCTTACGGTAGTATCTTTGACCTCGCTGGCAGCATCCGCAGCCGGTGCCGAAAGCACTGGGTTGGTATCTGTGATGGGCGGAGTGTTTGTTTGATCTTGATTTGGCATGATGACCTTTCTTAAATATCATATTAGCATAAGCTTTAGAAAAGTGCAAGCTATAAACTCTTTACTTTTTCAGAGAAATGCGGTATAATGGTGGGCAAGTAATTAATTTTTAATGTATACAGGAATAAAATGCCAATAATTAAATCTGCTAAGAAAGCCGCTCGCCAAGCTGCGAAGCGTACAGAACACAATGTAGCAATCAAGAAAGATATTAAAACTGCCCTGAAGGCATTTCGTGATGCTCCGTCCAAGGAGACTCTCGCTAAAGCTCAAGCCGAATACGACAAGGCAGTAAAGAAGGATTTGCTCAAAAAGAATACCGCTTCGCGTCGCAAGGCAGCTTTGCATGCTTTTGCCAAAAAAGCTGGTGTTAAATTCTAAGCAAAAAGCTCTCGATGAGTAGCCACGGGTCTAGGCTCGTGGTTTTTTGTTGTAGGTCTAGAGTGGCAAGCATCTTTAAGATGCGGCGTTCTTTAATGCCCTTCGGGTTGGCGGCAAAATCTTTGATTGCCTGCGAGACAAGAAGCCCGGTGAATTTAATGGGGTCCTCGGTGGGTTTGATTTGCGCCAGCATCGCAACGGCTTTTTTCCCATCACGCTTGGCGGTGCGATAAATATCAAAAACGATAGTGAAATTAGGCTCTGGGAGCTTAAATTCGGTGATTTTAACTTGGTCTTTGATTTCTTTGTAGATACTGGAGCGTTTATCTAGCTTGGATTCAAGGAAGATAATGTCGTGCTGAGTGGGTAGATATTTAGGAAGCTCGGCGTAGATGGCCTTGTTGGCGGTGAAATCACGAATGAGGATATGGCGAGTTTCGGCAAAAAGTGAGGCGCCCTGAAAAATATTGGGGAGGTCTGCCGGAGTGAGGTCGGCGGCATCGATGGTTTCATGGTCGGGGCCAAGAAGCCTGTTGATGGTCTCAGTAGCCTTGATGCGGTCGTCGCCAGTAAAAATACTAAGCATTCTGTACCTCTTCTGGCTTAGGCTGACAATGTGGGCAAATGTGAGTACCGCGGCCAGCTACTCTAGTTTTAACGATGGTGGTGCCGCAAAGGCGACAGGGCTTGCCCTCGCGACGAAAGACTTGGGCGAATTTTTCGAGATAGTCGCCCTTGGTACCATCGGCCTTGACATAAGTGGCCATGGTAGAACCACCAGAGGCGATAGACTGCTCCATAACTGCACGGGCAGCTAGAAGCAGGCTGGTGGCTTCTTCCCTTGTAAGGGAGCCTGCTCGGCGCTCTGGGTGAATATGGCTCATAAAAAGTGACTCGTCGGCATAAATGTTGCCTAATCCACAGATGATAGACTGGTCTAGAATGGTGGCTTTGATGCAGGAATTGTGATGTCTTTGGAGGCGATCATAAAAATCTGCCGGCGACATAACCCAAGGTTCTGGGGCAAGTTTTTTGATAAAACTATCGTCGGCGACTGCGACTGTTGGGAGCGTTTTGATGAAGCCGAATTTGCGTTGATCATTAAAATAGAGCGTGCCAGAGTCAAATTCTAAAATGACGCGCGTCTGTTTATTGGGTAAAACAGCAATAAAATTATCGCTGGGGTGGCCGGCAGCGTAACGCTCTTTGCCATGGCCGTCGTAGATGAGCTGCCCGGTCATGCGTAGATGAATCATAAGAGACCATCCTGTAGCTAAATCTATGATGAGAGCCTTGCCGAAGCGGCGAACCGCCGTAACGGTGCCGGTGAGTGGAGTGCCTTGAAATGATTTTTCACACAAAATAGTGGTCTTGGTCAGTTTTTTGGTGACGATAAACTGACTAAGACCACGTCGAATTGTCTCTACCTCTGGTAACTCTGGCATAATAATACTATTATATCATATTACGAGAGGTTGAGATATTAAGCTATCTTGCGTAAGCAATGTTTTGTTCCATAGCCTGCGTCTCTAGGGCTACCATGCGCTCAGCATCGTTGATGGCAGAATTGACTGAGTGTTTAACGCGCGCGTGTTCTTCGGCCTTTTTGGCGTCGTTCCAGCGGTCTAGAGTACCTACTAAGTAGCCAGTAATGCGGCGAAGGCGCTCAAACTTCCCTTCGTCAAAATATTCAGAATGTGCCTCAAAATATTCTTTGGCGGCAGATTCGCCGGCTTTTTCGGAAATCAAGCGAAAACCAACTTCTACAAGACAAGAGACGTGCATGGTTTCGTATTGGTCAAACTCTTCAAGCGCTACTTCAACGTCTTTTTCGGAAACTTTAGCGTATTTGCTAAGTGATTTAACGAAGCGCTTAATGTCGAAATTTACAGCGTCGTTAGGATTCTTGTAGATAATTTTCTTCATGGTTGTCCTTCTGCCCACCGGGCGTTTTGTTTGTTATAAGCATTACCTATAATCTATTATAACGCTAAATGTGGTGGCGTCAAGCACTTTTTGACACTAAATGTGGAAAAAATTGGAAAATTGTGGAAAACTATAGCACGCCCCAATTTTGGCCGATTGTGACGTCTACGGCAAGTTTTATATTGAGTTCTGGAGCAACAGATTCCATCTCGCGACGTAAAATTTCGGCAATTTCTTCGGCGCTCTCTTCGTCGCATTCTACAATGAGGGAGTCGTGAACCTGCATGATGAGTGAAGCGTTTTGAGGTAGGGCTTTATCTATGTTAATCATGGCGCGCTTCATGAGGTCTGCCTCGGTACCTTGAATTGGCATATTTGCAGCGGCACGTTCGGCGGCTTGGCGGATGAGGAAATTAGGAGATTTAACATCCGGCGTAGGGCGGCGGCGGCCATAATAGGTCTCGACAAAACCTTGTTCCCTAGCCTGCCTTAGGATGGTGTCGAGGTGGCGTTTGATGGGGGCACGCAGAGCAAAATAATTATCAATGAAACGTTTGGCTTCCACCACAGACATACCAGTAGCGTCAGCAAGGCCTTTGGTACTCATACCATAGAGTATGCCAAAATTCACGACTTTGGCGGCACGACGTTGAGTTTTGGTAACTTCGTTAATTGGCACGCCAAAAGCCTCGGAAGCGGTCTTGGTGTGAATGTCAACATCGTTATTGAAATCTTGGATGAGAGGCGTGTCGCCACTTAAAATAGCTGCAAGGCGAAGCTCAAATTGTGAGTAGTCGGCGGAAACTAAGACTTTGCCAGCTGGAGCAATGAAACCAGTGCGGATGCGTTTGCCTTCTTCGGTGCGAACTGGGATGTTTTGAAGGTTTGGATCCTTGGAGCTGAGCCGGCCAGTAGCAGTAATATCCTGAGTAAAAGTAGTATGGATGCGGTTATTTTGATCGGCGAGGTCTGGCATAGGAATAATATAAGTAGAGAGGAGCTTGGCTGCTTCGCGGTATTCGATAATCTTTGGGATAATAGGATGGTAGTTTTTAAGTTTATCAAGCTCTTTAGCACCGGTAGAGTAGCCGCGCGAAGTTTTTTTAATGCCTTTTACTGGGAGAGCCAATCGGTCAAAGAGAACCTCGGAAAGCTGGATGGGCGAGTTGGGGTTAAAATCCACACCGGCAAGCGTGCTGATTTCGCGTTCTAGCCTGGCAACTTCGGAGGCATACTCTGTACGAAGATTCTCAAAATAGCCACGATCAATTAACATGCCTTTCTGCTCCATTTTGTAGAGGACTGGAATGAGTGGCAAATCTAGCTTGGTGTAGATTTCGTAAAGCCGAGGGGTCTTAAGTAGGCTAGCTAATTGAGCATTGTAGGCATCTACAGGATTAAAAAGGGTCGGAGTGTCGCGGCGCAAAGGATCAAGCAGGAAGGCAGCCTGACCTAAATCCCAAAAAGTCTTGGCGCCACTGAGGATGGCTGCGGCAACTTTTTTGTCGCTATGCATAAGAGATTTAATGTCGTAAGCAATAATATCTGGTGCTTTATGAGGTGCTATGGTGAGCGCCGGGACGGAAGGTGTTTCCTGGGTAGTCGAGGTGGGTTGGGACTCTAGAACAATGCTCGGCTCTTTGGTAGATTGTGACTTAGTGGAAACACCCGATTCTGTTGCTTTTTCGATTTTGCGGATAAGTGAGTTAAAGGCGAGCTTTTGAAGGCCCGCGATGGTTTTGGCTTTGTCGAAATGAAAATCTGGCAATTTTTGTAGGTCTACAGGTGCATCAAACATAATGCGCGCAAGGCGCTGCGATAAATAGGCGCTATCTTTGCCCGCCTCAAGTTTTGCCCTTGTTACATTAGAGACTCCGTCTAGATGTGCATAAATGCCATCTAGAGTGCCGTAATCGTTTAAGAGCTTGGCAGCAGTCTTTTCGCCGATACCTGGCACGCCAGGAATGTTGTCGGAAGCGTCGCCTTTGAGCGCTTTAAGATCTAGAAACTGCGATTTTTTGATGTGATATTTGGCTTCAATTTCTGGAATATCTATCTGCTCGATGTTGGTGAAACCCTTAAGGATGCGCCACATATGCGTGTTTTCGTCGACAATTTGCAACATATCCAAATCAGATGAGATGATAAAAGTTTCATAATCGCCAGCTTCATCTGCTTCGCGACTAAGTGTACCAATGATATCGTCGGCTTCATAATCGTCTAATTCAACAAAGTTCCAGCCAAGGTCTTGAATGAGTGTTTTTAAAAGCGGTATTTGTGCATAAAAATCTTCGCCCGGCTTAACGCGGCCGGCTTTATAGTCGGCAAAAAGGGCGCGACGTTTTGAGCTGGAAGTTTTTGAATCCCACGCAACTACGACTTTAGTGGGGCTGAGTTTATTCACGATCTCCATGGCGATGGCCGCAAAGCCATAAATGCCGCCAGTGGGAGTGCCGTCGGGTAGGCTGAGCGCGCCCATGGCGTAGTAGCCACGGTAAAAGACAGATTTGCCGTCAATTAAGACCAATCTCTTAGATCCTACCGTCGCATCTCCCCTCACTTCTTGATGGCTTGGAGCGGAGGCGCCCCGAGCGACGTCGCCTGCCATATTAAAAACCTTCTTTCTTAAGGATTTCGTCGAGGCGAGTATAGACTAAGTCTTTGCCGCCGTTGTTTAGAATGTAATAATCAGCGGCGGCGATGGGGCCACCCTTTTCAAGGTTTTCGATTTCACTGCGATCTCGCTCACGAATGGCGGTGGCGTCAAAAGGTCGGTTGGGGCGAACCGCAACACGCTCATAACGCAAACGTTTATCTACAACTACGGCAATAAAGGTTAGGCAAGTAGGAAACTCTTTTTTGAGAGTTTGGTACTCCGTCCATGAATAAACGCCGTCTAGAATAATGCGTTTCTGCCCTGCCGCAATCAAATCTTTGGCCTCAGCAATTACCTGCCGTACGACCCAATCTTTGCCTTCGGTGGTGCGAATTTCTTCGCGAAACCTTTTTTCGGACTCGCCGTCATCGGTGCGTTCAATACCGCGTTTTTCCATTTCTTTATAAATCATACCGCCAAAATAAATTTTAGGGTAACCGCGGTCGGTTAGATAGTCTACTGCGACAGATTTGCCACTGCCACTCATGCCCACAATTGCTAAGATTTTTACGTTGTCCATAACAATAGTATAACACATGATATAATATGTATATGAGTATATTCTTTACTACTGATGATTCGCTGGATAAGATTATTGAGGCTACGCTAACCGATAAAAAAGTATTATCGCTAGATCACATTTTGACTGGATGGACTAATATCGTAATTGAAGCAACTACCGATCAAGGAGCGTATTTTTTCCGGTTCCCGCGTAACCCATTTTGGTCGCGGATGATTGTGAAAGATGCCGCGGTGTGCAACTTTGTAGGCGGTAAGACAAGTTTTTATACCCCACAGATGAAACTTTGCTACGATGAAGCCGGGAGACCTTTTTCAGTACACAAGAAAATTGAAGGCTATACGCTGGGAGATAGGATTTACCATTTGTCTCACACGGCGCTAACCGGAGTGGCTAACGATGCGGCAAAGTTCATTAAAGAACTTTCAGGTATAGATCTATGCGAGGCTCCCGAAGAAGTAAAATACCCGCTATCGCAGTTCTTGCACGAATTAGATTATGAGCATTATGCTGAGCATATTGATGCCGACCACGCATATATCGAAGCAGTAAATGATACGAAACTTGTCCATGGAGATTTGAATTTGGGAAATATTTTGTTGGACAAAAATGACAAAATGATTGGTGTAATAGATTTTTGTTTCGCCGGAACTGGCAATCCCAATATGGATGTGGCGCGGATGGTGTCGCGGCCGACTCCAATTGAATTTGAAAGTACCTTCTTGGCAAATTTTGATAATTTAGATGAGGTGGAAAGAATGAAGGTAGCCTGGAAACATGTCGATGCGGGGTATGCTGAGCATATTAGGCGGTATTTTCCGGAGATTAACTTAAACCAATTATAGATTTTGTAAATATTGGATTTTGGCGGCGCGACGAGCGTCGTCATCTTTTTGCGGTAAAGTAGTGCGCGAAGAATAGTCTTGGAAGATGGCGACTGCGTTTTTGACTTGCCCGTCATAAATTGGCTCTTTGTCATAGACGCTCCAAAGGATAATGCGCATATCGCCACAGTTTGTGGCGTAGAAATTAAGCGCCTCGCCAGTGGCACGAATAAACTCTTGCTCGGTGGCTTTGGTATGGCGCCAAGAACGTGAACCAAGAAAGTGCTCCGTAACGGTAGGCGAAGTAGCAATCATGAGAAGGAGTGTTTGATAGTGACTTTTAGCCAACATCCCAACTAGAATGGCCTCAATTTCTGGGTCGAGCAGTGTAACATCCAAAATGATATCGTACCCAGCTTCAGTAAGAGCTTTAAGTGTCATAAACATCATAATGGTGCTAAACTCATCGGTGTTTTTACGAAGATTATCGGCGCCATAAAAATCTTTAATTTCTTGATAGTGAGGATGATATTCTACGAAGCGGCGTGCAGCAATAAGAACTGGGCGAAAATGATTCTTGTCGCAGTAGGCTTCTACGGCTGGTAAAATTTGCGATGTTTTGCCGGAACCGGAGAGCCCTGCAATACGAATGAGTTGATGATTTTTAGTGGCGTCTTTGGCAAAATCCGCCACAACGTCCCGAACAATGGCGGGATACTCATGAATTGCAACTTGCCACTCTGGCTTGACTGGACTTGGCCAGTGGGATTTCATGTATTGAATGGTTTTTTGAAGTGCGGCTTCCATAGTTCCCTTTCTTATTGATGTATTACTTTAATAGAAACATTGGCTGGTTTAACTATGGTGATAGTTGTAATATCTTTAAAGATGTTATATTCGCCTTCGGCTTGGATTTCTACGGTGGCGGGATTCTTGAACCGGATAGTGTCGCTGGTGGTTTCTTGGCCGGGCACCCGAAAAAGAATACTTTTTGCCATTAAGTTAAATAGGCGCGGAAAACTAGTGAGACGACAATTTTCACTACGAAAAACTTCCGGCCTAAGATAATCATTGCCACCTTTCATAACGCGGCACATGGAACGGCCGGACAAAGCACAGTAATCACTGATTTTAGACTTGGTGGGCTGACCATTTAATGTAAACTCTGGAATAAAGACTTTTTTGTGACGGTTTTTGAAGTACCATTTGGCGAGGGCCAAATACGAGCGCCAGGAACTCTTGTGGCCTTTTTGCATTTTTTTGCGGAACTTTGGTTCATCGAAAAGCTCGACAGCTTCGGCGGTCATGCCGATAGTGACATAGCCAGAGGCGTAGCGCCAGTGTTTGCCGTCCACGATAACATCGAGAGGGTAAAGCCTCTTTACTGCAAGAGGTGATGATTCTTGTCCCTTTAAGTAGCCAAGCATGCGGGTGGTATTCATGGTGCCGAGAGTGCGAGCGAGGTCGTTAAAGTTGCCATACGGAAGGACTCCAAAGGTGATGTCTTTTTTGGAGAGCAAAATGGCATTCATGGCAATTGAGGCGGTAGCATCGCCGCCAGCCGCAATAACAATATCGCCTTTTTTGAGTATTTTTTGAAGATTGACAACGTTGTCGCTAAATGGAGCTTTTTTGATGGCATATTTACCGATAGTGTAGCCATTTAGCTTGGGAAGCTCCGTTAAAAAATTGGCCTTGACATGAACATATTGTGATGAGTTTGGGTTGTAGACAACGATAAGTCTTTGCATTTTGACTCCGTTTTAGGCACCGGTACCAGAGAAGTTTGGCAGCAAGAAGTATAATGCCAAATAAATGACGGCGTAGGCGGCAAATCCAATAACAATTTCAAAGATGCGACGCTTAGCTTTGCGAGTTTGCTCCTCGTTGCCACCAGCAGTTAGATACTGCAACCCAGATATTACAATGCCAATAGTGCCCACAACGCCAATACCCACAGTAAGGATGTTGACGACTAGGGCGATGATATGAATGATTGATTCGCCACCACCACATTCACAGGCATCCGTAAGGATGGCCGCATTAACTTTATGACCTTGCTTAACGGTGGTACTGCCGTCGGAGTTTTTGATGGTGCAAGTACATGGTTGCTCGTCAATAGCATAAACTGGACGCGTAAGAACGGCCGGTGATGACATCACAAACAAGCCTAAAACGATTGCAACGATGCTAGTGATGAGTTTTTTCATGTATTCTCCTATCTTAGGTATTCGTGTAATTTTTTAGTATCTTTATTCTTGCGAAGTTTAGAGAGTGCCTTGGCTTCAATTTGGCGGATGCGTTCCCTGGTGACATCGAATTCATTGCCGACTTCTTCAAGCGTGTGCGGGCGACCACCGCCAATGCCAAACCGCAGACGAATGATTTTTTGCTCGCGATCGGTAAGAGTGGCAATAATTTCAGAAAGTTGCTCTTTTAGGATTTGGTTTGCGGCAGAATCCTCTGGCGAGTCGCGTTCTTCATCTTCGACAAAATCACCAAGAACTGAATCTTCATCGTCGCCATCACGGCCAACTGAGGCATCGAGAGAAGCAATATCTTGCTTGATACGCATGACGTAGTCGACTTTTTCTGGTTCCATGTCGAGTTCTTTGGCGATTTCCTCATTGGTTGGTTCACGATTAAGCTCAGAGGTGAGCTTGCGGGTAGTACGCAACACTTTGTTAATGGTTTCTACCATGTGAACTGGGATACGAATGGTGCGAGCCTGGTCTGCAATGGCACGAGTGATGGCCTGGCGCACCCACCAAGTAGCATAAGTGGAGAATTTGAAACCTTTGTCTGGGTCAAACTTCTCAACAGCGCGCAAAAGCCCAGTATTGCCCTCTTGGATGAGGTCAAGAAAATCAAGACCACGACCACCATAGCGTTTGGCGATAGACACAACAAGACGCATATTGGATTCTACCATTTTGTCTTTGGCTTTTTTGTCGCCCTTGACGATACGAGCGGCAAGATCGGCTTCTTCTTCTGGAGTTAAAAGTGGAATCTTGCCAATTTCGCGAAGATATAGGCGAACGGAATCGTCGGCAAAAGCGTCCACGTTTTCAGCGGTGATGGCTAAATCCTCGTCGCTAAACTCTTCTTCGTTTTCTAGGTCGCCGCTGCCTGGCTCATCAAAATCAAGCGCTAAATCGTTTACGTTCAAAATATCATCATCATTTGTGCTCATTGCTTATAAGTATAGTCTAAAACTATGATTTTTGCAAGTCGCTAATTTCGCGTATGAGTGTTTCATATTCGTCATTATTCTCGTCAAGATTTTCCAATTTTTCGCTAAGAGCTTTGATTTTTTCTTTTTTGACCGCTGCGTTGTAGCGCTTTAAAAGTTCCGTAGCCTCTTGGTCGTAATTGGGCGACCCAATTCCCTCGTGATCAGCATTAAAAACTAACTCTAGTTCAGAGAGGCGGGTTGCATCAGTGGGGGCGTCAAATGGGATAATTACACTGGTTTGGCCATAGATTTTGATGGCAAGTAGGCTATTTTCGATTTTTTTAATGTGGTCTGGAACGGCGACGGTCTTGGGTTGTTTCAAAAAGCGTTTAGCGGCGGCCTGTTCTAATTTTTTGTTCAGGCGTTCCCCCTTATCGCGCAAGACTTGGACGTCCACGCCGAGTTTTTTGGCAACTTTGGTCTCGTAGGCAGCACGCTCAACTTCGTCTTTAATGTAGCTAAGCAGCTTGAGAGCCACGTCGGAGTATTGCTTTTTGGCTGGAGCTTCACGCAAATCTAGGTTAGCTTCATATTTCATGAGCAGCCAGTCTACGGCGGGAGTCTTCGACTCTACAGCCTGTTGCCAGAGCTTGGGGTCCTTCTGGATAAGCTCATCTGGGTCTTTGGCACCATGATAGTCGGAAATTACAGAGAGTGTAATGCCTAGGTCGCCAGCGAGCATAATGGCACGTTCGGTAGCTTTAACGCCGGCGGCATCGCCGTCGTAAGCGAGGCGTATGTCGGAAGTAAGATTAGAAAGCGCCTTAATATGTTGATCTGTCATAGCGGTACCAGACGTAGCGACTGCTTCTTTTACACCGGCTTGGTGCGAAGAAATAACATCCATGTTGCCTTCCACAATCACCACATAGCCATTGCGCCTGATAGATTCTTTGGCTTCAGCTAGGCCAAAGATGAAACGAGATTTATTGAACAGTATGGTTTCTGGAGTGTTGAGATACTTTGGTTCACCCTTGCCGATGATGCGGGCCGTGTAGCCAATCACATTGCCAGTAGTGTCGATAAAAGGTATCATGACACGGTCGCGAAACATGTCGGAACCAAAACGATTAAGCAGCCCCGCATCTTCTAGTTCTCTTTCGGTAAAGCCGCGCTTTTTGAGGACGGTAAGAAGAGCCTTGCCAGAAGCGGGGCTGTAACCAATCCGGAACTCTTGCACTGTACCGCGATTCATGTTGCGCTGATAAAAAACATACTCACAAACTTTGCGATCGCGTACCAAACAGGCCTGATAATATTTGGTAGCCAGCTCCAAAGCCTCTTTGGCACGAAGTTTACGCTTGGTGAGGGTTTTATCTCCGCCGGAATACTTGGTAAGGTCAACTCCTGCCATGGCGGCAAGTTTTTCCATGGCCTCACGAAAACTAATACCTTCCACTTCCATCACAAAAGTAAAAATGTCGCCGCCTTTGTTGGCGGAAAAATCATGCCAGATGCCTTTTTCTGGGGAAACCATAAAAGATGGCGTTTTGTCTACGCCCCAAGGAGAGTGCCCTTTTAAGGTACGCCCAGCTCTCTTAAGCTCGACATACTGCCCTACCACGTCCTCAATCGCGAGCCGAGATTTGATTTCCTCCTTCGCGTCATTCATGCTATAATTATAGCATGGAAAATCAAGAATATCTTAATCAAATATCGGCGGAGGTGCGGCCAACGAAAAAGTCTAAGATGGGAAATATCCTACACTCGCCAATATTAAAGATTTCTTTGATTGCAGTTGTGGTTTTGGCTCTGATCGGCATTGCAAATCTTGTAATTAGTGCCCTCAATGGTAACCCGAAAGAAGAAGCTACGGAATTGCTTTTGCATATTGATAACACATCTGAAGTTATAAACACCTACCAGCCAAACTTGAAATCTTCTACTTTGAGGTCTAGCAGTGCGTCACTTGGTTTAATTCTGTCGAATACGAGTCGCGAGCTAACTGATTATATGACCGAAAAATATAGCTACAAAAGCAATACGGTTGATAAGAAGTTAGTTACCGATGCGGATTTACATAAGGATGGGCTAGAGTCCGCATTGGCGGATGCTAAAATTAACGGCATTTTAGATAGGATCTATGCTCATAAGATGGCCTACGAAATTACATTAATTTTGGAGCAAGAAAAAGATCTTTATAAGACCACCAAAGATGAGAGCCTGCGCACCTTAATCAATACTTCATTAAATAGTCTGAATAATCTTTATACGCAATTTAGTGATTATTCAGAAGCAAAATAACTAAGGAGCCGATATGGACAAGACTAAAGCAAAAGAGAAACTGAAAATTGCACGAGAGAAACAATCTGGGTTTCGGAAAGAGTTTATTGAATTCATCAACCGCGGGTCGGTAGTAGATTTGGCAGTAGGTGTTGCCGTAGGTGGTGCTTTTACTGCAATTGTTAATTCCCTTGTGAACGACATTGTGATGCCAATAGTAGGATTGGTGGCAGGCGGGGTAGATTTTACGAATCTCGCTTGGACAATTCCAAATTTCTTTGGGACGGGCGATGCCGCAGTAATCGCATACGGCAATTTTATCCAAAATGTCGTGCAATTTTTGATAATTGCATGGGTGATTTTTATGATTATCAAAGGAATGAATGCACTCAATCGCAAAAGAGATGCTAAAAAGGTGGCAAATTTAGACAAAAAAGCCTAGTAGCACTCGATAATATCTATTAGTTGCCCCTCAACGGAGCGGACGCCGCGAAATTCGTTAAGGGTGGGTTTTACAAGAAAGTCGTAGGTTGATTCTAGCGGCAAATTGAGCCAAGATTCTGGGGCAAAAAAGGCAATACATTTTAGAGGCTTGCCGTTTTTATCTATGATGTCTAATCTGAGATGTTGACCCCTATCGCCCATACGTTTGAGGCTGGCGATGCTTGCACTGGAGATACAAAAAACCGGCTCCTCGTTGCCCGGGCCAAATGGTTCTAAGAGACAAAGATTTTCTATAAGTTCTAAATTGAAGTCTGCTAGCGAATCAATGGTGAGATCGGCGGATGTGTGCAGATATTTTTCTTGGTTTTGTAAGTGTAGACTGCAATAATATTCGTTGATTTTGTCGCGAAAACTTGCGAGTTTTTCGGTGGACACTTGAACGCCCGCGGCGGCGGCATGACCACCACCGCCAATAATAGTCTCCTTGGCATAGTTGAGGGCGGCAGCGAGATTAAAGTCACCAAAACTCCGGCCAGAACCTTTGTATTTATCATCGTCGACTTTAGACAAGACAAGTGCTGGTTTATGATATTTATCCACTAGACGACCGGCCACGATTCCCAGGATACCCTCATGCCAATCGCCGGTTTCTACAATAACTGGGTCACTACATGGATGCTCTTGGTGACGCTTGGCAATTTCATCGGTGGCAGCGCGCTGTTCATCGCGGCGTTTCTTGTTGAGTGACTCTAGGGTTGCCGCCAATTGCGCTGCTTCGGCACGAGAGCTAGTTCGTAGCAAGTTTAATGACAATTCGGCGGTCTCGAGACGACCGGCCGCGTTAAGCCTAGGACCAATCTGAAAACCGATAGATTCTGAGGTAATAGTCTTTACTCCGGCGCTATGCATAAGCTCCTGGAGGCCTGGACGACGTGTTTTGTCTAGCACCTTAGCGCCATAAAAGCTAAGGATACGATTTTCTTGCGAGAGCGTCATATTGTCGCAGATGGTGCCAAGCAAAACTAAATCTAGGAGCCACTTTTCTTGTCCGGCCGGAATAAGTTTTTTGTCCACAAGGGCTTCGGCGACTTTGAAAGCTACTCCAACACCGGCAAGGTTACACAGGGTACTGGGGCCAGCAAAATCCTGTCGCTTTGGGTTGATGACGGCGATAGCACTGGGTAACTTTTTTTCACATTCGTGATGGTCTGTAATGATGGTGTCTATGCCTAGGTTACTAAGGCGAGCAACGATTTCGTGATTGCGGGAGCCGCAATCTACCGTAATTACAAGAGTGGTATGGGTGGACTGGGCTTGCTCAACTAGGCGCTGACTCATTCCGTAGCCATCAATAAAGCGATCTGGTAGCATAACCATAATCTGATTGGCGCCAGCGAGCCTAAGAGCGTGCTCCATAACTGTAGAGGCAGTAACACCATCCACATCATAGTCGCCATAAATCAAGATATTCTCTTTAGTGTTAATAGCGGCTTTGATGCGCTCTACGGCCGGCTCCATATCTGGTAGTAAGAACGGGTCTATTAAGTCCTGATACTGCGGATGCAGAAATGTATCGCTTAGGTGTCGCAGTTCTAGGAGTTGATTAAATAATTTGTTCATGATACACAAGAGGATTAGCCAATGGTCTTGGATGGCTTAGTGGTTCCTTTTTGACTTTTAATAACTATGCTTTGGAGCTCTTTTAGGATAGGGTATTGTTTGTTGGTTTGGTAGATTTTGGTTTTACCCTTCTTGGTGACGATGAGGAAATTGCCCTCGGCCATGCGCTCTAACTCGCGCTGAATATTGCCTGGGTCCTCTTTAATAAGTTTAGCGAGACCTCTGGCATGTGTCTTAAAATCTGGATATTTGGCAAATACCACGATAATTTTACGGCGCACCCTAGACGAAACGAATAAATCTAACATAATACCTCACTTAACTATATTATATTATAGCATAGATTAGTATTTTTTACAGCAAATCTACTGGCCCTCCTGTGGTATAATTGAGCTATGTTTTATGAGGTAGTGCCGGAGGGTAGAGTAGAGGCTCCATTAACTTATGGCAGCGATAATAAAGAGCTGGTGCCGGGGCAGATAGTGTTAGTGCCACTGATGCGAAGGTTGGTACCAGGCGTAGTCGTTAAAAAAGTTAGTCAACCGGATTTTGAAACGAAACAAATCAGTAAAATATTGTATTCAGTGCCGCTGCCGCAGCATTTGGTGAAGAGCTTATTTTTCATACATGATTATTATTTGGCGCCTATGGGTAGCACGGTAAGCATGGTACTGCCAACTGGAGTGCAAAAGAAAAGACGCAGAACCCTAAGAGCTGACAATGTAGATGCAGATGTGGATGTAGATGTGGATGTGGCGCCAAAAACCGAACAAACTCTCCAGCAACCAGAAATTAGGCTTAATCAGGCCCAAAAAAATGCCATTGTAGGCCTCCAGGAGGCTCCAGGAGCCACGAAACTGCTTTTTGGCGTTACCGGTAGCGGTAAAACTAACATATACCTTAGCGAGGCTTTAAATGCTGTACAACGGCAAAAATCTGCGATTATTTTAGTGCCAGAAATTGCCTTAACCGGCCAACTTGTTCGGGTTTTTCGTGAAGTTTTTAATGAAAAGGTGGTAGTAATTCATTCGAAACAAACCGAAGCGGAACGGCATTTAATATTCGAAGAATTGCTTATGAGTGACGCTCCTAGAGTAATAATCGGGCCGCGTTCTGCCCTGTTTGCTCCACTACACAACTTAGGGCTAATCATAATTGACGAGGAGCATGAGTCTACCTACTACCAAGAAAATACGCCAAAATATTCAGCGATTAGGGTGGCGAGTTTTATGGCTTCTACGCTTAAAATTTCTTGCATTTTGGGCTCTGCCACGCCAGATATTTCTGACTATTATATCGCTAATAAGCATAACTCTTTAATTACCCTATCTGAGAAAGCCAAGACTACAGCCGTGAAGCCAGAACTAAAAATTATAGATTTTAAGGACAAGAGTGCGTTTTTAAGGAGTCGCTACATTTCCAATGCCCTGTTTGACGCAATGGAGAGGAACTTAAAACAGGGGTGGCAAACGTTACTGTTTCATAATAGGCGCGGTTCTTCGCCCCTAACTATCTGCGAAAATTGCGGAGAGGAGCTACTTTGTCCAAATTGTTTTTTGCCACTCACCCTGCACGCCGATGAATATACGTTACAGTGTCATACCTGTGGGTACAAAAGCACTGTACCAAAATGCTGCCCCAAATGTGGACATCCAGATTTGCTTCATAAAGGTTTTGGCACAAAATTATTGGAAAATGAGCTTAGAAAGCTATTCCCTCAAGCGACGATCATGAGATTTGATGCCGACAGCAAGAAGGGTGAGGCGCTAGAAGATGTCTACGACGCTATCCATGGGGGAGAAGTTGATATTTTGGTGGGGACACAGACCATAGCTAAAGGGCTGGATCTACCTAGGCTAGCCACAGTCGGGATAGTGGCTGCGGATGCTGGACTTGCGTTGCCAGATTATGCGGCAGAGGAACGAGTTTTTCAGCTAATAACTCAGGTAATGGGGCGGGTGGGGCGCGGACACCTTGACGTGGCCGAAGTACTGGTGCAATCTTATCGGCCAGACCACCCGGTGATAAAGTATGCTTTAGATGAGAACTATCTAGATTTCGCAGATTATTTGCTAGACATGCGCAAAAAAGGTGGTTTTCCGCCCTATAAATATGTAGCGAGAATAGAGATTACGCTAAAGACGGAGCGTCTGGCTATCGGTAAAATTCGCAAAGTGGCGGCAGAGCTAGCGCAAGATCGCAGGTTGATGGTTTCGCCGCCGATGCCGGCATTCCACGAACATACCAATCATGGTTATACCTGGGAGCTCATGGTGCGGGCAGCTTCGCGCAAAGCGCTAATTGATGCTTGCCGGGGATTAGATAAGAACTTCCGGGTAGCGCTAGACGTACCTAGCATTTTGTGATATAATAGGCTTATGAAAATTATTACTACGCCAGA
This sequence comes from Candidatus Saccharimonadota bacterium, assembly GCA_017433855.1. Lineage (GTDB taxonomy): Bacteria > Patescibacteriota > Saccharimonadia > Saccharimonadales > Saccharimonadaceae > Nanosyncoccus. The sequence continues at coordinate 17,614 of JAFRGM010000006.1, read as the reverse complement.
CGCGCGGTTAAGGGAGCAATCAGAGAAAGTTAGCACTATCGATGAGGAAGTGCTAGATGTGATTGCCAAAATGCGAAAGCTCTCTCTGGACTGGGAGAAAGAGCACCCCTTTGAGCTGTCGGCAGCAATGGCAGCCCCACAGATGGGAGTAAATAAACGGATTATAATTGTGCGTGACGACATGGAAGATAAGCAGAAGGCTACTTTTACGGCACTTATTAACCCGGTAGTAATTAGAGCTGAAGGCAAAATTAAACGTGATTACGAAGGGTGTCTTTCGGTACCAAAGATTTATGGTATGGTGCCCCGCCCCTCTAAAGTGCGCATCAAGGCGAAGCTTGAAGACGGTACTGAGGTGAGAATTAAAGCTACCGATGAATTAGCGCGCACATTATTGCACGAAATTGACCACTTAGACGGCGTGCTGTTTATCGATCATATTAAGAATGACCCGAAAGCCTTTTATGAGATGGACGATAAGGGCGAACTAAAGCCTTTAGATTACGAAAAATATATTAAAAATAACCGCGCTTTATGGGGCGAAGATTAGCCCGTAACAGAGGCGCAGATTGAACAATTTTGTTATTCAGTGGAGGGAATATGGACGAAAAGGCAAAAATTATCTTCTTTGGTAACGGCATGTTGGCAGATGCTGCACTTGAGGTATTAAAACAGCATTTTGAAATTGTATTTCACGCAAAAACTAAAGAGGACCTAGTAAACGTAGCGAGGCTGAAACGAGAAAATCCAAATTTACATGGCATTTTGGCGTCTTTTGGGGTGATAATTAGGCAAGATTTGCTAGAATTATTTGAACCAGAAGGCATTTTGAATATTCATCCTTCCCTCTTACCGCTTTACAGAGGTGCATCGCCAATTGAGAGTGCAATTCTTAATGGAGACAGCGATTTTGGGGTATCAATTATGAAGTTGGCGCCAGCAATGGATGCGGGGCCAATTTATCATCAAGAGGTTTTACAGGGATTGCCGCTTGAAAAATCGGCAATTTATGCGGCGCTGGCATCGGCAGGAGCTGAGTGGCTGGTGGCCAACCTACTAAGCCTACCAGAACCAACCCCACAGAACGACAAAAAGGCTACTTTTACAGCCAAATTAACAAAAGAGATGTCCTATTTGACACCAAAAACAGATACGGCCGAGATGACACTACGCAAAATTGTAGCATATCAAGGCTATCCAAAGCCAAAATATGCGTTCTACGGCCAAAATTGCATCATTTTAGCGGCGCATATACAAAACCCGGGTGAGATGGGGGATTTGGTTTTACCGTGCCTTAGCGGGGCTCTAGTGATTGACAAATTGCAGCCTGAAGGCCGCAAGCCGATGGATGCGAAGGCGTTTTTGAACGGATACAAAAGAATCTAATCTAGAGCGGGTTAAGCGCGTAGCGGGGCTAAACTAAGCTGACTAGACCAAGCGATGGCGATTGGCACGAATCTCCGATTTCATTTCTTCAATAGTACGAGCAACAATTTCACGAAAATCTGGGCGATTTTTCTGTAGCCATTTAGCAGCTTCGGCGGGGTCGGTAATCATGTCGAATTCGTTAAGCTGAGTCGCTGTGAGCCCCTTAGAGATGCGCTCGCCAATACGAATCTCTACTTCTACTTCAATATATTTCAAAAAAGCCTGCTTTTCGTGCTCTGGCATAGCAGAGAGCCCCATTTCTTGCAAAAACTTTTCGTCAAATTCCATTTCTGATACTCCTTATGTTTATAATAACAAACCGGGAGTATTATTTCAAGCTATAAGGTGCGCTTTTTGGTTTCACGAGTGAAGAATTTAAGACGATCGCCAATTTCGAGAGCGATTTTTTGGGTGGTCTTAAGGGCCAGGCCACCAGTTTCGCCAGCTACGAGTTCCTTGACGTCCATTTTTTCCTTTTGGACAGAGACAACCTCAACTTCGCCAAGATATTCCTTGTTGCGAACTACACGAGCCAAGAAGCCAGGTTTGGCGTTCCCCTTTAGAACTTCTCCGCCAGCGATGATGCTGGTTTTTTCGGTACGGAATACGCCAAGAACTTTCATTTCACCCTGATCAGTTTCGATAATCTCAGCATCAAGAAGGTTCTCCATTTCATGCTTGGCGTCATCTAATAGTTCATAGATAATCTTGTAAGTGCGTACTGGGATATTGTCACGCGCTGCCATTTTAGAAATATTAATTGGCACCGATACGTTGAAGCCATAGATAATGGTGTTGCCACCCGCCGCCATATACACGTCGTTTTCATTGATGTCGCCGACACCGGTAGAAACGATATTTAAGGTAATCTCGCCATGAGTATCGATGAGTTTGAGCGAATCTACGACAGAGGTGACAGAGCCGAGCACGTCGCCCTTGACGATAACATTTAGGACTTTGGAATTATCAGCCACGTTCATCATGCGTAAAAGATCGGTACTAGTGACGTTGGCCGAGGCGGATTCGTTCATGATTTGCTCTGCATTGAGAAGTGCCATCTTGCGAGCGGTTTTTTCGTCTGAAACTTCAACAAAACGGTCGCCGAAATTAGGAAGTTCTTTGAAGCCAGTAACCGTGACTGGGGTGGATGGCGTAGCCTTCCCCTTAGGTTTGCCCTGCCAATCTAGCATAGTGCGAATTTTACCATAGGTGGACCCAGCCACAATGAAATCGCCAGTTTTGAGCTCACCACCGGTGACTAAGAGATTGACAACGGAGCCTTTGCCGGTTTCCATGTGTGACTCAATGACTAGCCCCTCAGCCGGGATGTCAATGTCGGCCTTGAGTTCCTCGATATCAGCTGTAAGCAAAATCATATCTAGGAGCTCTTCGAGGTTGGTGCCTTGTTTTGCGGAAATCGGCACCATAGTGACGTCGCCGCCCCATTCCTCTGGCTGTAAACCATGGTTAGATAGATCGGCCTTAGTACGATCAATGTCGGCGCCCTCGCGGTCGATTTTGTTGATAGCTACGATGATCTTAGCATTGGCAGATTTGGCAAAGTTGATGGCCTCAACCGTCTGTGGCTTAACGCCATCGTCGGCAGCCACCATGATAACAACAATATCAGTAAGCATGGCTCCGTGCTGACGGATGGCCGCAAATGCTTCGTGGCCAGGAGTGTCAAGAAAAGTGACGGTGCGGTCATTGTGCTTGAGTTGGTAGGCAGAAATATGTTGAGTGATGCCACCAGCCTCGCCCTCGACGGTCTTTTTGTGCAGTAAGGTGTCTAGGAGTGTAGTTTTACCGTGATCTACGTGCCCCATAATAGCCACTACTGGTGGGCGACTAACAGCTTTGTCGGATAGCTCTCGATGAAAGTTGCTTGTACGGGTGGCGGTGTTTTTCTTTTCAAGCTTAACATTTTTAAGCCCTAACTCATCAATAATAATACTGGCCGTCTCAAAATCTAGGCGCTGATTAATGGTGGCGACGATACCGTTTTTGAATAGAGTGCCGATTAGCTCGGTGACAGAGAGGCCAAGAGCGGATGCTAATTCGTCAACCGTAATTGACCCAGCAATTTGAATTGTTTTTTCTTCCATCCTGCTCCTTCTTCCTAAGTTAATTAATAAAATCTGTATTTATTTTACCACATTTTGAAAAAATATGCTATTATAGATATACGCACTTGGGAGAGGGTGCGTAAATTTGGTATTCCCCTGTAGCTCAATGGTGGAGCAAGAAGCTGTTAACTTCGAGGTTGCCAGTTCGAGTCTGGCCGGGGGAGCCATTTTTTTATGCAAAGAGACAGCAGACTCGCATAAAACTCTTGATTTTTTGCCACAAGTTTGATATAATATAAGTATATTCGACAATTAGTCGTTCTCCCAATCGAAAGGTTGGGGGGTATTTTTTATTGAATTAGTTTTTTAAAACCCGCCTGGATTTTATCGTAATCTCCGGCAGAGAGCTTGCCCATACGATTATAGAGGCGAAAAACACTCATTAACCGTATTTGAGATAAAACGGCATATTGGTCTCTGCCTTGAAAATTAAAATGAACATACCAAGTACCGCTATGTGGTTGAGATGTGAGTGGAATGGCTAGAAAACAGAGGTCGCATAGTTTCTTGAAAATAATTACTGGCCTAGAATAATCTTCGTTCTTTCCGTTAATTTCCACGCCGATATTTCTACCGATGGCCGCCCACCAAACTTGACCTTCTGAAAACTCCACAACTGCGCCATTATTGTGTAGTTTATTTTTTACCGCTGTCCAATCTAGAAAATCTTTTTCCATAGAAACTTTGGTTTGACGATTTCAAAGTTAATGGCATTACGTTCAAAGGTGCGAACGGTGAGCCAAATTGAAGAAATGGCGAGCGTGCCCAGCTCCACTAGCCCGATGATGGCCTCTGGAAGGCTAAGCGTGCCAAGAGCGCTGCGGAGCATGAGCGAAAACGGCGCAGAAAGTGGGAAAAAGGTGAAAAATTCGGTCAAGAAGCTTGGTTCGGCGGCAAGAAAGCTTTGAACAAAATAGAGTGGACAAAAAATACCGATAATGACTGGCGCGACGTACTGCGAGGCGTCGCGAGCTGTGGGGGTAATAGCGCCGATAAACATGCACAAGCCGGCAAAAATTAGTACCGAAAAGATGAAGAAAACGAAACTGAGAATGATACTTGCTGGGTCTATCTCTATCATAGAGAAAATTGACGTAACAATTTCGTTGTCGCGGTAAATAAACAAAATAATAACGATTGGTAGGACTAGGGTTAGAATCTGCACTAAGCCTAAAGATAGCATTGCTATGATTTTGCCGACAATTAAATGCTTGGCGGACACAGAAGTTAAAACCATCTCGCTGATACGGTTCTCTTTTTCCTCAACGACTGAAAGCAGGAACCGGTTACCAAATAGACAAATTAGCACGAAAAACGTGACTAGAAAAATCAATGGGATGATGGCCTCGCCGAGGGCATTTGATAATTCCCCATTGGCGGTGAGCTGGTTATCGGCAACCTCAAAACTGCCTGTAAGGATGGTGACGTCGACGGGGTCAATTTTTTGGATGGCATATTGCGTTAAAATGCCCTTAATGATATTTTTATCGGTGTTAAAAATGTCGAGCCCTTCTACGATATGATATGATTCAATGCGGTTAGTGCTAGCAAAATCGGCAGGAATGTAGAAATACAGATCTATTTCGTGGTTCTTAACCATTTCTATCCCCTGTTCGCGATCGCCGTCTATAACAAACTGCGCATCGGCTGGCAAAATGCCGGCCTCATCGGTAATCGCAATACTAGTATCCGTATCAGGCGTGACGTCACCAGATAAATCACCGCGCTCTGAGAAAAAGCCAATTAAGAACATGCCGACTAGAAAAATCGGAATCAGAAGTGTAGCTGCCCAGAAGGCCGGCTTTTTAATTTGACGCAGGAACTCGAATTTGGCAACTATAAAAGTTCGACTTCTATTGCGGTTTGCATCAGTTTTTTTATGCATAATCATCTTCTCCATAGACCTTAACAAAAATTTGTTCGAGCGATTTACCATTGAACTGCTTTCTGATTTCGGAAATGGTACCATAGGCGTGTGCGACACCATCTTTTAGAAGTATGGCACGGTCACAAAGTTTCTCAACCTCATCCATGTAATGCGTAATTAAGATGACTGCAGTGCCCTCCCGATGAAGCTCATCTATAATACCCATGAGGAGCTGACGGTTCATGGGGTCAAAACCCTTAGTCGGCTCATCTAGGATAAGTAATTTTGGATGATTCATTATAGTAATACCCAATTGTACTTTTTGCTGCTGACCACCAGATAGCCGCTCTAGCTTTTCGTTGGCTTTGTCTAGGAGCTTGACACGTTGAAGGTACTTTAAGGCCCACTCTCGTGGATTTGGCAAGCACTTAAGCTCACCAAAATAGATAAGGTTATCTAAAACGGTTTCTTTACGATAGAGCCCCCGCTCTTCTGGCAAGTAACCTACGGTTATATTGCTGCCTTCTGGGTTGTATGGCTTGCCATCAATGAGAAGTTTGCCACTGGTGGGGGTGTAAAAGCCGAGTAGCGCCCGGATGGTGGTAGTTTTACCAGAGCCATTACTGCCGAGCAAACCAAAAATCTCGCCTTTTTTCACATCAAATGAGAGGTCTTTAATGACCGTTTTGGGGCCAAAATCCATGCGAAAGTTTTGGACAGTAACTACATTCTCCATATTACGATTATAGCACACCAAATATGATTTTAAATACGCCCAACGATACAAGCAGCATGATCAGTCCTGCCACCAAAATACCGGCAGTAATGGCGATAACGGTTTTTTTGAAGTCTAAGTTTAAGATACTGGCGGCTAGGGTGCCAGTCCAGGCACCAGTGCCGGGGATGGGCACAGCAACAAAGAGAAAAAGTGCAAAATAGACACCAGATTTGGCTTCACTTAAGAGTTTGTCGCCAGCCCGATTGCCTTTTTTGAGGCAGAATTGGCAAAAATTCTTAATGGGCGGCCATTTGCGGTTGCTGCCCCATTCTAGAAACTTGCGCGCAAATAGATAGATAATGGGCACAGGCAAGATATTGCCTAGTGAAGCTACGGTCAAAACTAGCCATTCTGGCAGCCCCAAGTCCATGCCAACAGCAATAGGAATAGCGCCGCGCAATTCGATGAGCGGAACCATCGAAATGAGTAAGATAAGTAAGATTTTCCAGAGCATAATTATTTTTTGGCCTTTTCTTCGGCTTCAAGTTTCTTGAAAGCAACCTTGCCAACCAAAGTAGTGGGGAGTTTGTCACGGAACTCGTAAGCAGTAGGTAGGGCGTAAATAGGGATATTGCGCTCTAGTAGCTCTCTAATCTCGCGCTCTAAGCGCTTACTGGCTTTGTAGCCGGGTTTTAAGACGATAAAGGCCTTAGGAACTTGACCCTTGTACGGATGGTCAATACCAATGACAGTAGAGGTTAAGACCGCTTCATGAGAATTGATGATAGACTCTAGGTGGGTAGGGTAAATATTGTAGCCAGAAGAAATAATAATGCGTTTTAGACGTTGGGCAAAATAGATAAGACCATCTTCGCCTAGATAGCCAATGTCGCCAGTATGAAGCCAGACTTTGCCATCATCATGCAAACGAAGGGTTTGAGCAGTTTCGACATCGTCACCAAGGTACCCCATCATAACAAGAGGACTAGAGATGCATATTTCGCCTTCTTTGCCTATAGGGAGCTCGGTGAGGGTGTTGTTTTTGATGATTTTGAAATCGGTATCTGGGAATGGCACGCCGATAATACCATCGGAAAATGTGTGTTCAGGCGATAGACAGACTGCCCCCGACCCCTCGGTGAGACCGTAGCCCACACGAATTTTAGCGCTTGAGCCATGTTCTTTCAAAAATTCATTAACTTTGTCACGCAATGTTTCGGTAAGCGCGTCGCCGCCGCATATGACAGCGGTAACGGATTCCAGATCGTTAGATTTTAATTTGGTGTTGATGAGCGCTTCAAAAAGCGTAGGCACGCCAACGATGAAACTTGGGCTGTTTTTCTTAATGATGTCCGCAAATTGCTTATGCGAGAAAGCCGGGATCAGAATACAGCCCATGCCCTTACAGAGTGGCGTATGAATACAAATGCCAAGTCCAAAACAATGAAAAATAGGCAAAATAGATAAGACTGTAGCACCAGGGACAATTTGGCGAATCATGGTGCCGTCACAGATTGATTCAGCGTTAATGTTGAGATTGGATAGCAGAGTGGCCTTAGGAGCGCCAGTTGTACCGCCAGAGTACATAATGACAGCAGGGTCGGACCCACTGCGTTCTTCATGGTAATTCCCCTGATAAAAATACGAATTCGCAATAAAATCTTCCCATAATACTACTCGGCTATCATTGACCGGGAGGCGCACCTTCTTGATGTGAAGAGTATTGTAAAGCTTTTTCTTAAGAAAGCCTAGGCCATCTGACGGGCGCACAACGATAATGCGCTCTAAGCCAGCCGTGTCGCGCAAACGGTAAATCTTATCAAAAACCGCATCGATGACTAAGACATATTTGGAGTCGGCGACTTTAATATAGTATTCGAGCTCCTTCTCTGAGGAGAGAGGGTGAACCATGTTACAAATTGCACCAACCATGTTAACAGCATACACCATGGTAATTCCCTCTGGAGTGTTGGGCATACAAATTGTGACTCGATCACCTTCTTTAACCCCGTAATTTTTGAGAGCGCGGGCGGTTTTCTCAATCTTTTTGACGAAGTTTTTATAGGTAACTTTGTGTCCATAATAGGAATAGGCGACATTGTCAGGCCATTTTTCGGCAGATTGTATGACCATGTCTACCATGGAACAATCTGGATATTCAATGCTTTGCGGAATATTTTCTTCTTGATAGTATTTAGACCAGGGTCGTTTTGCAAGGTCTTTTTTTGCAGTTTTCATAATGATAATTATATCATAGTCGAAAAAGAATCTGCAAAAAAGACGAGCATTATACCCGTCTTTTTGCTAGCCTTGTGGGCTAATATCTAAGAGGCGGAGTTATTTCGCAATAGATAGCGAAATTTTACGACCGTCCTTATCGATGTCTAAGACCTTGAAGGACTTGCGCTCATTGAGAGTAAATACCTTCTCTGGATCTACATCAGAGCCTTCGCCAAGCTCAGAGACGTGCACAAGGGCCTCTACGGCTGGGCTAATCTGCACGAATGCGCCAAATGGAGTTATACGGGTAACCGTACCTTCTACCTTGTCGCCTTTTTTGAGGTTCTCGACTTCGCTGAGCCATGGATCTTCCACGAGCTGTTTCATAGAGAGCGAAAGGCGCTCTTTGTCAATGGCAATAATCTTAGCTTCGATTTCATCGCCGACCTTAACGTAATCAGAAGGATTGTTGACACGCTCCCAAGAAATCTCGGAAATGTGGACTAGACCTTCGATGCCGTCGACATTCACAAAAACGCCGAAATCTACTACACCGGTTACTACACCTTTGACGATGTCGCCGACTTTGAGTTCGGCAAAGCGCTCAGCGAGACCATCTTTGATAGCCTCTTTTTCAGAGAAGATAAGTTTGTTCTCTTTCTTAATGGCATCTAGGATGCGAACTTTGATTTGCTTGCCAACGAGCGAATTCAAACGCTGCAAGATTTCGTCTTTATCGGCACTACCAACACGTGGATAATGCTCTGCGGAAAGTTGCGATACCGGCAAGAAGCCGCGGATACCTTCATATTCCACCAATAGACCGCCACGGTTGGCGTCAAATGGGGTGATTTCGACCGTCTCGGCATTGTCGAGCTTGGCCTGAATCTCGTCCCAGCCTTTATCCTTGACAGCTTTTCTGAGGGAGAGGAGGACATACCCGTCGTCCATTTCAGCATCAATAACTGATGCAGAAACCTCGTCCCCAACATTAAGATTGCGAGCAAAGGATGCTTCGCGGCGAGGCACAAGCCCCACACCTTGCGCACCGAGATCGATTAAGATTTCGTGCTTTTTAACAGCGATGACTTTACCAGTAACGGTGTCCCCTGCAATGGCTTTCTTGGATGCACTTTCGTCTGAAAGTAACTCATCCATTGTATATTTTTTGGCATTTGCCATGATTAAATTATTTTCCTTCCTTTTCGACCCCTTAAGCTTAAGAAGGCCGAAAAACTTTTTCTATTATATCAAAAAATCATGCTATAATCAAGTGTATAAAATATTTGTTCAAAATGGATAAGGTTTTATTAGATAGGTTGACGGCAGATTTTCCGGAGGTAAAGTTTAGTTACGGCAAAAAATTTTTGTTCAGGCCGCCAAATAAAATTATGCTCGGCCCAGAAGAACCACACGATTCCCTACTTTTATTGCACGAGCTAGGACATTTTTTATGCGGACATCGTAATTTTTATACTGAACCAGAACGCATCAAAATGGAACGTGCGGCATGGGTAAAAGCTAAGGAGTTGTGCCGGAACTATGGCGTAGAATATGATGAGGAAGTGGTAGAGGGCGAGCTTGATACCTACAGGTCTTATTTAGATCAGCGTTCACGCTGCCCAAAGTGCGGTTTAACCAGATACCAAACACGAGATGGGGTATTTCATTGTCCAAAGTGCGAAAATGACATATAAAAATCAGCCCCGAACGAGTGCCGAGGCTGATTTTATGAGTTAGGCAGCTTTTTTAGCTGGACCACGACGAGAGATGCGGCCACCCTTAGCGCCAGCGATACGAGCTAGAGCTGGGTTAGCGGCAAAACCGCCAGTATGGCCATTTTGGCCACCTTTTTTGCCAATACGAGCATAAAACTCTTTGCCATATTTGGCTTTATTCGTGGCGGCAGCTTTCATACCGCCGGCTTTAGTTCCAGACATGTAGTCTTTTCCTTCCGCCCACCCAATCTATTAAACCAATGTTATATCTCCATTATATCATACCGCTTCAGTTTTGTCAATATGCTTTTTCTTAGAATTATGTTATAATTATGTTTATTTTTACCGAACACTTTTTTAATAAGTTTTGCACAAATTGTGGATAAATAGTATTGACATTATGCTTGCTGAGATATAAAATATGGGTAGCTTAAGTAGATTAAACTGCGAGGCTACTTAAGTAATATGTATGACCTGAAAAACCGCCACCTCATTCAAAAGGCGGTTTTTCCTTTGCGGCATATGTATATCACTTGTAACTGTTTTAGCATCAAAAAATCGGCTCTGGGCCGGTTTTTTCGTGGTGGGGGCGAATTGGGCAGGCATTAACATTGTATAGAGAAGACATTGGGAAAAGATGAATAGTGCGATGTGCTATAATAAGAGTATAAGGAGGTATTATGAGCGAGAAAGCGCCAAACAGTAAGAATGACTATAATACAAATTATGACCAGTGGAAAAATATGGCACAGGCGGATGCGCACGAATCGTCCCTCGAGGTTCTCCCTTCACCTGAACAAAAAAAGACAGAATTAACTTTCGAAAAAATGGCCGAACTCTCGACCGATGGATATCTAGAACTATGGAAACGCTTAAATCCTTTCTTTGTATCGCATATCACTAGGCAAGGAGTAAGGGATCACAATAGTATGATTTACCACTCTGGAGGTATGGGCGCCCTCCACGATGGTTTTAAATCGGTTCTTGGCGATGGAAAAATCTTGCGATCCCCGGCGGAGGTAAATTATGGGATATCACCCAATTTTACCGAGGAAGATGTCGCAAAAGCCATTGATAAGATGATGGTTGACTCGGATTATTACGACAGCATGTCGCCAAAACAAATTGTAAACAATTTACCTATTAATGCCAGTTTGGCTGCAGCAGATCCATGGGCAGATAGACACGCAATTCATTTCGCTCAACATACAGTCCTTAATGAGTATTATGGCGGAGAGACAGAAAATGAAGTGTTTTACGTCTTCCCGACGGATGTAATAGCGTCCCAGTGTAAGTTTGGCGGACATATGCATGACGGGTTAACTACGGCGCAAGTCCAATCGGAGCGCAAATGGAATGATTTATTCGTTTGGCCAGAAGACGGTAATATTCCTCTTGATGCGGGTCTCGTTTTTCTACCTAAATCCCAGATGGTTGATAGAAGAACCGGTTCTAGATATTCAACGCAAGAAACAACCGATGAAACCGGCAGAATCATTCTCTCCCCAGAAAAAGACGAGGAAAGGATAAGTCGTTTTGAAGAATGGCTTGATAGTCTTTCTGATGAATCTCCCGAAATTGTGGCTATGAAAGAAAACGAAGACTACTCGTTGTTAAGAAAAAAAGTACGAGAAATAGGTATACCTGAACGCTGTATAAGTAGTATTGTAGATTATGGGAACATTTATACAGTACTAGGATATATCGAAAATAAACATCTTCGTAACGTATATCTGCCTCGAGAACAGCTTGAGAAAATGACTCAAGAGGAAATATCGGATTATTCTGTCCGTGAGTATTTATCCGCCATGTCTGCCGATTTTAAAGAGGCCGAGGATACTATTACAGCTCAAGAGTATTGGGAACAGTATTTTGCCGAACATCCAGATTTGAGGCCAGCTCACGTCATTTACTATGACGGCGATCCATCAAAGGCGGTTAGGAATTTTTTGGCCAATCATGGCATTCTGGAAGAAAAACCACAATCATACGGTAGCTATTACGGCTATCATGACCGCGACGGTGAACAGAGGATAACCGGCCCAGGTGACTCGGTCGAACGTGACGGAAAAATGCTTGGTTTTGACGAACATTATATTGGATCAGGCACTGAGGATGAAGAGCTAACATTGGAGCACCAACGTTTTAATGAGCTGGCGCTAAAAATCTTAATCGAAAGACGAGGACAATAACGCTACTTTATTCCCCAGTTTTTTCGTGTGTAGGGTTTTCCTAGTGTTATTTCGTTGTTTTTTTCTTTTGAAAAAACAGTACTGTTTCCCTGAACCAAATTGTTTAGGGTATTAACAGATAATTTAACAGGGGTAAAAATCAAATTTTTGGCAGTTTTTTGCCATAAAAATGCGCAATTTTTGTGCTCTGTTATTGCAAGGTACTTAACAGAAATTTACTACTAAAAAATCGGCAAAAATGCCGAGTTTCTTAAAATCTGGTGGAAGAAGTGTGACACTTCTTGAACCTACCTATATTATAGCAGATTGGTTCTTAAATAGCAATAATTGGAGCATGATAAAATTGCAGGAACAATCCGTCGAAGAGAGGCGAAAACAGATATTAGAGATGAATTATGTATTCTAGTAATCACAAGATAAACAACCTTGAACTCAAATAGCACTATGTTAGTCTAATAAGCAAGGGCTGGGCGCGGCTCCCCACAAAGCAAGCGCCTAGCCCGGCACTTTTCTATGTTACTTTCTTTTTACGGAAGACAGTTTGATATAATTATATTATGAACACAAAAATTAATTTACAAGATCGGGCGAGAGGTATGCTAGTTGGGCTTGCTATTGGTGACGCATTGGGGGCGCCAGTAGAGTTTTTGAACAGCGATATCATTGCTGGTGAGATGAGAAAAATTCAAAAAATGCACGATACCTTACGTTTTCCAAAAGGCGTATGGACGGATGACACTTCTATGGCTTTATGCTTAGCAGACAGTCTACTGAATTGTGGTGGGTATGACTCTTATGATGTTATGGATAAATATGTCGGCTGGTACGACAATGGGGACTGGTCGTATTTTAATAGTGGCTATGGTGCTGGGCTGCAAACTCAACTGGCGCTGGATAGCTACAAAACGAATCAAGAATTGACCGATGACCAAAAAACTGATAGTGCCGGAAATGGAGTTATTATGCGCTTAGCGCCAGCTATTATTGCTACAGCAAATAAACCAAATCTGAGGCTTGCGAGTATTTCCGCACGAGACACACACTATTCCGTAACGGCAGAAGCGGTTGCGGAAATGTTCGCAGCAACCCTCTATGCTGCGTTAAGTGGCGAGGACAAAGAACATATATTTGCAGCATTAAACGCGGATTTTACCTTGCCTGAGTATAGAAAGGTCTATGAACAAGCTAAGCCGCTATTTGATCGAGCCAATAATCCCAAAAGCGATTTGCTAAAAGATCTCGGTGGTTATTGTATAGATACATTAACTATAGCACTCTGGGGATTGAAGCAGTTCGACCGTCCGTTCTACGGTATGCTTGGAGTGATTAGTCTGGGTGGCGATACAGATACGAATGCCGCTGTTTACGGGCAACTTGCCGGCGCGTATTATGGTTATAATGCTCTGCCGGAAGACTGGCGTAAAAACCTCTACAAAGAATCAGAAATTGTGCGAATTGCAGACAAATTGTTGAACATGGGTCAGTGTCCAATTCTCCGCACAAGACAGCTTAATTAAAAATTTTGTTCACCAATTCTACGTATTCATTATAGGCAAAAGTATCACCGAGGTCAGACAATAATTCCGCAATAGCCTTATAATACCAAGCATGCTCGGTTTTATCTTTTTGGTTAAAACGTTCCCATAGTTTATCCCCAACAGTGTAATAATCTCTATAAATAGCCCTCATATTTGACAATTTATCACCAAGCGCAATCATCTTTTCTTCTTTGGTGGCATTTTTCAAATGATCGAGAGTTTCTTGTTTGCGAATTTTCCAAGTTGTTTTGGGTGGCAAGCTATCTCTCTTATTTTCACTTTCGGCTGCGACTAAGCGAACTACCGTGTCGCCAAAATCTTTTCGTATGTCGTCGATGGTTACTTCCGTATCTTCCACTACATCATGTAGAGCTGTCGCAGCCAGAACCCTTTGGTCGTTAGTCATAGTAGCTACTATCGAGACTGCTTCTATAGGGTGTGTGATGTAAGGCGTGCTTGTACCTTTCCTAAAGCTACCACTGTGAGATTTTACTGCATATATTATTGCTTTATCGAGTATATCCATATCTACGCAGTCCTCCTTCTATATATAATTATACCATACTTAATTAAAGAAGTACTTATGCTATAATATAGATATGAAAACCAAAATTGATACAAATCTGACCGATATCGCAATCACTCCCGGACGAACTCCATCCGAACGTCTAAATATGGATATCATAGAAGAAATGTGCAACCGCAGCAAATCAGTTGAATTGTATAAGAATGACCAAAAAGCGCAGTTTATCGAGTTGCGCGCTCGCGGCGCAAGTTATCAAGACATCGCCGATATTCTCCACTGTGGCAAATCCACGTTGGTCGCATGGAATAAAGAATTGCGGAACGCAAGGCTATGACAAAGAACGACATTCTTTATGATTATCAAGTCGCCAGAGACAATCGTTTGCGCTATTTTTCAGAACTATATCGCGATATAAGGAATGAGCTATCGCGCCGTAGCTTTCGTACTGTTCCGTCCGATAAACTCTACGCGATGTTAGAAAAGTGTTCAAAGCATATTGACGAATTAAGCGGCGAGAAACACGAGGAAAAGCAAAACAGAAGTGTCATTGCGGCTTCGCGTGTAGAAACCGTCCAGACCGCCTTAAAATGCGTCAGAGAAGCATAAAATAAAGGCATTAGTTTTTCTAAAGAACTGCAGAAACCCTAGATTTGTGATATAATAGTATTGTCTAATATCAAATTTGCATTTAGTGGTTTATGTGAATAACGTAAATACATACGGTTGACTCGTGAATAGGACACCGTAAAACATTTAGTCAACCAACTAAGTGCAGTGAGCGATATTAGACACCGTTCTACGGTGTCCTTAATCGTTTAAGGAGGTATCCTATGCACAACAGCCATTATACGACCGCTACGACCGTGCAGCCGTCCGCGCAGAATATTACGACGCCAAAAATAAGCAGTCCATCTCCAGTAAATTATTCTTTATTTACTCCTATCGTTATAATAATCTTATCGTCAATCATAGGAGCATTTTTTAGAAAAGACAAATCCACAAATAGCAAATCAAAAGATCTTTCTCCGTCAGTTAAATCATCAAAAACCAATGCGCTCCCACCGGACAAGCGCAAGCAGCCACAAAAAGATAGACAAACCAAGCAGAATGACGATAGTTTAGATAAAACTAAGTTGGACTCAGAAATAAATGATATTGTTCATTATATAGGTATATCGAACTTGGCTGACACGCCGGAGATAACTGGTCTTTTCATAGACAATAAATTAAAAAGCGCCATTGATATGATAGCTAAGCATCTTTCACTTGAAGATTTACGGATAACGGTTACTCGCAGCAATAAAAAGAAGCTCGCTAGTGATGGACGCATAAAGCTGGCTGAAGTAAATGTTAGCAATGTCGGTATCTACGGAAGCCGGCAGTTCAAGAGTAGACCCTGTCACATAACTATTTATAACGGGTGTGAGGCAAACGTTGATAGGTTTATCTACATTATGGCGCACGAACTTAATCATATTGTGCTGCACTCTGTGAAGAAACCATGTAAAGATGAAAATGATGAGGAAAGGTTAACTGATCTGGCAGTAATATTCTCCGGTTTCAAAGGCTGTTATGCGAGAGGTAGAAAAATTGATAACAATACCGCCGGTTACCTTAATGATGCCGAAGCAGAGTATGCATGTAGGAAATATGACGAGATGTTAAATACTGCTATCTCTAAACGCGAAACAATTTTGCCGAACTTGATATCATCAAAAAACAAAATGCCGATAAAATACGTTTTCTAAGTGCAGTCGAAAGAATACTCAACGGTAAAACTACAAAAGTTTCTCCAGATGATATGCAAAGCATTAATATTTGCTTGAGCTGCGTCGACGAGAATACGATTAAAAAATATAGTTCTATCGTTAAACAATTAGATCGTAGTCTGAGCGCAAAAAGAATGCTACGTTTTGAAGAGATAGAAAAAAATAAAGTTTCTTTGATAAAACTACTTGATAATTTAATACTACCCGATTTTGAACATATCATAGTTTTAACGAGATATGTATAATGACCGTTATAAAAACTGTAATGATAAACAAAAGCATAACCCACTTGTAAAAAATCTTACAATAGTGTATAATTCTAAGTATGGAAACTTTGGATTCGCATGAAGCAAATATTTATGGGCAGCTGCTTTCACTGACCTCGCCTAGCGCCGACGTTATTCGACAAAAATGGCATGAGCGCCTTATTAATATTAATAGGCTAAATATAAGCTCTAGATCCATAAACTATTACGAATCAATTGACTTAATACAAGATCCTCGAAATGATGTAGGGAGGGGTTGGAGAAGATTTACCTATATCGAGGCCGTATATCTGCTTATAGTGCGAGAACTGCGCCGCTATGGTATCGATACAAGTTTCATAAAAACTTTTTATGACTCATTTCTAAAAAAAGACGATAGTCTTTTTACAGATGCAATTCTGCTTGTTCATTTGGGCTACACAATTACTATCACAATAGAACCAAATGGTACGGAACATATTCTAAGCGCGCGTGAGTTGGCGGAGCGATCCGACGGCAGCGAGCCGCCGGCAAGTGAGATTCGATTAAATCTTGCAAGTTTCGTCTATTGGGCAGATTGCTTACTGGGCGGCCACGTGCCACTACAACTGGATCCGCATTTATGGCTTGATGATAAAGCACGCAACGATAAGGACCTTGGTGCCCTGCGAGAAGATTGGTGCGAACAAGAAAAAATGCTTGTCGATAGGTTCCGTCAAACCGCATCGGGTGAGTCGTTCATGGTCAAACGGACATTAAAAGGCGAAACTTATACTGAATATAATAGACCGATAAAGATAGATAGAAAATTAGAGGAATCGCTTGCCGACATTGCAAGCGATTACGGTGAAGTAATAATAAAAATGTCAGGAAGGAGAGCGGTAAGAGGTTCAGTAAAGAAAACGACTAAACTATAAATAACACGTTGGTTAAAGCGAAACACGTCATACCAAGATTACCAAAATAATAAGTCTAATAGTAGTTGTTATAAGAAACACTTAGGCAATTACACAGAGTAAAGGTAATACTTTATGAGTGTTTCGAATAACAACACATCAACTGAAAATGTGATGAGGTTTGTGGAATGCTTAAAAAAGATCAACACTGACAAATCAAAGATTAGCCTCTATGCCGAGAAAATGATTGATGAAAACACCGGCGAAACAATCTATTACTAAAAAGAAAAAGGACGTAGTTGACCCCAAAAAGTTACGCTACGTCCTTTATGCGCGCAAATCTTCCGAAGATGAAACCTCGCAAGAAAAAT
>JAFRGM010000005.1 GCA_017433855.1 Candidatus Saccharimonadota bacterium | reverse complement strand
TTCGAACTTTAACGTTGGCGCCAGCGGTGATCATGCTGGTTTTAGCGAATCGGCCGGGTATATCAAGGAAAGGCTTGATGAATATATTTATACTAACCATCTTTCAGATTATAAAATTTGGATGGTTGGTTATTCTCGTGGTGGTGCAGTAGTTGACCTTGCTGCTAAAATGATTAACGAAAATCTGTCAGATTACGACATGAAGGCGGATGATTTTTACGTCTATACTTTTGGCGCGCCTCGTGCTAGCCTCACCGAGCCAGGTTATACAAATATCCATGATGTCAAAGATGGCAATGACTTACTTCTCGGTTATGTTTTTCCAGAATTGTGGGGGTTTTATAATACTGGCATCTATGAAGGAATTCATCCTGCTGATTTGGAAATTGCAACTTCTGTTGTCAACATCGCCGATCTCGCTAATCCTGCCACTGCTACTAATATTCTATCAGATAATGAAGGCCTTACTGAGCAGGTTGGTACTATGAATGGTCGTGATTTTATGGACGCTTGGATACGATTTGTGACTGATAATGGACTGACTCGTGAATACTTTGATGCTGAGATTAAAGAACCATTGTCGGCCATAATGAAACTATACCAAATGAGGACGCTAGATAAACAAGGCGATTTTACTGGATTTATTAGTGATACTAGCAAAGGTCTTGCCGGTATGGTGGCTGGGAATGCTTTCTATGATTTATTAGCAAATTATGCTGGCGATTTGGCTAACTTCCCGGCTTATCTTGATTTGGTTAAGGTTTTAAAAGGCACCGCTACTAATGAAAATGTTGATGAATTAATTACAATCCTTACCGGTTACATAGGGCAATATAATGATTACGAGACTAAGCTTGGTCAAGCTCCAAGTATTAGTGAAACAGAGTTTGAGATCCTCAAGGAAAACTTACCAAAATTAGTTAAGGCTATCTCTCCATTTTTGATTGCTGATGCTATTTACACTCAGAATACATTCGGCGAAGATTATTCGCTTTATTATACTTATACTCTCGTTGATAATGCCGAGAATCTAGTTATCGGTCACATTCCTGAGAGTATTATGCCAATACTCAAGAGTCTTATTCCAAAATCTGATGAGGATATAATAGTCCCAGATTCTGGTTCGGCGTTTAGAGCAGAGCAGAGCGCTACTGTGAATTTCCAATTAGGGATTACTGTTTTTCTTGTAGTATTAGTGATTCTTACTGGTCACTACGTTCTTAAGAAAAAGTCGTGTTGCTAAGTAAAATTTGGTTTAGGATTAAGTTCGAATGGAGTGCGAAGCACGACATCCCCATGGAGCGAAGCGACATCCCTATCTCTTTGCCTGCAAAAGTATACCTCAGAACTCGCACGGCATCAGTACCGGGTAATCTTTCTTAGGTATAACTTGTTTTATTTATCCGAAAGCAAGTAGCTTTTTCTAATTAATTTAAACACCATCTCGTCCGATAGCTTGCCGTCGAGCCAAATAGTAATCCAGTTGTTCTTGTTCATGTGATAAGCTGGGAAAATATGGTCGCTCGTTTCGGCGAAGTCATAGGTTTGATTTTTATCGAACTTGAGATTAATCACATCAATTTGTTTATCGTCTTTTAGCCCCAAACTAGTAGCAGCAATAGTGGCCACTAGTGCAAACCATTTTTTATTATCCCTATGGCGAAAAACTGCATAGTCCGGATAGCGGTCTGGCCATAAGAATTCTGGGCTTGCTCCATATTCGGATTTAATATGCTCGATTATTATGTCAATTTGAGTGTTTTTACGCATTTTTTCCAAATTAATGGTAGATGTTCTGGTAGATTTTTCGCAATTAACAGTAATGGTTAGTTTAGAATGGCGATGCCACAGTTGAGGTAGGCAGCGAAGGTGCACCATGCTAGATAAGGCAGAAGCATCCAGAAGGCAGGCTTGGAGATTTTGTATGAGACGATTGTAAGCGCGAGGATAAGTGCCCACATAACTAGAAGCCAGACGAACGCAAACCAAAAGAGGTCAAGCACGAAGAAAAATGGTGTCCAGGCAAAGTTGAAAATGAGTTGAATGCCATAAATAATGAGAGCAGCTTTAGATAGTAGGCTGTCGGATTTTTTGCGAGAGTAACGGCCTTTTTGCCAAATGAAGTAGCTGGCTAGACCCATTAAAACATACAGAATGGTCCAGGCGATAGGGAATAGGATGGCTGGTGGAGCTAGTGGTGGTTGATTAAAGGTGCCGAATTTTGTCATGGAGTCGCGGGTAAAAAGTGAAATAATAAGTCCCCCGCCAAGTGGAACGGCAATCGCGAGGGCGATGCGCCAGATTTTGCCCCAGATCGATATTTTTGTGGTTTTCTTTTTGTTTGGCATTTTTTTCTCCGATGGTTTTTATTTGTAGTGTGTTAATTTTTGAAGTTGTTTATATTATTATAACATAAGAAATATAGAAAATGCTAATATATTTGTTATAATAAAAGTGTGAGCAAGGCGCAGAAAAACATAAAAAAGACGAACAAACGCCAGTTTTTTAAGCGTTACCTAAATGATGAGGTTAGGCTTAAAACATATCAAAAGGTGGGGGTAATGATGCTAGTGGTAGTGATAGCGGGGTTTATCGGCTGGGTTTGGGAGTTTGCGCTGGCGGAAATTGCGGGGCGGTTTCAGCATCTTTATATTAAGGGTGGCAACTTGCTGCCATGGATGAACATTTATGCGTATGGGGCGGTGGCGATTATACTGGTGAGTTGTACATTGAAGAAATACCCGTGGGCGGTGTTTGTGGCGAGTGCGTTAGTTTGTGGGGTGCTAGAATGGTTTGCGGGGTGGGTGGTCTATACGGTGGGGAATGGTACTAGGTATTGGGATTATTCGCATTCGTGGTTTGGGCTGGGGAACATTGATGGATTCGTGTGTCCGGCGAGTGTGATAGCGTTTGGGCTGGGTGCGTTGGCGCTTATGTACTGGCTGTTGCCAAAGTGCATGCTATGGTCGCAAGTGATGAGCCGGCGGGCGTTTTTGACGCTAGCAATAACGCTATTTGTGGTGGTATTAACTGATGACATAGTGAATTTGACTTTGAAAAACTTGGGGTTACCTACGGCACATAATTTTTATCAGGCACTCGGCTGGGTGTATAAATCTTAAAGACACTAGATGTGGCGTGCCAGATTTGGTACGCTAGATGTAGCGTAGCGGGTGCGTAGTGTTTTGTGATGGGGCTAGATACTGGCGGGGTGAGTGTGCTATAATATGGGTATCATTAAGGAGGTTAAAATGTGCGGAATTGTGGGTTATGTTGGAAAGAATGCGGCGCAGGACTTTTTGATTTCGGGATTAAAACGGTTGGAATACAGGGGATATGATTCGGCGGGTATTGTAACGCTTAGTGAGAATGGTGACGCGACGCTTTTACGGGCGAAGGGTAAGATTGCAAACTTGGAAGATAAACTAAGCAACAATAAACGAAACGATAAGATTGGTATTGGGCATACAAGGTGGGCAACTCATGGCGAACCGAGTGAGGCTAATGCGCATCCGCACCAGGCGGGGAAGATTTTTTTGGTACATAATGGGATTATCGAAAACTATAAAGAACTGAAAGAACATTTAACGGAACACGAGTTCAAGTCGCAGACGGATACGGAAGTATTGGCGGCGCTTGTAAACTCTTTTTATAAGGATGGAAAATATCCGTTGGTAAATGCGGTGGTGCAGGCCTTGAAACTTACAAAAGGAACGTATGGTATCGCTGTGGTGACGACTGATAATCCGAACGAGATTGTAGTGGCTAGAAGTGGCTCGCCGTTAGTGATTGGGGTTGGGCATGGAGAGACGATGCTAGCGTCTGATGCGGCGGCGCTCGTGGGGCACACCAAGCAAGCGATTTATCTAAACGATGGGGAAGTGGCGGTGATTACGCGTGACAATGTTGTCATTAAAACTTTAAATGCTGAACCAGTATCGGCGAAAGTGGAGGAAATTGAGACTAATCTAGCGGCTATTCAAAAAGGTGGATATGAACATTTTTTGCTAAAAGAGATTATGGAGCAGCCGGAATCTTTGGCGGAAACACTGAGGGGGCGCATTAATGAGAAAGAGGGAACGGTGCGATTGGGCGGCCCTGGATTGTCACAAGAGCAGCTACGCAAGGTGAAACATCTTGTGATTGTGGGGTGTGGCACGGCATATCATGCGGGATTGATGGCGGGGTATTACATTGAACAATTTACGCCGGAAATTACAGTAGAGAGTGTGATTGCGTCGGAATATAGATATAAAAATGCTTATATCCCAAAAGACTCAGTAGCGCTGATTGTGTCGCAATCTGGTGAAACTGCGGATACTTTGGCTTGTTTGCGCGAGATAAAGAAACAGGGCATACCGACGATTGGCATTGTAAATGCGATTGGGTCGACAATTGCGAGAGAGGTGGATGGGGGTACTTATGTACATGTGGGGCCAGAGATCTCTGTGGCATCGACGAAGGCTTTTACTTCGCAGGTAGTGGCAATGGTGATGTTTGGTTTAACGATTGCGCAGGCGAAGGGTGCGAGGAGCGGAATATTAAAACCATACATAGATGAGTTAATAAAATTGCCGGCGGCAATACGGGAAACTTTGGATGAGGCCAGTGAGGCAGTGCGGAAAATTGCGCAAAAATATGCCAGTTTGGAGCATGCAATTTATTTAGGGCGTGATACGGCATATCCGGCAGCAATGGAAGGCGCACTGAAATTAAAAGAGATTTCTTATGTGGATGCTAATGCTTACGCGTTTGGCGAGCTAAAGCATGGACCTTTGGCGCTGGTGGATGAGAGGTTTTTTGAGGTGGCGCTGCTGCCGAA
This sequence comes from Candidatus Saccharimonadota bacterium, assembly GCA_017433855.1. Lineage (GTDB taxonomy): Bacteria > Patescibacteriota > Saccharimonadia > Saccharimonadales > Saccharimonadaceae > Nanosyncoccus. The sequence goes on along the minus strand of JAFRGM010000005.1, from coordinate 13,218 downwards.
AGGAGAGCTTTTTGACAAGGCAATTTCTAATTTGCAGGAAGTTTTGGCGAGAGGTGGGCAGGTGATTGCTATAACGAATGTGCGGGATTTTGAAATGCCGGTGAGGGACGTAATTGTAATAAAAGACACAATTAAACATTTTGCGCCACTACTAATGAACCTGGTGATGCAGTTAATAGCATATTATGTAACAGTGGCGAAGGGCTATGATGTGGACCAGCCGCGCAACTTGGCAAAATCAGTGACGGTGGAGTAGTACTTGATTTTGGTTAAAGCATAATTTATGGTATAATATTGATATGAGACGAAAGTCGGATTATGTTTTGAGAATTGCGCTGATGATAGGGGATGCGATAGCGCTGGTTTTGTCGTTTGCGTTGGCGTATTTTATTAGAGTACATGTAGACCCGAGGCCGTATGTTTTTGAGTCGCAACTTTTGGAGTTTACACTTGAAATACTGTGGCTAGTGCCAATTATGTGGGTGGTGCTTGCGGCCTTGGGGCTATACAAGAAAACTATTTTTTTGAATAAATCGCGGTTGCCGGAAGTGGGGAGAGTGTTGCTTGCGGCGATTTTGAGCGTGGCGGCGCTAATTGTATATGACTATTTTACTGGTAGAAATATTTTTCCGGTAAGGGTGGTGGCGGTGCTGGCTGTGGTGTTTTCTTTTATGCTTTTGATGTGTGAAAGAATTGCGATTATTTATGCGTCCCGGCAGATTTTTAAGAAGAATTATGGTACGAAGCGGGTGATTATAGTAGGGAACCATAAAAATACTGAATATTTGGCAGATTTTATAACTTCTACACCAGAGTATGGTTATAGATTGGCTGGGGTGGTGGCGAATCGTAAGTATCTGCCGCGAGACTTAAAAACGCATCAGTATTCGTCGCTCAAGGAAGCGCTAAGGCACGCTAATGCAGATGTGGTATTCCAGACGGATGAAAAATCTACGGAATATGTTTATAAGCAAACCATTAAAAGACATTTGTTGTATTATTTTGTGCCAAGTGAAACGGCGCTGTCATCGCATTTTGGTGAGCTGGAGCTGGTGGGGAACACTCCGGCGGTGCTTGTGAAACTGACGCCACTCTCTGGTGGGTGGGCGGTAGTTAAGAGGGCATTCGACCTAGTGTTTGCAGTGGTAGGGCTTTTTGTTGCAATAGTACCGATGGTAATAATTTGGCTAGTGCTGAAGTTGGCCAATGTGAAAGCGCCGGCGGTATATGCGGACGAAAGATTAACGCAGTATAACCGGAAGTTTAAGTGCTATAAGTTTAGGTCGATGCGACCGGAATATAGTGGGATGACGGCGGAACAGGCATTTATTAAAATGGGCAAAGCAGAGCTGATTAAAAAATATCGTAAAAATGGTGATTACATGAAAAATGACCCAAGAATTACGAAATTCGGAGCGTTTTTAAGGAAGACTTCATTAGATGAATTGCCGCAATTATTTAACATCCTAAAAGGTGATATTTCGTTGATTGGACCGCGGGCACTTTTGCCGGGAGAACTAAGGGATTATGGTGACAGATCTTTGATACTGGCGGTAAAATCTGGATTGACTGGGTTTGCACAGGTGTCTGGGAGACGCAATATTTCGTTTGAGGAGCGGAGAGCGCTGGACATTTATTATGTAATGAACTGGTCCTTGATGCTTGATTTACAGATTTTCTTTAGGACGATTGCGGCGGTATTGAGGGGTGAGGGAGCAAAATGAAGGTTGCACTAGTCTGCGATTGGCTAACTAATGTGGGTGGGGCAGAGAAGGTGCTTTTGGAATTACATAAATTATATCCAGAGGCACCGATTTATACTTCTAAATACGACAAGAAGGGAATTGATTGGTTTTTGGATGCAGATGTAAGGACGGGGTGGCTGCAGATCTTCCCTACTTTTTGTAGACGATTTTTGGGGCCACTTAGGCAGAAGTGGTTTGAAAGATTAGATTTGGCGGAATACGACTTGGTGATATCGGTTACTGGGGCGGAGGCGAAGGCGGTAAAAGCCCCAAACGGCAGACATATTTGTTATTGTCATGTGCCGACCCAGTATTATTGGCAGATGTATGATGAATATGTAAAGAATCCAGGGTTTGGATGGCTTAACCCACTAGTGAGAGTGTGTTTTAAGTGGCTGGTGGGGCCGCTTAAGAAGGCAGACTTTAGGGCGGCACAGAAGGTAGATGAGTTTGTGACGATTAGCGAGTACGCAAAAGGATTGATTCAAAAATACTACAAGAGAGAAGCACGGGTAGTGCATCCGCCAGTGGAAATTGAGGCATTTGGGGCTAGAGATTATGTCGACCAGGCTTCTTATTACATTACAACCTCGCGGCAGGTAACGTGGAAGAGAATTGATTTGGCGGTGAAGGCCTGTGTAAAACTACAGAGGAAATTGGTGGTAATTGGTGAGGGGCCGGAGCATAATTCCCTCGTTAAAATGGCGGATTCTGGAGTTGAGTTTTTGCCAGTAATGCAAAGAGATGAGCTGGCGGAGTATTTGAGGGGCGCAAAAGGGTATTTGTTCCCTAGCTTGGAGCCGTTTGGTATAGCACCAGTGGAAGCTCTGGCGGCTGGGTGTCCGGTGATTGCGTTTGGTCAAGGTGGGGCGCTAGATTATGTAAAAGATGGGAAGAATGGGGTGGTGTTTGAAAAACAGACGGTGTCTGCACTGGTGGAGGCAATGCGGAGGTTTGAAGGCTTAAAATTTGACCGGGCAAAAGTGGCGCAGAGTGCGGCAGGGTTTAGCGCAGAGCGTTTTGACTCAGAAATAAGAAAGCTGATTGATGAAAATACTAAGTAGAATGTATAAGGTATTATTGCTGGGGCTACCGGTAGCGCTATATTTTTCGTATTATCCGGTGATTAGTTTAGGTACAAACGAAACGATGAATCTTGAGTTATCCTTGGCCTTGGTGTGGCTGGTGCTACTAGATGTGTGCGGCGGGGTGCTAGTGGTAAAAAGACATTTGCTGAGGGGGCTCAAAAAAGGCGACGTGAAGCGGATGGTTTTACTGCTTAGTTTCCCGATTTTTGTAACGGTATCGGCTTTCTGGTCGCATAATTTGTTGCGCGGAGTGCTAACGGCTGGGATAATGTGGCTAATAATAATTGCTGGTGCGGTGGCGGTGAAACTGGCGCCGCTAGAAGTGGATACTAAGGTTAGGCGAAAGTGGCTAAGAGTGTGGATGATTGGAACGTTAATTGTGTGTGCGTGGTGTATTGGGCAATGCGTACTGGATTTGGTGGGTTGTAGCCGTGAGCAAACTTTGCTCTGCGCCGGGTGTACTTACAAGATGTTTGGTTTTCCCCATCCGAATGGGTTTGCGATAGAGCCACAATTTATGGGCAATTTGCTGCTGGCGCCAGTGATAGCAGTGGCCTGGCTGCTATTAAAGAAGCCTTTGAACGCTAGATTTTTGTGGGGGTGTTTGATTGTTACGAGTGTAACTTTGATTTTGACCTTTTCGCGTGGGGCGATTTATGCATTGATGGTAGCAATGCTATTTATGACGGCATTTTGGCTAATGAAAGAACGAAAAAAAGATCGAACTGATAGGTGGGGGCTAGTAAAAGTATGGGGTGCGATAATTCTCTCTTTTGTGATGGCGCTAAATGTGCAGGGTTTGATGGCGGCGGTAAGTCCTACGAATGATACTTATCAATCTGGAGTAGCAAAAGTGATAAATCATTTGTCACTTGGGATTGTAGATATTAGAGAGAAAGCGGCCAAAAATGAGGGTGTAGAGGCTGTGGAAAAACCTGTGGAAAACTACGAGGAAAAGCCTGTGGAAAACTTAGTGCAAGAGGAAGCGATTTTTGATGGTTATGTACAAGAATCTACCGATACACGCATTAGGCTAACAGATGCGGCGCTAAATGTGTGGTCGGGAGATTTGAAGACTGTTTTGGTAGGGGTGGGGCTAGGTGGTGCCGGAGAGGCATTGTTTGAAAATGGCTTATCTCCAAGCCCGAAGGAGATTGTGCAAAATGAATATGCCAGCATGCTATTAGAAACTGGGTTGATAGGTGTGGGGCTGGGCATAGTAGCGCTTGTGGTCTTGATAATATGGGCAATAAGAAGGTGGCCAAGTAAGGTGCTACTAATGCTGACGCTAATAGTGGCGTATGCTGTGTCGCTATGCTTCTTCTCTGGTCTACCTAATGCTCTGCAGGTCTATTTGATGCCAGTACTGATACTAGTGATGATTTAGAGAGGTTTTTTGAAAAAGTTGGTTTCATAAATGGTGGCACCTTTGTTTTGGTAAAACTTCCAGGCGGCTTCGCGACCGATGCCGGATGTGAAGTTGAGTTCGGTGCAACTTTTTTCGCGCGCCCAGTCTAACATGGCATCCCAAAGTAGGGTACCAACGCCCTGACCACGCATAGAGCTATCCGTAACAAAATCTTCAAGATAGGCGATTTTTCTGACGATAGGCCCCATGATAATGGAGAGGGTGGCGATGCCTTGAATCTTACCATTATCATCTATGGCGAGTAACATATCGTGGGATGGGGAAGTGATGAGGTCTTGAAACCAGGCTTCTGGTATTTCCCCGTGGTCTTTGCCGGAGCGGGAAAGTTGGATTAGTAATTCCCTCACTCTGGTGGCGATTTCTGGTGTGTAGTTGGTTAATTTTACGATGTTCATATAATCTTCTCTTTTAAAGTTGTGCATAAATCGTGGGCGAGTTGGGTGATTTTTGCTTCATCATCGCCCCAGACGGTGATACGAATTAGAGGTTCGGTGCCCGAAGGGCGGACGAGGACACGCCCAGCGCACTCACTATTGACTTTTTCTGTAAAATGTGCTATAATGGAAGTAATGGTAGCGTCTTGCGCTATTTTTTGTTTCTGTGCCGGGGTAGCTGGGAGGGTGAGGGAAACTTGGGGGAGCTTGGTTATGATGCTTCTTGCAGTGTGAAGGGGCTGTTTGGTGGTTTGGAGGATTTTAGCGATAATAAGGGAAGTTAAAATACCATCACCAGTGGGTTCACCGGGCAGAATGATGTGGCCGGACTGTTCCCCGCCGAGATGAATATGATGCTCTAACATGGCGGTGGCAACATTGGAGTCGCCTACGGCGGTGATGCTAGTGGTGATGTGGTTTTGCTTGGCCCAATTGAGGAGCCCTTGGTTGGTCATAACGGTGACCGCGATGGAGTCTAGGTGTAGATAGTCTGCGAGAATGGCGAGAATATCGTCGCCGTCTACGAGGGTGCCGGTGTGGTCAACAAGGAGCGCACGATCGCCGTCGCCGTCGTAAGCGATACCGAAGTCAAGGTGATTTGCGGTAACGGCAGTGATTAAACTTTCGGGATGGGTGCTACCGCAATTTTGGTTGATAGATTGGCCATAGGCGGGGTTAAGGTGGAGCGTGGTAACGGTGGCACCAAGAGATTCAAAAATTTCAGGACCAATGGCGCTAGTGGCGCCGTTAGCAAAATCTATGGCGATATTTTGACCGCAGAGATCGGTGAGGCCAGGAATGGCGCTGAAATAATTGCGTAAATGCTCTAAGTAGAGTGCAAGGGCTTCATCGTGTAAATCTTCTCGGTCGCTGATGGATACTGGCTGATAAGATTGAGGTGAAGCGAGGGCGGCCTCAATGGCGGCGCAGCCGGCGGGACTGAGTTTGGCGCCGGAATCGGTTTCTTGGGAGCGTTCAAAGATTTTGATGCCGTTGTCGGTGTATGGGTTATGTGAGGCGGTAACGTCGATAGCAAAATCGAAACCCATCTTAAAGAAACAGTAATTGATAGCAGGGGTGGGTAAAACTCCGACTGAAGCATAGTCAAAACCAAAAGTTTCTAGCGCGGTAGCAAGATCTTGCAAAATCCATTCGGTAGATTCGCGCGTGTCGCCACCGATGAGGACTTTTTTGTTGGTGCCAGCATAAGCGGCGAGGCCAGCGATAATTTGCATAATAAAATCGCTGGTGAATTGTGTGGCTGGCAAACGAATGCCGTCGGTACCAAAGTATTTCATAGGACTCCTTTATGGGAAAGTAGCATTTTAATTACATTGATAGTTAGGATAACATCTTTTACGGTGCTGCCGCGCGAGAGGTCGGCAAGGGGTGTAGCAAAACCTTGAATAATGGGGCCGGCGACAGTAAAACCACCAAACCGCTCCAGAGATTTGTAGAGGATATTGCCACTGTTTAGGTCTGGCGTAATGAGAATGTTGGCGCTTCCCTTTAGGGGCGAGCTTGGAGTTTTTTTCGCGGCTACTTCTGGGCTAATGGCGGCATCGAGTTGCATTTCGCCATCTATGAACCAATCTGGATGCGCAGATTTAATCTCTGATAGGCAGAATTGATATTTTTCGAGATCGGGGTTTTTGCCACCAGAACCGTAAGTAGAATAGGAAAGCAGAGCGATTTTTGGCGTGGTGCCATAATATGCTAAGTGAGTCTTAGCGGTATCTTCAATAATGGTATAGAGCTGCTCTTTGGATGGGTTTTTATTGACGCCGCCGTCGGCAATAATAAGGTGTTGATTGGCTTTTTTGCAGATGAAGCAACTGGAGAAAAAGGCAGAGGATAGGGGGATGTGAGCTTTGTAAGTTAAGAGCACATCGCGCGAGGAATAATCTAGGCCAGAAACCATGGAATCGGCTTGGCCGGAGGCGACTAGCTCTGCAGCTGCGTCAAGATCTGCGGCACCAAAAAACTCGATATCAGGAAAATGCGAGATGGCTTCCCTGATAACCGAGTTTTTTAGTTCTGGGATAATAATTTTCATATCCCAATTATAGCATATTATTTATCTACGACTTCGCCTTCGACAGGTTCGTCATCTTTTTTGCTATCATCTTTTGGAGCGTCTTTTGATGCTTCTTGGTACATTTTGGCACCAATAGGCATAATCTTGTCGCTGAGCTCCTTAGCGGCAGCTTCGAGCTGATCTTTGTCGGCAGATTCGTCGCCGAGTACCTTTTTGGCTGCCTCGACAGCTTCTTTGATGGTGTTTTTATCTTCGTCGGAGATTTTGTCCTTGTACTCGTCTGGCATTTTTTCGGCTTGATAAATAGCATTTTCGAGATGATTTTTGACGTCGATGGTTTCGCGTTTCTTCTTGTCTTCGTCGGCATACATTTCGGCTTCTTTTTGAGCTTTTTCGATGTCTTCTTTGCTCATGTTGCCGGAGTTTTGGATAGTAATGGACTGTTCCTTGCCGGTGCCTTTATCTTTGGCGGTGACATTTAAGATGCCATGAGCCTCAAGATTGAAGGTTACTTCGATTTGCGGGACACCACGAGGTGCTGGAGCAATGCCGTCTAAGATAAAGCGACCGAGGGACTTGTTGTCCTTGGCAAATTCGCGTTCGCCTTGGAGGACGTGAATCTCTACCTGTGGCTGGTTGTCAGAAGCGGTGGAGAAGACTTCAGATTTGCTTGTTGGGATGGTGGTGTTGCGATTGATAAGTGGGGTACGAACGCCGCCCATGGTTTCGATACCGAGGGTGAGTGGGGTGACGTCAAGCAAGAGAACGTCCTTTACATCGCCCTGAAGCACGCCGCCTTGGATGGCAGCACCTACGGCTACAACTTCGTCTGGGTTGACACCCTGCATTGGGTCTTTGCCGAAGATAGATTTGACTTTCTCGATGACGGCTGGCATGCGGGTCATACCACCAACCATGACGACCTCATTGATGTCCTTAGTGGTGAGCTTGGCATCTTGAAGGGCTTTTTCTACTGGGCTGGCTAAGCGGTCAAGCAATGGAGAAACTAGCTCTTCGAGCTTCGCGCGGGTTAAGGTATATTCAAAATGCTTTGGCCCGTCGGCATCAGCGGAAAGGAATGGCAAGTTAATGTCGGTGGAAGTGCTAGAAGATAGCTCTTTCTTGGCCTTTTCAGCTTCGTCTTTGACGCGCTGCATGGCGGCGGCGTCACTCTTAATGTCGATGCCGGATTCCTTCTTGAATTCGTCTACTAGGAAATTGACTAGGATATTATCGAAATCTTCGCCGCCAAGGTGGGTGTCGCCGTTGGTGGACATAACTTCAAAGACACCGTCACCGAGTTCCAAAATGGAGACATCGAAAGTACCACCACCAAGGTCGAAGACAGCGATTTTTTCGTCTTTCTTGGATTCTAGACCGTAGGCTAAGGCTGCGGCGGTAGGCTCGTTGATGATGCGCTTGACTTCAAGCCCGGCAATCTTGCCAGCGTCTTTGGTGGCTTGACGTTGAGAATCGTCGAAGTAGGCTGGCACCGTAATGATAGCTTCGGTGACTTTTTCGCCAAGGAAGGCTTCGGCGTCGGCTTTGATTTTGGAAAGTACCATGGCGGAAATTTCCTCTGGTGTGTATTCTTTGCCGTCCATTTCTACGGCGACACCATTGCCTTTCTTAACAATTTTGTAAGGGCTAATTTTGAGGTCACGCTGAACTTCGTCATCTTCGAACTTGCGCCCGATTAAGCGCTTAATGCCGTAAATGGTGTTTTTAGGGTTGGTGACGCGTTGACGCTGGGCAACTTTACCAACTAAGCGCTCGCCTTTCTTGGTGACGGCCACTACAGATGGGGTAGTACGATCGCCCTCAGCGTTAGTGATAACTTCTGGTTTGCCGGCTACCATATAGGCAAAAGCACTGTTGGTGGTGCCAAGGTCAATACCGATGATTTTTGACATATTTAATCTCCTTTTCTAGCACTCGTGTATGGTGAGTGCCAATCTTTCCTTATTGTAGCACACTGGCACTCAAAATGCAAGAGTGCTAAAACAGGGGTGGGGCAGAAAAAATAAAAAAATGTGGTTATGTGGAAAACTCGGTGGGAAAATGGACTTGCAAAAGTGCTCATGCGTATGGTATCATAGAATTGCAGTATTACAATTATTCATAATCGAGGTTCATTTTTGTTTTTGAAGCTTTTGATGAATCGGCTCGAAGTTGGTAATGGCGCTACAAGGCACCTTGATTTCGAGCCGATCCTCGGTAAGTAATTGTGGTACTGCAAACCTTGCGGCGCCATTTTTGTGCATGACCCCTATTTGTATTAAGGTGGCACCGCATGGGCTAGCAGTTAATAAATAGGGTCACGAGGGAGAATGGGCAAATATATCAAAACGAAATTATTAATAATAGTGCTTGGTTTAGTGGGGGTGACTGGCATAGGGGCCTTGTTAACTGCACCAACTAAGGCGGCGAATACCGCCACTACTAGTGCCACCATTCTAGTCAACACCGCCTGTGGTATGACTGCCACTACCAATGCTGCCCATTCAGCAGTTCTGACTAACGGTAGCGAAAAGACTGGTATAGGTACTACTACCATTGCAGTCACCTGCAATGATGCAGCTGGCTTTGCTGTATATGCAGTAGGCTATGCTAACACTACACTAGGTAATAATAATCTAGTAGGTACTCATAGTAATATTCCCACTGGTACTGGTACAGCATCATCAAACTGGGGTATGAAACTATCTTCCGTAAATAGCGCTCGCCCTATCACTATAGAAAGCGACTATAGTGACTACGGCATCGTTCCAGATGAATTTACTCTCGTGGCACATCGTGATGCAGCTACAGACCCAAATGGTGCTGCTTCTAGTATTACTACTACTTACCGTGCCTATGTCTCTCCCACCCAAGCCGCAGATGTCTATCATGGAGTAGTGCGTTATGTCTTAGTTCACCCATCTACCGTTAGCCCAGTGTTTAGCTTTGATGATGCTTTCCTAGCTGCTGGTAAAGAGAAAGTTACAGCAAATGATGGTAGTAAGTACTATGCTATGCAAGATATGACTACAGACATTTGTAGTAGAATCTTAGCCTTTGATGATGAGGCTAAACTAGTAGACACCAGAGATGGTAAAACCTACTTCGTCACCAAGGCTAGGGATGGCAAGTGCTGGATGACACAGAACCTAGACCTAGATATTACTATTCCATCCTACGCCGACGATGACGACCCATCTACCACTTATATTGCGCTTAACTCCAACAATACTGACCTTAATACCTACGAAGAAACTGGGGCATATTCAGAAGCGAGTGGCTATAGCTATGAGGATAATATAATCAAATGGACGCCCAACATGGCAACTTATAAGAATAATGCCACGCACGGGAATGGTACTGCTACGGGTAGCATCACCAGTAATAATAACAATAACAACCCACGTTCTTGGAGTTTGACCGTAAACAACAAGGACGTTTATCAGAAGGGTACTACTTTCGCCTCTGCTGCTTGCGACTACTTTACAGACACTAACTGCGTAGGTGCAGATAGGACCTTTAACACAGAACCTTTCGTAGAAAACGGTATGCACGGCCACCTCGGCAACTATTACAACTGGTCCGCGGCTATTGCTACCAATGATTCGTCTAGCCTAACTGAGAATACTCATGCTAACATTGCAGAAAACCCCAATAACTCTATCTGTCCTAAAGGCTGGAGACTAACCAGAAGTGCTGGCGACGCATTCTATAATGATTATGGTTACCTTAGAAACCAATATAACAAGAGTAACACCTACATGCTATACGGCCCTCTATGGTTAGTGCGCGCAGGCTACGTCTTCAACGGCACGCTCTACAGTAGCGGCGGCAACGGCTTCTATTGGTCGTCTACGGTCAATAGCGCTAGTTTCGCGTACTACCTGTACATCCGTAGCGACAATTTCCTTCCGTCCGACCTCAACGCTCGCAGCTACGGGTTCTCGGTGCGTTGCGTGGCGCGGTAGTTGGCGCCTTGGCATAAGCGTGATATAATATGTGATATATGGCAAAATTGGGTGGAAAGATTAAAGAAAGGCTGAGGAAGCGTAAAGTTCATATCAAGATAAAATCTTGGATGCTACTTTTGGCTTTGGTGCCGTTAGGGTTTATTGACGCGACGTTACTTCGCTATGACCATATCAGGATGACGGAGCTACTTAATGTAGTGCTAGAGGCAGATGTGGAAGAAAATGATGTAAAATTGGCAGAGGCTTTGACGGAGCTGAAGGAATTTGTGTTTTCTAATGTAGTAATAAATATAGTAGAAGAAAACGGAGTGCCGCGAGTGATGTTTGGGACGGGGCCGTTTAATTTGAAGCATCAGTATTTGAGGGATGCAAGGAAGGCCCTGGAGGAAGCGGAGGCGAAGCTGGTATCGGATAATAATCCCAATGGCAATATATATGGCAAAGCGGGGGAAGTGTGCCGGGCGCAGGCGATTAGCAATGGCTGGGCGTGGGATTCGCCGGGGTTTATTAATTGTATGCTAAGCGAGATACAAAAATACCCGGCCGCAGATAACATTGAGGACACGGTGATTGCGAATTTACCATCGACAGAGCTGTACTGGCGGAATTATGCTTCGCCATTGTGGGCGCCGACGCTAACTGGGTGGATGCTACTCTTAACGGCGGTGGTGATAATGGTCTTAATATTGAGATTGATAGTGTATGTCGTGCTAAGAGTTTCCCTGTTTTTTGTATGATAATGAATTTTAGCGCGAAAACCTCTTGACATTTGTTTCAAGGGGTCATAAGATAGAATTATATTAACTTAAGGAGGAAGCTTAAATGGCTTACGAACATACCAATGGCAAGGGAATCAAGTATTACCTTCATAAATCTGAAGTAACACTACGTGGTGGCAAACCTCAGACGATCTACTTCTTCACTAAGGATGCGAACGGTGGTAAAGGTACTCCATGTGATCTCCCAGCTGACCGGATGGTTTGTGAGAATCCACGCAACGGTTTCTTGACTTTGAAAAAGAAAGCTTAAGCGGAAGTTAATTAAGCAAAAATACCACTCCTTAAGGGGTGGTATTTTGTTTAAAATGTGTTTATGTTGCATGGAAAAGATTTGCGGTAAATTTGATTATAAAAATGTTATAATAAAATCATAAGCTATAAGAAAGGACGTAATGAAAGAAAATGATGAGCCTACGGTTGGGCTGGTTGCGCCGGCGGGTGTGACTGGGGAGAAACACGCGAGCAAGGGGGTAATTATTGGGATGGTGGTTTTGGCCGTTGTGGCGGTGGCTGGAATTGCGTTCGGAATTATAGAACTAATGCAAGTATTTAAGAAAAATGACCAGATTGCCGACTTGAGTCAGCAGGTAACGAACTGTATGAACACTGAGAATATCGGTACGGCTGAAAAAATTGAGGTAACTTGCCCGGACGGAACGATAACCGAAGTTGTTAGTAGTGAAATTAATAACGCTTTGGCACAGACAATAGTGGACCCGTATTTAGTGCATTTTGGAGCGTTTAGCGATATATTCGATTACGATTTCGACGTAAATGCTAAGATAAAAATTGCTTTTGACAATTTGAGCGCGGCGGAAGTTGCTTCGGCGACTATGAGCAGCGAGTGGTCGGTTACTGTTCCCTATGATGGGCTAAACAGGGAGTACAAATATCTGTTTGGGAGTGATCAGGAGATAGAAAAACGTAGCTATGATACGCCACATTTTGGGAGTTTTTCATTTATAGAAGGGCAAGGTTCCGGACTATTCAAGGTTGAGATTAATGGTATGGGTGGTAGTGGTGCGACGATGTTTTCTATCGTGAAGGGGGCACGCTATAGTGGTAGTAACCTAGTGGTAGACGTGTATCACGATGCGGTTTCTTGGTGCGAGACCGATGATAAAATCGGGAATGAATATTGCGTTAAGGCTTATTCTGCTGCAAAAAGTGAGAGTGTCTATAATTTAATTAAGAACTTTGCGGATAGGGTGCCAGTATATACGATGACATTTGCTGAAGACGATGGACATTATATTCTAAAGAATGTTCAAAAATAATAGGATTTCGTAAGAAATTGCACGAGTAAAAAAATGCGCTTCTGGGCGCATTTTTTTACATGAAATAGCATATTATTTGGTCATCTCCAACTTTCATGCGAGAACTATCGAAAATAACGTTTGGGCTTTTTCTAATGCTCTAGTAATATTGCGTTCTATCGCATCTATCTTGTCGCTTATTGGGGATTTGATTTCAAAAATAGTCCGTTCTAGATATATATCCGGTGTTTTGATGCTGGTTTCTGGAATAAATTCTACATAGTGCTCAGCAAGTGCTAAAATTTTCGCTACTTGTTTTTCGTGTGGCCATGGGTTTGATGGCTCGAATACTATAAAAAGAAGCTCCTGCGGTAGGAGCATTACACCCCGTGCAAGAACTTCGATACTTTCATTATATCAAACTAAAGCAATAATGTCAATAATTTGTCCGCGCTTGTTTATGAAAAGTAGGTTTTTA
>JAFRGM010000001.1 GCA_017433855.1 Candidatus Saccharimonadota bacterium | reverse complement strand
CTACTAAATCTTTGGAACGCAAAGTTAACCCAGACCGCAAGTATCAGTCTATTTATGTACAGCGGTTGATTAATAAGTCTATGCTAGATGGGAAGAAACAGGTTGCCGAGCGAGCAGTTTATGCTGCAATTGAAGGCGCTGCAAAAAAGTTGAAGTCCGAGAATCCAGTCGAGGTGCTAGAAAAAGCCATAGCGAACGTCTCACCAGATTTTGAAGTGAAGTCGCGTCGTGTCGGTGGTGCCAATTATCAGATTCCTTTCCCGATTTCTGGGCATCGTCAAATGCACTTCGCATTCACCTGGATGGTGCAGTCAGCACGTGCACGAAAGAGTATGCCGTATGCCAAGCGTCTTGAGGCGGAGATTGTTGATGCCTATAACGAAACTGGTGCCGCCTTCAAAAAGAAGGAAGACTGTCACCGTATGGCTGAGGCTAACCGCGCCTTTGCGCATTTTGCTCGATAAAAATCATCTACAATTTTTAATATGCTTGTGTTATAATAAACATAAGCATATTTTTTAGGAGGCAAGATGATAAAAGTAGCAATTAACGGCTTCGGAAGAATCGGGCGAAATGCGTTTAAAATTTTAGGTGAGCGAGCCGACGCTAAAGTAGTAGCAATCAACGATGTAACTGATGCCAAGACACTGGCGCATCTGCTAAAACATGATTCGACCTATGGGACTTATGACAAAGAAGTGACAGCCGAAGACGACACGATAGTTGTGGATGGAGAGAAGTTTCCAGTCTATGTAGAGAAAGATCCATCAAAATTGCCCTGGGGAGAATTAGGGGTTGATATCGTGATTGAATCTACCGGTCTTTTCACGAAACCAGAATTAGCACGAGCGCACATCAAAGCGGGGGCGAAACGAGTTGTCATCTCGGCACCTGCGAAAGGCGAAGGGGCCAAGACCGTTGTACTAGGTGTCAACGAGGAAGTAATTGAGAACACAGATGAGATTTTGTCAAATGCTTCTTGTACGACGAACTGCATTGCACCAATTATGAAGGTTTTGGAAGATAACCTAGGCGTAGAGAAAGCTATGATGACCACAGTCCACTCTTATACTGGGTCGCAACGGTTATTGGATGCGCCAGCAAAAGACTTAAGAGAGGCGCGAAGCGCAGCTGAAAATATCGTACCGACTACAACTGGGGCATCGAAGGCCGCCGCGCTAACAATCCCGTCGCTGAAAGACCGTTTTACTGGGCTTTCAGTGCGAGTGCCAACCCCGGTAGTTTCGCTTGCGGACATTACAGCAATTGTAAAACGCGACACCACCAAGGATGAATTAAATGAGCTATTTACTAGAATTTCGAAGGAGCCATACTACGAAGGGATTATCGGCGTAACCAGCGAAGAGCTTGTGTCGTCTGATTTTATCGGTGATCCACGTTCTTGCATTGTCGACTTACCGCTAACCGATGTTGTAGATGGAGACATGATAAAAATCGTAGCTTGGTATGATAATGAGTGGGGATATTCCAGCCGACTAGTTGAATT
>JAFRGM010000004.1 GCA_017433855.1 Candidatus Saccharimonadota bacterium | reverse complement strand
GCTATGCAGGTGCCCTATCGTCGTAGTTGGTACTTATACCAGTACGGTGTTATGGACTCACATTTTGGTGAGTGGTCCTGTCCAGATCTCTCAAACGATATTTGTCCGAGCTGTCGCGAGGCTATCCAGGTCAATACCTGGCACCCCGAACCCGCCAGCTGCAAATACCATGTATTTTATATTGTAACATAGTACACCTCAGTATGGTATAATTTAACCATGAGTAACGAAAATGAACGGGATGGTAATAGTGATGGCGGATGGGTCTATAGCGACATAGTGAAAGAGCATTTTTTGAATCCGCGGAACTTCTTGATGGGTGATGAAAAACAGTTTGATTATGATGCTGTTGGCTTGGTAGGTAATCCGATTTGCGGTGATCAGATGAAAATGTATATTAAAGTTGGTAAAAATGCCAGCGGTGATGAAATAATTACAGATATTCGTTGGAAGACTTATGGGTGTGCCTCGGCGATTGCGTCAACATCAGCACTGTCGGAGCTAGCTAAGGGCAAGACACTTGATGCGGCACTAGAGATTTCGGCAAAAGACATTGATGACTACTTGGGGAACTTACCAAAACACAAATTTCATTGTTCGATTTTGGGGCATGATGCGTTGCGTGATGCTATCAATAATTATCGGGCATAAAAAAATGGCAGGGGCGGCAAGACTTGAACTCACGACACGCGGTTTTGGAGACCGCTGCTCTACCAACTGAGCTACGCCCCTACGATGATACTTTATGAGTACCGACCTAAATAAGTTATATTTACATTCTAGCACAAATTGTGATAAAATGGAATAGATGAAAATACTAATGCTTGGCTGGGAATTGCCACCTCACAATAGTGGAGGTCTTGGTGTGGCTTGCCTAAATATGGCGCGGGCACTTTGTCGTGAAGGGGCAGACATTGACTTTGTAATTCCATATACAGCGGAGCATAGCGAAATTGATTTTATGAACGTAATATCGGCAACGGAGTTAGATCCGATTTATCGTTATGGTGGTGGAGCATACGATGGCTATAAAATTGCCGAGAAAATTATTCCGACTGCGGTGGCCGACCAATATATGTCAATAAGAGATGTGCAAAAATCTTACCAAAAATACCTAATCAAACACTTGTCTGATTTTAATCCAGATGTAATTCACGCGCACGACTGGCTGACCTATGAGGCCGGGATGACCGCAAAGAAAATGTTGGGTAAGCCTCTAATTGTGCATGTTCATGCTACAGAATTTGACCGTGCCGGTATGCACGCAGGCAATCCTCTTATTCACGAAATAGAATATGAAGGGCTGATGATGGCAGATGAGATTATCGCGGTGTCGGAATCTACTAAGCGCATTATTCATGAAAAGTATCACATTCCACTGAGCAAAATTGATGTAGTGTACAATACGTTAGATGAGGGTTATGACCGCGCCGCATATCGGTTTGACAATAATCTTTATAGATATTTGTTGCATTTAAAATCTAATGGATACACTATTGTATCTACGGTGGGGCGCTTTACTATTCAGAAGGGGTTGCATTATTTGATGAATGCGGCGGCGCTGGCGATACATGAAAATCCGCAGTTAATGTTTGTGTTTGCCGGCGATGGTGAGGAGCGCAACGATTTAATTGCCGAGGCGGCTAGGCTAGGGATTTCGCGAAATGTAATTTTTACGGGTTTTATTCGGGGACGAAAGCTACGCGATATTTATGCTGTGACGGATGTTTTTGTGATGAGTTCGGTATCTGAGCCGTTTGGATTAACGGCGCTTGAGGCGGCACACCATGGTGACGCTCTGATTTTATCTAATCAATCTGGTGTATCGGAGATTATTTGGTCGGCACTAAAATACGATGCTTGGGATACTCGTAAATTAGCAGAGGAAATCGTGGCGGTTAGTAGGCAGACAGCTCTGCGCGAAGCATTGACGCAGAACGTTAGAAACGAATATCACCAAATTTCATGGGATGATATTGCGAAAAAATGTTTGAAGATTTATAATAAAAATATAAACAAAAGAGGTTTAATTTAGGTGCGCGCAATTTGCTTATATCTGCATATTCATCAACCTACTCGCTACCGTGAGTATTCGGTTTTTGAGGTGGGGAATAATGCTAATTATTTTGATATGCCATATACGGCGCGCGAGAATAACGAGAGGATTTTTAAGAAAGTTGCCAAAAAGTCGTATTTTCCGATGCTAAACTTGTTGAAACGGCAGATGGAAAAGCATCCAGATTTTAAGGTGTCTTTTAGTATTACTGGCACCTGGCTGGAACAGGCCGAAAAATGGGCGCCGGAACTGATAAATACTATATATTATATGGTGCGGCGCGGGCAGGCCGAAATTGTGGGCGAAACTTACTATCATTCGCTAGCGTTTTTCTACGACCGGGCGGAGTTTGATGCGCAAGTAGAGCAACACGCGGCAAAAATTCGTGAGTTGTTTGGGGTAACACCAAAAGTTTTTCGTAATACAGAGCTGGCCTATAATGATGAACTGGGGCAGTGGGCGGATGAACGTGGCTACAAGGCGGTTTTGGCTGAGGGGTGGGACAAAATCTTAGGTTGGAGAAGTCCAAATCATGTTTATGCCCCTCTTTCAGCCACGAAAACGCGGTTACTTCTTAAGAATTATCGCTTGTCTGATGATATTGCGTTTAGATTCTCGAACCGGGCTTGGGGTGAATGGCCTCTGACGGTGCCAAAATATCTGAGCTGGCTTGATGATGCATGCCTAAATGGCCCACTCATAAATCTCTTTATGGACTTTGAAACTTTTGGCGAACATCAATGGCGCGATACTGGGATTTTTGAATTTGTAGATGGCTTGATTGATGCGTGGCTAGGTCAATACGAAAATAAGTTCGTTACGGTATCGGAAGCGGCGGACCTAGAGGCGGTACAGGATGAGATTTCGATGCCAGAAACCGTTACTTGGGCAGATACCGAGCGTGACCTTTCGGCGTGGTTGTCAAATTCGATGCAACATGCAGCGATGGAGTGGCTTTACAAACTTAGACAGGATGTAGTTAACTCTGGCGATGCTAATTTAATTCATGATTGGCGGCTGTTAACTACTTCCGACCACCCGTATTCTATGTGCACAAAGTACTGGAATGATGGCGATGTCCACGCCTATTTCTCTGCGTATGCTTCGCCCTACGAATCATTTATGTATTATATGAATGTGCTGCGTGATATAGAATATCGTCTGCAGAAATAATATAGATAAAAAATAACCCCTCTAGCGAGGGGATTATTTAACGTTTCTTTTCCTTGACTTCGTTGCGGCCGAGGTTTTTCTTGGTCTCTACGAAGAGGACATGCTTGCGAAGAACTGGATCGTATTTCTTGAGACTAAGTTTATCAGGAGTATTCATGGTGTTTTTCTTGGTATAGTAAGCACGCACCCCAGATTCCTCAGAGACAAGACCAACCAACTTTCGCTTAGTATTATTCTTCTTTGCCATAATTGTTACCATTATATCACATAGAAATAAAAATGGCAAGACCTAAGCCTTGCCATGCGCGAAAAAATTGGGGAAGTTGTTGGCGCCTTAGAGGCTGCCGAAGTAAGCGCGGACTTTGTCGACGCCGGAGCCCTCGACGCGGTGACCCGCGTTCAGATGTGAGCGAATATACGATGCAGCTTCGGCGTAGCCAGACTCAGTGGTGGAGAACACACGCGACTCAAGGTAGACTCCACCGGGTCCATATACTTTTACTTCCAATCATTTCACCCCCTTTTAAGTAAATAGCGAACCCTGGACGTGAGCCAGAGCTTCTACTACTATTATATCATACATTGCCAGTTTTGGCAAGTAGTAGGTCAATAAACGCGGTTAAATCTTGCATCTTGCGGCTGTCGTCGGCTGAAATGAAGATGTCTTTATCATCGAGAAAGTCTAACGAATGAATTTCGTGATAAACAGCGGCAAGGAGCTTCATGAACTTGGCTTCGTCGGTAGGATTAAAAGTATACTCGCGTTCGGCTACTTGATTATCCTTGCGGTCAGGCAAAACGAAGAGGATGTGAGCCTTTTCGACTTTGTAGCGGGCAAAGCGAGGCGAATGATTGAGGAGCATTTTGTAGAAGATGAGCTGGAGTAGGTATTTATACATGCGGGGGTCGGTGTCCCATTTTTTGGTAGAAAATACGCTAGCTTTGAAATCGTAGATTTCGATGGTTTTGGTTTGCTCGTTGATGATGAGGTGGTCGATTTTGCCGGTGACGGGAATACCGTTAATACTGAGTCTGTCGGTGGCAAAATCTACTTCGGCTTTGCCTTGGCGCAAGATATGATCAAAAGCGTTGATGGCGATGGTTAAATCTTGTGGACCAGTGATGCGTAATTTCTCAATAATTTCTAGTGGGAGATCGTGCTTTGGCAGCTCTGAGAGATAGAGGTCGAGTGCTTCGCGGTCGGAAATACCGGCAGTGGTGATTTTTTCGAATACGGTATGCATAATGGTACCGTGCGCGAGTTGCTCGGTTTCGGGGTCGCGTGGAGCCTCCAAGATATATGATTTGAAGAAACTTTGTGGCCCGGCCTTGATGATGTCTATGAAAGAAGTTAGCGCCGAGGCGGACATTTTGAAGTTGTTGACGCGCTCTTGATAGAGACTACGCATATCGGGTGAACCAGCAACGTAATCCATAAACCAGTTTTTGATGCTGTCTTGGACGGTGGCGGGAGTAAAAGTGTAGTTTGTAATCACGCGGCCGCTAGGGATGAGTGGGGAGTAAACGACGGTGGCGCCTGACTCGTCTTTATCTTCGTATTCTTCGAGGTAGGAGAGGCGAGCGGATTTTTTGCCGCTAAAATCGGTGATGGAATTAGTGATGTAGATGGCTTGTTTGGCGCGAGTAAAGGCGACATAGAGAATGCGGAGTTTTTCGCCATCAGTGATGCCGGTATGGCGAATTTGAGTGAGATTGCGCGGCAAGGAGAGTAGGTTGTTGTTGCCGCCGCTTTTGCCCCATGCGGTGTTGTCGGCAGAGATAACGAACACATGTTTGAATTCTAGGCCTTTGGCTTTGTGAGCGGTCATAATTTGTACCGCATCGACAGCATCGCGATAAGGACTCTTGACGGAAAGTGGCATCTCGGCAAGGGTGTAATCGCTTACGAACTCGATGAGGTGAGAAAGTTTGAGGGGCTGGTCGTTAAAATGCTGCTTGAGGCTAGCCTTCAAGGAGGCAAGGTTTTCGTAGAATTGGAAGCGTTCGTAGGGGTCGATGATTTCAGCATCGATGCGACGAATAATTGGCTCCATCAGGGTGAAAAGTGGCTCCGTGAATGACTTGGCGGCGAGATTGGCTAAAAAGCCTGCTACCTCTGTAATTTCGGGAATTTCCGCGGCGCCTAGAACTTCAAAAATTGACTTTTTGTCGTGACGAGCTTGGCTTACTAGACGGATAATTTCAATGTAGGGTAGTTTGAACCAAGAATAGGATAAAATTTCCATGACTGGGGTGTCGATACGCTTTTCATTGGCGAGTTCGTAGACGTAGGTAAGGGTGGTGATGATTTCGTGGCAGTGTTTATCGGTAAAAAGATTATCACGTTTTTCGTAGGCGATTTTGATTTCGGGGTGCGCCTTAAGATATGGTAAAAGTGGCTCAAAGTATTTGGTCTTGTATGACAAGACGGCAATTTCTTTTTGAGGGACACCTGCGGCGATGAGTTTTGCGATTTGATCGGCAATAAAGGTATATTCGGCATCGGCGCCAAGAAATTCGTAGCGATAGATTTGTGAAGTCTTGGGGGCTTTTTGATGGGCGATGAGTTCCTTATCGGCAAAACGTTCAGGGGCCTGCTGAATAATCTCGCGCGAAAAATCTAGGATTTCTTGAGTAGAGCGATAGTTTTCGACTAGCGGAATAACGTGGGCAGAATAATGACGTTGAAAATCTAGCAAATTGGAACTAAGCGCGCCTTGGAACTCGTAAATGGCTTGGTCGTCATCACCAACGGCCATAATCATTGGGTTTTCGTAATCAGTGAGCGCCTGCACAATGGAAAGTTGGGCTGGGTTGGTGTCTTGGAACTCGTCGAGCATAATAAATTGATAGCGTTCTTGCAGAGTGGCGCGAAAACCAGCGTCGGTTTTGAGTGCCTTGACTGCCTCTTGAATCATATCGTCAAAATCGAGCAAGCCATTGGCGATGAGATATTCTTGATAAGACTCCATAATTTTGGCAACTGAGGCAAGTTTTTTGTTGGCGATGCGGTCTGACAAACGATAATTTCCGTGCAAATCTTTTTCAAAGTATTTGTCTTTCCAGGCGGAAAGTGGGGTAATTTTTTGGTTAGATTCGGCCTCCACAAGAGCATCTTTTAGGTCGCGTGCGATAATACCAGCAGAGCGCTCGACGGACGGCAGGATTGGCTCGGCTTCGGCATATTTTTGCAAGACTTCGTAGATAGGTCGGTAGACATCGTCAAGCGATGCCTCAAGATGACGCGGCACTAAATTGGCAAATAACGGCGCCACTTCTTGGCTTAACATAGCTGAGTCTGCAAGATTTTGTTCGGCGATTTTGGCAAGGTCACTACTTGAAAGATTGGCAGATTTGGCTTCGGAGATGACACTGATAATATCACGGATGCGATCGCCGCGCAAAATATCGGATGCTGGAAGTTTGGTTTGTAGATTTTTGATGATTTTGAACTTGGTAACGTCATCAATTACAGCGTCTAAGCGACGGTCGTAGGTTTCGCTGTAGTTTTTGTATTCAGCGAGAATATCAGCGCCAAAAGAGTGATAAGTGCCGATATTGACTTTCATGGCGGCACTTTTAATGGTGGTGAGGAGACGTTCGCGCATATTGGTGGCACCAGATTCGGTGAAGGTAAGGCAGAGGATGTTTTCTGGGTTGGTGTCGGTGTGACTTAAAATATATTCAACTTTGCGTGAAAGGAGCTGGGTTTTACCGGTGCCTGGGCCGGCCAGAACTAAAAGGGGGCCGTCTAGATATTCTACGGCTTTTTTCTGTTGGGCATTTAATTCCATTTTTGACTTTCCTCAATTAGATATTTTAGACGAACGGCAGTACCTGGGATTTTGATGGCGCCGTTTTTGATTTTGCGGAGCGCAGTAAGACCTTCGACGGTTTGGATGGGGACGGCTTGAGAATTATGCGACAGTGTGCGACCAAATTCATAATTACGCGATGGGCGGTTGCAGGTGAGTTTGAGGTCTGGCAGGCCACAAGCTAGGTCTACGGTTGCTGGGCTAGCGCCATTTAGTGCTAAAATGTCGCGCATTTCGTGCGATGCACTAGCAATGTAATCTTGCCAGGCGGCGGAATGGGGAATGAGGTTCAAATAGCCTGCGAGCAGGGCATATACATTTTTGAGCGCGCCGCAGAGCAATACGCCGGTAATATCGGTGGTATAGTCAAACGAGAGGTAATCGGTACTAAGATAATCGCGTACTCGCGAGTCTGTTATGGTTAGTTCGGTAGTGCGGTGCGCTTTAATATCGCTAGCAAAACCAGGGCCAGAAACTACCATAATATCTTGAAAATCGGCAAAAACTTCGGCGCTTAGAATGCCTTTTGTGGCAATAAGCATAGGGATATTTTTTGGTAGGTGAGGTAACAAATAGCCAACGGCGGCACTGGGGACGGCAAGAGTAATAAGTTCGGCGCCAGAAAGGACGCTACGCAAACTTTCGCGTTCGACTTTTGAATCATAATAATCTATGTCATAGCCTTTGGCGGCCATGATACCTCCAAGTGCGGTGCCGAAGGCGCCGGCACCTAAAATTGCAATCTTCATATTTATATTATAGCATTTTAGCTGGGTTGCGCTATAATTAAAATATGGAAATCCGACATAGGTATACTACCCGAGTGATACTTGGCTTGTTTGGATTAACTCTGCTCATAGCAAGCGGAATGTTTGCGGCGATTGGTGTGTTTCAAGAAAATCTAAGCGAGCCAATACCAAGCGTGCAGGATGTTTATTCTTGGTTTTATGATTATTATGACCCCGAGTTGCCACTCACGCATGGTGAGCAAATTGAAATCATACAAGAGTCGCCTGGACGCGGGGTAATATATTTGACTTTTGATGATGGGCCGGGGCCTTATACGGCACAACTTTTGGATGTTCTGGCGAAATATAATGTTAAAGCAACTTTCTTTGTGACCGGAGCCGGAAGTGATGATTTGATTTTGCGTGAATATAATGAGGGGCATACCGTGGCGCTACATACACTGTCGCATAATTACGCTGCAATTTATCAAAATGTGGATGCGTATTTTGCGGATTTGTATGCTGTACAAGATAGAGTTCGGCGTATCACTGGACAAACTGCGATACTAATTAGATTTCCGGGTGGAAGTTCTAATCTTGTCAGTGCTAAATATGATGGCGGAGCAAAAATAATGTCTAGGCTGGCACGAGAAGTAGAGGCGAAAGGCTTTACCTATTTTGATTGGAATATATCTTCTGGTGACGCCGGTGGTATTACGACCGCGGATGGGGTGTATAATACAGTGGTAAATGGTTTAGTCGGCGATGGTGATATGGTAGTTTTGCAACATGATATTAAAAAATACTCCGTAGATGCAGTAGAGAGAATTATTAAATATGGGCTAGATAATGGTTGGAGCTTCGATAAACTGACGGCCGAATCTTTTACGGCACACCATGGGATAAATAATTGAACCCGAAGGTTTTTGTGATATAATGGAGATATTATGGAAGGTAAAAAATCTAGGCCACGCGCTATACTGATATTTGGTGCACCGTGTAGCGGCAAAACGACTTTTGCGGAAAAGTTCGCGGCGAAGTTCGATTTGGCATATTATAATTTTGACGAAATTCGCGAACGCTGCCGATTAACGCGCAAAAACCTATTGATGGTGCTAGAATTGATTTGCCGAACTGGAAAGACTTTGGTGATTGAGGGTGGATTAGACACCGAAAAAGACCGGGCGGAAATGCGAAATGTTTTAAGAAGCTCAGGCTATGAGCCGTCACTGGTGTGGGTGCAGACTGATATGTCCACAATTCGGATGCGGATGAAGAGTCGCTTTAAGTCCGTGAGCGCGGCGCGTGATGCTTACGATGCTGCAATTGAGCGAATGGAAGCTCCTGCCGAGATGGAGCATCCAATTATTCTTTCTGGCAAACATACTTTTGAAACACAAACTAAACATATTTTGGCTGGACTAGCTGATTCCGAAAAGAAATAGCCCAGCATGATTATCCATGATGATGAATTTGGTGAGGTTTTGGTGCGAAAATCGGCTTTGGCACGAAATGTTAAGTTTTCCATTTCAACATCGGGGCGATTGGCAATGTCGGTGCCAGCGCATACTTCAGATTTTTTGGCAAAAAGATTTTTAGAACGCAACCGTAAAATGGTGCGCGAAAAACTACCGATTAAGGACCCGCGTGAGCACAGAGCGCGCGATTATCAAAAAAAGGTTTTGATGAAGAAAGCCAAAGAATATTTGCCGTACCGTTTGGAATATTTTGCTAAATTGTATGGTTATTCCTACGATAAATGTCGGTTGACTCACGCAAATACAAGATGGGGTAGCTGTTCATCCAACCGAACGATCTCGCTTAATATTGGGTTAATGTTGGTACCGGAAGTTTTGCGTGATTATGTAATTATTCATGAGTTGGCACACTTAAATCATATGGACCATTCGAAAGATTTTTGGGCAGAAGTGGGCGAGCACGACAAAAACTATAAAATACACGAAAAAAAGTTGAAACAATTTAGTCCTGGCGTATAGTTCTTGTGCTATAATAGTAAAAAAGGAGGTGGTGTGGAGATTAAAAAATCCTTCGATTTTGGAAAATGGTTCCGCAGATTATATTTTGTGGGATATTTTGCGTTGCTTATGGGGTATATTATTGTTGGCTTGCAACCGGCCGAAGCGGCTAACTATGAAGCAGCAACGGACATGTATATTCCTAAGATTGATTTATATTCTGATATAGTGACAATGCATCTTGATGGTAGAGTGTTGCATACACCAGATTATATTGTGGGCAGATTTACGATGGCCGACAATAAGACCTTGCTAGTGGGGCATCGCTATACGATTTTTGGTGAATTGCATAATGTGGCGGTGGGCGACACAATTTGGTATGATGATACTTTGTACCGAGTGGAGAAAACCGAAACTTTACCTAAACCAGAAATCAATATGAACGCAGTTTTGGCGCCAGCCGAAAAGGATACTATTATAATTATGACTTGTGCGGGGGAAGATTTAGAAGATGGTGATGCATCACATCGTTTTATGATAACGGCCGTAAGTGAATAGCTACACCGCCGCCTGGAGCAAGGCAGACCTTAAGAATGTCGCTGGAATTGACGGTTTTTTCGGCAATTTCATAGGCGCTCCGATTAGTCATAAAATTGGCATTTTTGGCGTCTTGATAGAGTTTTGCTACAAATGTAGTGTTTGGTGGCAAAAAATCTAGCTTAAGTTCAAAATTGCGAGCATGTTCATCGGTGATGCCGCCGATGAACCATTGATTATTGCTACGATTTTTTCTTGCA
Organism: Candidatus Saccharimonadota bacterium; assembly: GCA_017433855.1. Taxonomy (GTDB): domain Bacteria; phylum Patescibacteriota; class Saccharimonadia; order Saccharimonadales; family Saccharimonadaceae; genus Nanosyncoccus. Next base: position 156,641 of record JAFRGM010000004.1, on the reverse strand, counting down.
ACGATATAATATTTCTCAATTTCGCCAGCAAGCGGCACTGTGCGCTCAAAATTGACTGGCACATTTTTGATGAACTCGGCAAGATCTTGATATTTTTGATAAATGGCGGGGCGGTCGGCGGCCATAACCATACCAGATGCAAAAGTAATAAAATAGGCGAGCTGTCGGACAATTGTAGTGTTGGGGTGCTTGGTAGGGTTATCGACATCCAAGATGCCACATGTATAATCCATACCACCGGCAAGCATCCTGGTAAACGGCAGGGTGCAGGCATGTGAGATAGGCAGGGCGCCACCTTCGTATTCTTGTCCGCGCGCCCCTTCACGCGTGAGGAGATTAGGAAAAGTGCGCTCAATACCAGTGCCTTTGATAGGCTCGTGAATGTCTATGCAGATATGTTTTTTGGCGGCAAGTTCAACGGTTTTTTGATAGTGGTTAACGCCAAGTTGTGAGTGGTGATATTCGTAGCGGCCATGGATTAACATTTTGCTGCCGGAATAACCAGTTTTAATGTAGTTGATATGATTAGCCGCATAATAGTTGTAGGCGCGTTCGAGTTGCGAGGTGTAATTATCAACAAAACCTACGGTTTCGTGGTGGCCGACTAATTCAATACCACGAGATTCAGCATAGCGAGCTACTGCTGGTAGGTCAAAATCTGCCATTGGCGAGGTAAAATTAGTGGTTTGACCGTTTTTGAGCCAGTCACCTTCCCAACCATCATTCCAGCCTTCGATTAGTAAACCTTTAATGCCTAGCTTTGCGGCAGCATCAATGTAAGCTCTGGCATGCTTAGTGGTAGCACCGTGGCGAGGGCCGGGCGCCCAGGTATATTCGCCAACATACATTGCCCACCAAATACCCATGAATTTTAATGGTTTGACCCAAGAGAAATCGCCGCGTGGGGCTTGGTTTAGAGCATACATAGTGTAATTAGTGGTAAGCTCCAGAGCCGACTCACCTAACATAACTAAGCGCCAGGGTGATTTGAACGGTAAGTTAAGGTGAGCTTTGGTGCCGTCGGAAAGCGGAGTGATGTCGGCCTGCAAATGTCCGTGATGGTTGAGCTTAAGAGTCATGGAGCCATAATCGTACAGGGCAGCTTCGTGGATGGCTAGAAAGGTAGAGCCTGATTTGATTGTGAGTGGAGTATGAACAGACTTAGTAAGTGCTTGAATGGGTTGCTTGCGATAATTATATTCGTAGCGATCCAATTCGTAGGCCGGAATACTCCATGTGGTTGCATTTGGACTAACGTTAAATTCGGTAAGTTCTTCGGCAACGGAGACGCGTTTGATGTTCTTCATGGGATTAAGTTGATAGCAAAGCGCCACTACGTTGTCAAAAACACGAAAAATAAGCGTGTACTTTGTGAGTTTTACGGTAAGTTCATTGTAGGTATTGTCGATATACTGCGTTTCACCCCATGGTAATTCAATAGTTTCGGTATGGGTGGATGTAGATATATCTAATATACGTTGGCGGGAGTTGTAATTCTTAACGCCACAAAGATTAAAACCAAGTTTGGAGCGAGCGATGATTTCGGTGCCGTTTAATAGTACTTTGTAGTACGGCGCGCCATTATGTAGGCGAAATATAAGTACAATTTTGCCACTTGGCGAGGTGATTTTGGTCTCTGAAATTTTGGTTTCTGCCCACTTGAACATATTATAATTATAGCATATAATAGATATATGACAAAGCGGAGAAAGACGCATTTTGGCTATATTATACTTGGGGCGGGGCTGTTAGTATTGGCGTTTGTGGCGACTTTTTTCGGTGTGCAGTTTTTTACAAAAACCGGACTTTTTAGGGTGCCTGGTGTGGTTTATTATGATGAATCATTGCTGGGTACAGAGCTTGCAACATTGCAAGAGATATTTACAGAAGAAGTGGAGCTCGAAAAAGATGTACATATATCTGGATATTACAGCTTAGAAATGCCAGTTCTAAAGAGCGGTGAGTTCTTGGTGGATATTGCGGTGCCCGTGACGGATTTTTATAGCACTCAGGACAATATTACACTAGAGTCGGCAGATGCGGCTTTTACCAACTGTGCTAGCTGCGACTACAAAATGATACCGGTTGAAGATTTGGATTTTAAGCAAAAATTGCTCGCGATTAATGATAAATATTATCTTGATGAGTTTACGAGCGGTGCGGTGTATCGCGTGATAAAGTTTCAGTCTGATGCGTATGAAACGGAAATCGTGCCGCTGATTGGTGAAACTTTTGTAAAAACTTTTCCGACCAATGAGACTGTACTAACTTTTGCGCAGACTGGCGTAACGGCATTGTCGCGCGGAATGAACGCGAAGCTAGATGCCGTGGGCGACGCTACGTATTTTGCAAGCCAAATTGGTGAGTATTTAGCGCAGTTTGATATTACACATATATCAAATGAGGCTTCGTTTACTGATTTTGCGACAAGCCGAAACATTTGCTCTGACCCACGTTTTATTAACACATTGACGGCCATTGGATTAGATGTAGTCGAGCTGACCGGTAATCACAATCACGATTGCGGCGATGCTGCGGCTAACGCTACGGTTGACCTATACGAATCACTGGGTATTAAAACTGTAGGTGGTGGTAAAACTGCCGCGGCAGCAGCCGAGCCTCTGCTGATAGATGAAAAGGGAAACAATATCTCGTTCTTTGCATATAATCTATCTACTGGTGGGGCGACTTACGATGACACACCTGGCGCAAATCAATATTATGAAGAAACTGCTGCGGCCGAAATTAGTGCCGCCAAGAGTCGTGGTGACGCTGTAATAGTGGATGTGCAATACTACGAATGTTCGATGTACGTTTCGGAAACGGAAGACACAACATGCGATGCGGCAGATTCAGCGGCAGGGGATCAAGTTGGTTTCTTTCGACATTTGATTGACCTTGGGGCGGATATAGTAGTAGGCACTAGTGCTCATCAACCGCAGACTTTTGAACTGTATGGTGATGGTGTGATTTATTATGGACTTGGCAATTTGTTTTTCGATCAAGTGTGGTGGCCTGGTACTACACGGAGTTTGGTGCTGGTGCATCATTTTTACAATAATAAATTACTGCAAACTGAAATCGTACCAACTGTGTATGGTTCAGAAATGCAAACTAGACTTATGGATGAGGAGACAAAACAGTGGTTTCTGCAAAGACTAATAAACGTAAGACCGTAAAGAAAGTTAAGTATTTTGCGCGAATTTTTCGCTATAGGACACTACTTTTTGGGTCTTTAGCGTTGTTTATTGGAATTATTACGTTTATGGTGGTGTTCATTGTGAATATCCCAAATCTTGATACTGATTCGGTTGATGACGATATTACAGAGGTGGTAGATGATTCCGGCGCCGAAGAAATTACCGAAAATACTGATGATATGGGTAGCGATAGCGTGGATGATAGTGCCGAAGAAAATAAGCCAAAGTTGATTGATTATCAAGAAATGATAGATGCCTGGGCTAAAACTGTTGGTGGCAAAAAGGGTGTGATTATTTACGATTTAGATCTTGATGCTACGGTAGGGCAGTATAATGCTGATACGAAGTTTAGTACGGCTTCGTTGTATAAGTTGTTTGTGGTATATGCTGGCTACGAAAAGGTCCAAAATGGCGAATGGGACGGTACGGCGCGTGCTGGGACAACTGGATACGATATTAACAACTGCCTAGACCTCGCCATTCGTGAATCGCATTCGCCCTGCGCCGAAACTTTGTGGACGATGCTTGGGCGCCAATATCTAGATAATGTGGTGCAAAGTGACTATGGCTTGCCCGGTGTTGTAGTGGCAAATCTCTCGGCGACCCCGCGGGAGATCTCACAAATGCTTAAGCGATTTTATTTGCATAACGAGATTACGGATGGAGCTTTGATTGATAGGATGATGGACAGTTTTCTAAACCAGCCTGCCACTACTTACGACTGGCGACAGGGGCTACCAAGTGGATTTTCCGATCTGGTGAAGGTTTACAATAAGGTTGGTTGGAATTACGATGCTGACCGCAAGATTTGGGAGATTTACGATGATGCCGCGATAGTTTCTTTCACCAATGAAAACCGTAATTATATTGTGGTTGTGATGACGAACGGCATCCACTATAGCCAAATACGGAAATTTGCGACACAATTTGAAGCGAAGTTCTACGAAGCATCGCGTTAGAGTTTATCTGCGCGTTCGGTTCATCTGGTTGAAGTTTTGATTGGTGTTACCCACTGTGGTGGTAATGCTAGAAATTGTGAAGGTTTGATAGACAACGTCATCTAGATAGACAGTGTAGGTTTCGCCCATTTTGAAATCTGGTGAACCGACTGCGATATGGGCAAATGCCTTGGCTGAAGTGTGGCTAATGATAGTGTTGCCAGAATTATCCTTGATGGTAATTTTAGTGCCAGCCGGAGAAGTCGCCGTAAGATAAATACTAGCGTTGTAGATGCTGGAGCTATTACCAAGTGTGGTGGCCATACCGGATGCGCCAACCGCAATAACAGTGCCACCGTTTTGCACGATGCTGGCGCCAGCGTCGAGTGCGCCGTTGCCATTATTGGTGGGGCCATCTACAGTGACCGTGCCACCGTTAAAATAGAGATAACCGTTACTGTCGATACCGTCACCAGCGGCATTGACGTAGAGATTGCCGCCGTTAATAGCAAGGACACAGTTGGTGTCTACATCGAAAGCACCCGCACCCACACGGTTAGTAGCGGAAGCATCGGCTCCGCCACCGGCATTAAGACCGTCGTCTGATGCAGTAATAGAAAGTTCGCCGCCATTGATTGTGATGGCTTGAGCTTCTAGCCCCTCATAGCTCTTGGTAATAGTGACCTTGCCACCTTCGATAACCAACTCTTTGTCGGCATGGATACCGTCATCACCAGACGTGATGGTGTAGTTGCCACCCACGATGCCGACGTAGTTATTAGAGTGAATAGCGTCATCAGTGGAGTCAATTTGATATTCGCCACCATATATTAATATACTATTGATGGCCTTGATACCTTTGGCACCTGGCGTAAGATTGAAAGTGCCGTTTTCGATGAGCACAAAACCTTTGCCCGCATCAAGCTCGTTGGTGGACTTGATGGCATCACCAGTAGCTTTGATGGTATAGTTACCATTTACAATATACACCGAATCTTTACCACGAATGCCATCATCAACGGCCGAAATGTTATAGGTGCCAGAGTTAAACTTGAGGTCGTCTTTGGCTACGATGCCATCTTCGTAATTGGCGATAAGATTAAGCGTGCCGTCACCCTGGAAGGTGAGGTCGGCTTTGGAGTAGATTGCGCCCGTAATATCCTCGTCTAGGTCGGTAGAGTATTTGGAGGCATCGGTTAGGGTGCTTTCGCCTACTAGTTCAATCACAATGTCATCGGCGGCATAGCCAATGATGGCAGGGCCAGAGGCATTTGTGATGGTAACGTTGTCTAAAATGATTCTAACATCGGACTCTACAGCATTGACAATAATGGCGCCATCCGTTAAGTTGCCCGTGAAATGATATGTTCCAGAGCTGGTGATGGTATAGGCACTAGATAATGTGATGTCGTAAGTTTGGTAACGCTCCCAGTTGATTTTAAGGTCGCCATTGTCGATTTGCATGGTGCCTTCGATTTTACTACTATCGATGGCAGAGTGGTTGGCGTTCAAAATGATAGCTCCGCCCACCACAGCTACCGCCGCAGTGCCAGCTATAATATATGGCAACTTTTTCATTAAACCTCCTCTTCGCAGTATGGTTCAGAAAGCAAGACTTTTAGATTCATGTTTTTGGTGCGAATTTCGTCGAGAAAATCTTTTTCTTTGACGCCGTGTTTCATTTTGACATCGTAGGTAAGTTTGTAGAGGCTACCCATATTCATAGTCTTCATCCGCACAAGATGATGGCGCGAAGTGTATTTTTTGAAGGTATCAGTCAGCACGTCTTCGTAGTCCATATCTTCTGGGATGACAATTTTAAGGACACGTTCACGAGGGTCAGGCTCTAAGAAATGTGTGTAGGTGAAGAGTAATGTAGCTACAATATAAATAGCCATAACAACCGTGGCAAAAAGAATATGTCCCATACCGCAAGCAAGACCAATCATCATGGTGGCAAAAACCGCCATTAAATCTTTGGCGTGGCCTGCAATTGAGCGAAAACGAATGAGTGAGAATGCACCCAAAATAGCAATAGAAGTGCCCAGATTGCCATTAATCATAATCATTACAGCCATTACTAATACTGGCAATACGGCGAGTGTCACCATCATGCTTTTGGTGGTTTGCGAAGTCTTAGCGTGTGTGATGGCGAGCGCAATACCCAGCACGAGCGCTACTGCTGCAGCGATGAGTGCGGTGGAGATTTCTAGACCTGCAGTTGACGAGTCAAAGATACTATTAAACATTTTGTTCCTTTCTAATTATATTTTCGTAGGCTTTACCAATTTTACTAAATTGCGTTGGGTAGGCGTGAGTGGATGATAAAATCTTTACCAGCCAAAGCGGCATAAACCCATGTGCTTTGATTTCCATTATAATACATTTGTCATTTTGGAATAAAGAGCGATCGCGGGAATTTTTATGAAACTTTAAGGTTTTGTTGCGATATTTTAAGTTAGTATCAAATGTAACTCTAAGGCCATCCGCACCTTGATAGCTTTCGCGGTTGTAATAGACTAAAATCTTAGGTGCAAGCTGAAATAGGTTAATCATGTAGTCAATTTCTTCTGCGATTTGCACATCGTGAGAAGTTTCGATGTTGTTTTGAGCTAGCTCGGTGACTGTTTTTTTGTGAGTAGTTAGCTTATCGTAATCTTTGTGAGTAATGAGTACACGGCGCTTAAAACCTAGGTTGTTATCGTGTTCTTCGTAATTGGCCTGACCCATAAGTTTAGTTTTGATTTCTAGAAAGACTTTATCGTAACCGCCATAGCTGCGTGCGCGAAGTTTTTGCTTAAAGAGCGGGTGGTCGATGGACTTAATAATGAGGTCGTAATTGCTTGAATCAAAGTAGATATTGTAGATTTCCGACTGATGGTAGCGGTCTGGTTGCATTTTGGATTTTATAACCTGCAGAATAGCCTGATACTGCGATTCGTCAATGAGATATTTTTTCTCAACACGTTCAAATATTTTTTCGTTCATATTGTTATTATATTATAACTTATTTAAAGAAACCTTAAAATGTGATATTTGGACTTTGTGACAATTTTAAGGTTTATTTAATATGGCTGTGATATGATAATAGTATGAGAATATTATACGTTGAAGATGAAAAGTTTTTAGCTGAAGCCGTGATACATTTACTAAGGAAAGCCAAAATAAATGTAGACTGGGCGGAGGACGGTGAAGTTGGTTTGGAGCAGGCACTAAAAACACAGTACGACTGCGTAGTGCTGGATATTATGTTACCAAAACTTTCTGGCCTTGAAATACTTAAGACGATGCGAAAGCGCGATGTCAAAACGCCAGTTATTATGCTGTCGGCGCTGAACGAGGTAGAAGATAAAATCAACGGGCTGGAACTTGGTGCAGATGACTACCTTGCCAAGCCATTCAAAACGGCGGAGCTAATTGCCAGAATTAATGCCGTTACGCGACGACCCCAATTAATTGAGAAAAAATCTCTTAAGTTTGGCGATTTAACTTTTGATGCTAGTAATCATTTACTAAACGAGGTTGCTCTGTCTGATAAAGAATCCGAGATTTTGGAGATGTTGATAAAATCACCAAATGTCGCCATTACGAAGGCCCAGATTTTAGCGAGAGTATGGGGCGAAGAATCTAAGCTCGACGATAATTATGTAGAGGTTTACATTTCGTACCTGAGGAAAAAGATTCGTGAGGTAGGTTCAAGTGTAAAGATTAAGAGTATCCGTGGGCTGGGATACAAATTAGTGTATATGGAGGCTAATGATGTTTAATAAATTGCGCCGGCGATTGATTGTGAACAACCTTGCGATTACAGGGTTAGTAATTTTGATTGTGTTCTCGGCAGTGTTTGTGGGTGCAATTAGTTCGGCAGACCGTAGGCCACCTATACCAAATGAAATGTCTCCGGAGAATTACCCGAGCAGTGTAGAGGATATTGTGTCGGCTTCAATTCGTGAAGAAAAAGAAGCGGCGGCGGAAAATCTGTTGAAATTGTTGATTATTTCTGGTATTACGATTGAGATTGCTGTGGCGATGGTGTCGTATTATTTGGCAGAGTTAGCAATTCGTCCAGTACGGCAGGCGTATGAGGCACAGAAGGTGTTTATTGCCAATGCATCGCACGAAATCAAGACACCTCTTGCGGCGATTGCGGCGAATTTGGAAGCGGCAGACATCCACGGAAACAAGTGGATTCGTAATGTGGAACGTGAAACGGAAAAGTTGACGGCGCTAAATGGAGAACTTTTGACTTTGGCGCGCACCGACCTAATGCGAGAGCATAAAACCGAGTCGGTGGACGTTGCAAAAAATCTTAATGACATATTGGAAAGTTATACTCCGCGTCTTAAAAAACGTACTCTCGTTAAAAAAATCTTACTCACACGAAATTTTGAAATTAACAGAGAGGATTTTGTGCAGGTTATAAACATACTTTTGGATAACGCAGTTAAGTACTCGGACAAAAAAATCATACTCGAAGCTCACGATAATATAATTTCAATCAGCAATGACGGGACAAAGATCGATGCGGTAGATTTACCACATGTGTTTGAAAGATTTTATCAAGCCGACAAAACTGCTGAGGGGGTAGGGCTGGGGCTTTCAATTGCTAAATCCCTAGCTGACAATAATGGCTGGAAATTATCAGTAGAATCTAGCAATATGACTACTTTTATTTTGCAAATTTGATATAATGGTTATACATGTTAGAGCTAAGAGGTGTTACAAAGGTTTATGAAACTGGTGGGCTGCGTCATAAAGCCCTAGACAAGGTGTCGCTTAATTTTCGTGAGAATGAATTTGTAGCGATTTTAGGGCCGAGTGGTTCGGGTAAGACAACTCTACTTAATATAATTGGCGGGTTAGACCATTATACGAGCGGCGACCTTAAGATCAACGAGGTTTCAACTAAAGATTTTAATGATAAAGATTGGGATGCTTACAGAAATCATCGTATTGGCTTTGTGTTTCAATCTTACAACTTAATTCCGCATCAGACCGTGCTATCAAATGTGGTGTTGGCGTTGACGCTTTCGGGCATTTCGAAGCGTGAAGCGGTACGGCGCGCCAAAAAAGCGCTTTCTGATGTGGGGCTGAGTGAGCATATCAATAAGAAGCCGAGTCAGCTTTCTGGTGGGCAGATGCAACGTGTGGCAATAGCAAGAGCGCTAGTGAATAATCCGGACATCTTGCTTGCAGACGAGCCGACTGGAGCGCTGGATTCTGAAACTAGTGTGCAAATTATGAATTTGCTTCAAGAAATTGCTCGCGAAAAATTGGTGATTATGGTGACACACAATCCGGAACTAGCCAAGCAGTACGCCACTAGGATTATTACATTGAAGGATGGCACAATTACTTCTGATTCAGATAGTTATGACGGTAAAATTAAGACGCGATTAGATCATGAAAATGCGCGCAGCAAAACGCACAAGACAAAAATGTCTTTCTTGACGGCGCTTTCTTTGTCGCTAAAAAACTTACTGACAAAAAAGGGACGGACAACCCTTGTAGCATTTGCGGGAAGTATCGGTATTATTGGAATTGCACTGATTTTGGCGGTGTCGACTGGGTTTCAGGCATATATTGATTCGATTGAGAATGATACACTTACTTCGTATCCACTAGCGATTCGGCGCGAGGCGGCGGATGTAACGTCGGTGCTACTTAACAATGCCTTGAACAGTGGGGGTGGCGGTGAGGATGGTAAGGTGCACGAGAATCAAGTTTTGGCTTCGGCACTAGGCAATGTGACGAATAATGATTTGAAGGATTTTCAGGAATATATTGATGCGCATTACGACGAGATATCGGCGGATTTGCGTGTAGTAGAGCATGAATATAGTGTGGAGCCATTGATTTATACGATTGATGCTACGGGTGATTTGGCGCAGCTAAACCCGAACAATTTGTTTAGCTCCGTGATGGGTGGCTCGCAGTTAATTTCTTCTTATACTTCGGTATATCAACAATATGAACGCGCCAATATGGAGCAGGATTTTAAGATTTTGGCTGGTGAATTGCCAGATGCGTATAATGAGGTGGTGGTAGTATTGTCGGAGGAAGGGAAGATTGGGGATCTTTTAACTTATTCGCTTGGGCTACACGATACAGACGAGTTGAATACGATTGTGACGAAACTTTTGAGCGGCGAAACGGTTAATATTAACAATGAACCGCTGACTTTGACTTACGAAGATATTATGAACATTAAATTAAAGCTGCTTTTTGCTACAGATTTGTATAAATATAATGCTGATTACAATGTGTATGAGGATATGAGTAGCGATGAGGCTTATATGCGGGAGCTTTATGCCGCGGCGGAGGAGTTGAAAATTGTAGGGGTGGTAACACCACGAGATAATTTGATGAGCCTTTCTGGGGTGGCGTATTTGCCGGAGCTTGTGACGCATATTATTGATAAGGCAGGGCAGGCCGAGATTGTGAAACGGCAGATTGCTAACCCAAGTGTGGATGTGTTTTCTGATACAAAGTTTGGAGAGAAGGGGAACAATCTTAACTTGACTTTTGAAGATTTGGTAAAAGTAGACTCGGGCAAGCTCGGTGCGGCAATTAAGGTGAATATCGACCAAAATGCTGTCTCGCAGAAAACGGCAGAGTATATGGCGGAGATTTCCGGTGAGATTACTACTGATATTGCGCCGGCGGAGGCTGCCTATTTCACGAAGCTAAGTGAGCTGGCGGCTGGGGTAGAGGACTACATACAAGAGAAAGTTGTAGCTGGCGAGGTGACTTTGCCGGAACTAATGACCGATACCGAAAAGCGTCAAGCGGTAGTGAGTGAATATCTATCGACGCAGGATTTTGATGGTTTAGCGGAAAGCTATTTGATACCGGCAGACAATTTGAGAACAACCTACTTGGCACTACTGGATGGCTACGTGCTAGCAAATGCTGGAGGGATGAGCTATGAAGATTTTGCGGAAACTGCACCGGTGGTTGGCAGCATGAAGATGCTTGCTGAGGCTTCTACCAAGTTCGTGATGCAGAAAGAGATTTTGACAAAAGTAGGGGAACTTACTAACTATCTGACGGAGACATTTGCGACAGGTTTTGGCATTGATCCGAATGCGCTGCTCGGTGCTTTTACACTGAACTTTTCACAAGACGAGTTAACAAGGATTGTGACTGCTATGTTTACCGAAACCGAATCGACATACGCTACCAATCTCATAAAATTAGGCTATCAAGATTTAGCTGAGCCGACACAGCTATCGTTTTACTTTACCTCGTTTGACGGCAAGACGGATTTTATGAGTTTTATTGATAGATATAATGATTTAATGCGTGAGTTTGGTCAGAATGATAGGGTGATTGAATACACCGATACTACCGGGCTGCTGATGAACAGTGTAAAGGTAATAGTTGATGCGGTTTCGTATGTCTTAATTGCGTTTGTATCAATTTCGCTTGTGGTGTCATCAATTATGATTGGAATAATCACTTACATTTCGGTATATGAACGCACGAAAGAAATCGGCATCCTGAGGGCGATTGGTGCCAGCAAACATAACATTTCGTCAATTTTTAACGCTGAGACATTTATCGTAGGGCTACTGTCCGGAGTGTTTGGAATTGTGATTTCGTATTTGTTGATTCCTGTAATCAATGTGGTGCTGCACGCGTTTATTGGTGATGTAGAACTGTATGCACAACTTGCGCCAGTATCAGCAATGATTCTGATTGTAATTTCGGTGATGCTCACACTACTTGGCGGGCTAATTCCTGCTCGGGCTGCTGCCAAGAAGGACCCAGTGGAAGCGCTAAGAAGCGAGTAGGGACTAAAGGGCGGGTTTCGGCTCTAGCCTTGTGTAAAGGTGGTAGCTGTGCTACAATATGATACGTAGGATTATGGGTGGACAAGCCTAAGCATTTTTAGAATAGGAGGAATTATTATGAGTAATGCCTGGAGAGTTGGGCGTGGTGCTACTTCCAGAGACTACGGCCATCTTCCGGTCGAGTTTCTAGAGGAGTGGGCCATTAATCAAGCCAATGTTTCTACCGCATATGCCAATGGTGAGCTTCTCGGCATCTCCGCCACTAAAGCTGGCGAGGTTCGGAAGCACAAAATGTTGACTCGGGTCGAGGAGGCTTTAAGGACTCGTGGCGATTTTACCGAGGAAGCAATCGCAAAGCGCATGAAAGAGGTCTCCGACCACCTTGAGGACCCCGGCCTGCTTGAGAATTTCGAATATTTTGACGTTCCGAGCAGCGACTTTATGCTCCAGTTTTATTTTGCCGTTTGGGATCGGCGCATCGCAGAAGTGATGGGCTATCTGCACAACTACGGTAAGGATTTGCGCGGGATATTCCGCAAGGTTCCGGAAGACGACATTTGGTTTCAAATGTCGTACTTCGAGGGCATGAATATCAATGAGCGGATAAAGGCTCGCAGTATCGTACAGTTTGCGCATCATCATTATTGCAAAAACGTTACTTCTTTTGGTGGCGGAAATGTACCGGAACGCCTGTATGGTCTAATGCATACCATTGAAAAACTCACTGTTTTCGACGATGGCCCGGTCAGTCCTCTGGATGAGCTGTTTGACACGCCTAGCAACGTGAACTATATTCACGAATCGCTCGCCAACGCACCCAAGCATCATGAGCTACTCAATACTCAGGACCTCGTCTGGATGCACGGCGTCTCGATGTATCTTGATGAGGAAAACGAACATCAGCTGACCGGCGCCATTCTGGCGGCAACGGCGCTCCTGAAGTCTAATGGCTATATGAAATATGACTGCCTGCTTTGGACGGAGTCTATGCGCCGTGTTATCAAGACTCAGAACTGGCCCTACAACCCCGCAAAACCGATGGTAATTTTCAACAGTGTCGACGATGCTATTGCCTCAGCCAGAAAAACACTGGCCGCCGTCAATAAAACGCTTGGCCACATGTTCTATATGGACATTGTGGGCGTCGAACCCACCTTGATTGAGCCGTGGGGCGTTACTAGCGTTCGCCTCACACTGCAGAAATTCAAATTCGCTTGAACATCCTTATCCTCCTACAAAACCCCGGACTAAAGTCCGGGGTTTTCTTTGGCTATAATAAATGTTTTTTGATTCTGTGGTTGCCTGGATGCATAATAGCTGGCAAAACCTGCATGATGATTTCTACTGGCACCAAATCTCGGTCGCTGAAATTGACATGTCCGGTAGATTTACCGATTAGTACCTGCCCCACTACGCGACCTTTGCTATCGCGAAGCTCCGCCACACCGGCAATTTCTGCTTTTTTAAGCGCGGTAGCTAGTTGTTCGTTAGGTTCGAGCCAGATTCCACCATTGCTTTTTCTGAGTTTTTCAATTTCGGCAATTACTTCTGGTGAGAACTTGATATTTTTGGAGCCGTATATTTCGTCGTTCTCCACGAAACCCACATATTGAAAATGCATATGATCTGCTAGGAATGATGCAATCTCGTTAAGGTTTACGTCATAGCCTACTAGCCCTGTTAGTTTTTTTACAATATACGCTACGTCCACTTCGTCCGTAGATGATAGTGAGCCAATAAACGTACTGAGTTCGTTAAGCGCAGGAAAGAGTAGCATCACTGCTATAATCATTAATATATTTAGTACGATAACCTGCGTTGACGGGGCTGGCACTTTGAAGAGCGCTGCAAAAATGATAAAGAATATTACTAGATACATAATAGCCGCAAGCGACATTACAATTATGTGCGAGAAACCCTTGAGCCATGGGCTAGACAGGTCTAGTAATCTGTATCGTAAAATTGCGTAGTAGTGGAATATCCATGCTATGCTCATTGCGAACACCCCAACCCAGATGGTGTCGTATTTACCAAAATATGGCAAGATAAAATCAAAGACCAGAGCTAAGACACCTGTAATGGTGAATCCAATTAGCACCATGAGGTGTGCTTTTTTTACTAGGATGGATTTGGCTGTGTGCGCCGCGTACCACAGGCCAGTCATGTATAGCCCCACGGCAATAAAGTGATAGATGCCATATATAATATAGAAGGCGTCTTGCTTAACATGTACAATGTTACCAGAGATATTGTTTAATTCGTAACTACTGTATAATACATCTGGGTTTATAAGGATGATTGCGACAAGGGTTAAACAAATGATGCCGAGTATTCCCATGCCAATTTTGCCAGGGAGATATTTGTGGCAGGTGTAGGCCATAAGCCCCCAGCTCATTACTGGCGCCCCGATATAAATCATGTAAATTGAGACTTGTGTAATCTCTGCCCCTGCATCTACTGGTAATGACAGAAAGATACCAATCCCCACTGCCCATACCAGTGCGGCTAAGGTGGTGAAGAAGAACAAGAATGCCTGCACGCGGTCGCCCTTATGCGCACCGGAGAAAACCGCAATACCAGAAAGTGCAGTAAGTATCGCCACGACGACTAGTAATAACGTAGTTAATTGCACAAAACCTCCTTTGTTATATTAATTATATCATACATAAAGAACCACCACTAGAAGTTCGAGAAATACTGTGACCAATGTGTCTTATATGTCGAACTGGGGTCAAAATAAAATCCTACCGCGAGCTTCGTGAAATTCGGATTTAAGATGTTTTCGCGGTGCTTTTCTGAATTCATCCAGGCTGCCACTGTGGTTTCTGGTGAAACTGCAGAATTGCCCACGACTAAGTTCTCGCCCTCAATGTAAGTGCGGTTGGTGTCTGGTGGATCGCAAGCTGTTTCCCATGATGAGCCATCTGGCCTTGTGTGTGAATATAATGTAACTAGCTCCTCTGCACGCACTTCTGCGGCATTGGTACAGGTTTCACCCCAACTAAGTTTATCGAGCCCGTTGCGCACACGCTCTTGGTTAACCAGTGACAGCACCTCGTATTCCCATTTGATTTTTGGTATCTCTACAACTGTTACTTCTATAGAGTCACGACGTGTGCCATCATAGGTACCGGCAGTAATAGTTGTGGTGCCAGTGCCCACAATCATTGGGAATCTACAGGTATCATTGGAATATCCAAGCCATGTTCTTGCACCAGAGAAGAAACCCGAGATTACTTCCGTATTGCTGGTTTGCCAATACATTTCACCTAGCCCAGAGAGTTCGCCGCCGACACAGATATCGTAGTTGGCTGATTCGTAAATTGAAATTGAATCCTCTGCCCAAAGCTCACCACTTGGCACTGGTGCTGAGGATGTACCATTCACTACATGTACCGAAGTAACATAGGTTTTTTGCTCGTCAGTGAGCGCAGTTTCTGAGTTGCTTTCCGCATCAATAAGCTCTGGCGCTTCCACTGCGCCACCGTTATCGTCGGTGCGTTCGGATACTACCCTAAAGTCCATCCCGCCATTGAGAAGAATTGCCCCAGCAATAAGCACACCGGCAATCATCACTGCCGCCGCGTTGAGTGACAAAAGTATCGTCATTCTAGTTTGTCTCAAACTTGCCGCCGCCGTCATTTGCTATGAATTGCCTCCAAACATAACCCCATTATAACATACTCGGGCTAAAAACAATATCAGAATCAAAAAAACGACCCTTCGGGTCATTTTTACATTCCTGGCTGGGGATGAGGGATGTAGAATCCCACACTTCGTGTGGGATGCGAACCCGCCTGGGGGCTCTAATCCCTGATTCCTCTAACGAGGAATCTAAAAAACGACCCTTCGGGTCATTTTTTACATTCCTGGCTGGGGATGAGGGATTCGAACCCCCGAATGGTGGGACCAGAACCCACTGCCTTACCACTTGGCGAATCCCCATCGGTGTACTATTATTATATCAAACTTTTGGAAAAAATCAATAGAGAAATGCTTTTGCCTTGATTTTGCTAACAGGTCTGTGGACGATTGGGATTATGTTTTCAATTTCTGCATCAAAATCATGGCAGTGGTTTCTACGGCTACGTCCTTGACGTTCTTCCTGCATCACCTTTTCTAAACCTCTTAACCCTCGGGCTTTTCGACCCGGGGGTTATTTTTATGTTATAATGAAATTATGAGCAAGAAATTATTTTCTCCAGCACAATTGCAAACTTTAACGCCTGCGGAAATTGTCGATAAAATAAATCACGAAAATTATTCACTACTGAAAACTTTTCATAAAGACAATTTACTGCGCGAAATGCTGCCGGTGGGTGCGGCGTGCAATGCGGCTATTGACTACGTGCTTGGCACGACTGGACCTAAAAACAATTCAGCCGAACATATTAAAAATGCTCGGGCCAAACTTATAAAAAGGTTATCCGTTATAACTCCTGGCGAATATGAGGGGTTTCCAAAAGATTCCGACAAGGGCTTGGTGGTGGGTTTTAACCACCCGTCGCTCGGTGAAATTGCGCGAATTTTAATGATGAAGATGGACGTAATGGGCGATAAGCCGATGCTGTTTCCAGTTAATCTGCCATGGTATGAATCCATTGCCAAGGATTATGACCGAATTCTAAGTCTTGGTATTATTATTACACCAATGATTACGCCTTCTACTTGGCTGAAACTGGAGCTACGCAAAGGTACGCCTGAGTTTGAGGCTGGTTCAAAACTGAAGCACGGTTTTAAGGATTTGTATATGGAGCTTTGTCGCCAGACTATGAAGGACGGCGGGGTGATTTTTGTGGCGCCGAGCGCAGGGCGGCAGGCAACGGTCTTCAAAAGCAAAGAAGTTTATGATAGAACTGAACCAATCATCCCTACTATGTCTGTGCTGGCGTTGGACTTATTGAAAGACAAAGATGTAAACTGTGATTTTATGCCAATGTCGATTGTGCCGCCAGATAATTATGGTAGGAAATTGAACTTTTTTAAGCCATACAAGCTAATTCCAGGTCAGATTTTTACGGCCGATGAGGTGCGTAAAAAATACTACAAAAAGGGTGTCAGCAAGCTGCCGGACTTTGATTATGATTTTCATCAAAGAATTGCAGACAATCTTCCGCACAATTTTTGGTTTTAATGTGATATAATCATAAACATGAAGAACGAGGTGCCCAAAATGTACACTTATTGGTCGTTGGAATATTACGATCAAGAGAACGGTATCCGCGGTGGTGGCGGTTTGGGCGTTTTGGCGGCTGATACGCGGCGAATTGCAGAGAGTTTGGATGTGCCGTTTGTAATTGTTACACCATTTTATCCTAAGGTATGTCACCAAAAAATGGTTAATGGTAAACTTGTCGACGAAACTACTCCCGTAGACTATCATGATTATGGTTATAAATTGTTAGATACGGTGTATATTAAGTGCAATGGCGAGGTATGCAAGCTGGATGTTGTCGGTAAAAAGCTCGGCGCTAGCATTATTTTGGCGGTGACTGAGCCAAATTTTGGAGTTCTGTATCAAGGGCTGTCTGGTTCCGACCATAGACTATACCAAGAAGTAGCTTTAGGTTTTGGTGGGTACAAAGCACTAAAACTGACCGGCATACGGCCAAATGCGATGCAACTTAATGAAGTACCGACATTTTTTGCCGCACTTGCACGACTAGATGATTTAGTTAGCTCTGGTGTTAATTTGTACGAGGCAATCGTATATGTGCGGATGCACGCGCTGTACACGAATCATACTTTAGTGCAGGCAGCAGAGGCGGAGTTTAGTTTTGAGCAATTTGAACGATATGTTTTTCCCAACCTTAAGGCTAGGGCTGTAAAGCGGTGGCTAAAGAGCCAATTTGAAGATGGTAAATTAAAGCTGTCTAGCGTAATTATTGAGCTAACTGGACAGCATAATGGCGTGTCAAAATTACACGCGAGACTTGCGAACTATCACGACATTGCCGGTGATAGGGTAAACTTTAAACCCATAACGAATGGAGTAGATATGAAAAAATGGGTATTACCAAGTTTAATAGAATATTACTGTGGGCTCGGTCTAATGGACGACAAATTACGACTTACTGATGATTATGCCGAGAAGTTAAAGCAAATCACGGCCGACGAAATTCGTAATTTCAAGGCAGAGGGGCGCCGAATCTTAAATGAAACTTTAGCTATGCGCCCAGACCAAAATGGCGAGTCGCCGTATTTTGGCGATGATGAGATGATTTTTGTGTTTAAGCGTCGTTTCGTAGACTATAAGCGACCAGAAATGCCGTTTACAGACATCAAACGTTTGCGTGAGATTTTAGAGCCATATAATGCGCACTACATTTTGTCTGGGAGAGTGCATAATGGCGACACGGCGATGAGTGCTAAACTGCAAGAGATTCTGGAAAAGGTAAAAAACGATGACTATCTTAAGTCTCATGTGCACTATATTGCCGATTATGACGAAGAAGTGGCCTATGCGCTGTCGGTGGGTAGTAATTTTGCACTAAATCTGCCGGTGGTGGGGCTAGAGGCTTGCGGCACATCATGGATGAAAGACGTGGCGAACATGAACTTTTTGATTTCTACGCCCGATGGCGGTGTGGCTGATGTAGAATCAAAATACTATATGCCTGTGACTGGTGAGAATTTTGACGAAGAGCTAGATTCGCTTTATACCTGGATGAAGCACGCTCTTAGTATGTGGGAGAGTGATTACGACCTTGCTGATATTATTCAGTCACAGCTCACTGGGTTTTTGCCAACTATTTCTGGCACGCGTATGTTCCGTGAATACTGCGAATTGATTTTGCCACAAAATTAGTAAAATCTCTTGAAATTTGACTTGAAATGGGTTATACTATTGACAAGTCTGGTATCAGACTATTTTTGATAATAAAGGAGCGAAATGCCTAAAGAAAAGAAGCAAAAGGACAAAAAGTCCGGCAAAAAAGTTTTTATACTTTTCCGGCCGTTTGTGGCGTTTTTTAGATATTTGCGTGACTCCTGGCGAGAAATACGACAAGTTCGCTGGCCGAGCCGCAAAGCAACATGGAAAATGTTACTTGCCGTCTTAGTATATACAGCATTATTTGTAGTATTGATTACGCTACTAGATTTGCTATTTAGGTGGCTATTTGGCATGATTTTAGGTAATTAAAGAAAGGATTACATGGCAGTAAACAGAGATGATGCAACGAGGTCGTGGTATGCGATTTCAACTTATAGTGGCTACGAAGACAAGGTAGCCGACTCCATCAACCAGAGAACCAACACGGTAGAGATGGCAGATAAGATCTTTGAAGCAATTGTGCCAAAAGAGAAACAGATCGAAATTAGAAACGGCAAGCGTAAGGTAGTTGATCGCAAAATCTTACAGGGTTATGTGCTGGTTGACATGAAATTGTCGGATGAAACTTGGTATATCATTCGTAATACTCCAGGCGTAACTGGTTTTATCGGCAATGGTACGCAGCCGACCCCAGTATCCGAGAAGGAAATTGCTAAGATTAAGAAGCGCATGGGCGTGGAGGACCCGAAGTTCTCAGTAAAGTACGAAATTGGCGAGGTAGTATCCATTACGGACGGACCATTCAAGGGCTTTGAAGGTACCGTATCCGAGATTGACGCTGCTAAGGGCAAGCTCAAGGTGATGGTATCTATGTTTGGACGCGAAACACCAGTAGAACTTGATGCTTTACAAGTTAAGCAATTGTGATATAATTATAGATGTTACATAATGCTTCTAAAATAATAATTAATCGAGGAATTTGCGATGGCAGAAAAGAAAGTTATCGGTAATTTGAAACTCAGGATTCCTGGCGGAAAAGCTACTGCTGGGCCTCCGGTAGGTTCAACACTTGGTCAGTGGGGTCTTAATATGATGGATTTCATCAACCCATTTAACGAAAAGACCAAGGAATACATGGGGAAGAACGTGATTGTTCACATCCGCGTATTTGAAGATAGAACATTTGACTGGACTTGTCTCGGTCAGCCAGTAGACGATTTGATTCGTGAGGCAATCAAGATTGAGAAGGGTTCTGGTAAGCCAAATGTAGACAAAGTTGGCAAGATTACTCGTGCACAACTTGAAGAAATCGCTCAGAAGAAAATGGAGCAACTTAACGCTAATGATTTGGATGCAGCAGTGAAGATAGTAGCTGGTACTGCGCGTTCGATGGGCGTAACAGTAGAAGAATAACAATTAATGTGGGAGGGTCTAGCCCGTTTGTACCACAGAAAGGATAATTATGGCCGAAGAAGAGGCTAAAATCGTTGAAACTACAGAAGTAGTGGATACTGCAGAGAACGAGACTTTTGCAAAGTCTGGCAAAAAATCTAAAAAACACATTGAGGAAGTCAAGGCTGAGGAAGAGCGCCAAGCTCGCAAACTTGAGCGCGCGGCCGAGGATGCGGCTGAGAAGCCAAAAGGCGAAAAGCCAGTAACCCGCCCACGCATTGAGCGTCGTGGCAAGAAGTATCAAGAAGTTGCAAAACTTATTGAGAAGAACAAGGCTTACAGCTTAAAGGATGCTATTGAGCTAGCGATCAAGACTAGTCCAGTAAAATTTGATGCCGCACTTGAAGCGCACGTAAGACTTGGCGTAGATCCGCGTCAGGCCGACCAAAACATTCGCACCACGATTGTTTTGCCAAATGGCAATGGTAAGACTGTGCGCGTAGCTGTATTTGCACCACTTGATGTTTGCAAGGCAGCTAAAGAAGCTGGGGCTGATATTGCCGAGGATGAAGAGTTCTTGAAGCAACTTGAAAAAGGCACGATTGACTTTGACGTATTGATTTCTACCCCACAATACATGCCTAAACTTGGTAAGTTCGCTAGATTGCTTGGCCCGAAAGGCTTGATGCCAAATCCTAAGGCTGGCACCGTGACTATGGATGTAGCAAAAGCTGTAAAAGAATCTAAAGCTGGTAAGGTAGAATACCGCGTAGATAAGCAGGCCATTGTGCACATTGGTCTTGGCAAAGTTTCGTTTGGCGCAGATAAGTTACTTGAAAATGCCAATGCATTCTTTGACTCACTTAGAGCACAGAAGCCAAACTCGCTCAAGGGTTCTTATGTAAAGAGCGTGTTTGTTACTACCACGATGGGCCCTTCGATTAACGTTGAAAATCTTTACAACTAATCGACTAAAAATATCTGGGGAAATATCACTCCAGATATTTTTTGTTCTTGTGCTATAATTGATTCATGGAGTTGGCATATTTTAGCGAACTAAACGAAGCGGAAGTTGTAGCACTAGCAATTGTTGGTGCTTTAGTTCTGTTCGCCGGGTATAAGATCAAGAAAATCGGCTTTTTTATTGTTTTGTTTTTGCTTGGTTTTAGGCTAGTGCAATATCTTTTGCCGACACTTGGCGAAGCGGTGCCGCAGATTGTAGAAAATGAACTTTGGCAGAATCTCTTACCGCTGGCCGGTGGGTTGTTGCTTGGGCTGATGGGATTTACCGTCGAGAAAATTTGTGTGGGTGGTATTGTGTTTGGCATAACACTTGCTATTACGGCGCAGTATTTTGGCACGGAAATGCAGACAATGTTAATCGGTGGTGTAGTGGGCGTGGTTCTGGCTGGTGTTTCGACCATGTTGATGAAGCCGGCGATTGTCTTGGCTACGGCGGCAGCCGGTGCGTACGCTCTTGTGATTTGCATTTTTCACTGGGCCAATGGGCTGGATCCGACTACACTCTATATGCCTTTACTTGTGGGCATAACAGCAGTCGGTACCGGGGTGCAATTTGCCACCACTAGGCGTGAATGATGTAAAAAAATACCCGTTTTTAACTGGGGTGACATGGTAAAACTCTTGATTTTTTAAGCAAAGTGTGCTATAATGGAAGGAGTTACCAAAGACAGTGGCTGCGTATGCTTAATTTGCCACCGAGGAATTACTTGTATATTTGGTGACGCTATTTAACAATTAGCCGACCCTAATAATAAATAACCAAAGGAACTTTTTATGGCAATTTCAAGAGATAAAAAGAACACGTTGGTTGCTGATTTAACCACACTTCTATCTGACTCCAAAATGGTAGTCTACGCAAAGTATCAAGGGCTATCCGTAAAAGAACTACAGGAATTGCGCAGACTTGCTCGCGAGTCTAACGTGAAGATTAAGGTAGTAAAGAACCGTCTTGTAAAAGTGGCGATGAAAGAAATCGCGGCTTATAAAGATACGGAAACTTCTAATTTGACTGGTCAATTACTCTATGCGCTTGGCACCGATGAAGATTTTGACGCGGCTAAGGTCTTAACCAAATTTGCTAAGACCCACGACAAAATGGAACTAATTGGTGGCTTCAACGCAGAGGGCAATAGCCTTTCAACCGAGGAAGTAAAAACGCTTGGATCTCTCCCAACCAAGAACGAACTTATCGCACAGGTGGTGGACACGTTGTTGTCTGGCATCAATGGCATCGTTTCTGGTCTTGAGAACAAGCCTGAGACTGTTGCAGCAAAACCGGCTGAAGCCGCTGAAGCTGCTACTACCGAAGAAGCTAAAGAAGCAACCGCTTAAGATATTTCTAAGAAAGGAATTTTATGGCAACTGATATCAAAAAGTTGGCTGAAGAGCTTGTCAATATGACTGTGCTTGAGGTCAATGAACTCAAAACTGTTTTGAAAGATGAATACGGCATTGAGCCAGCTGCAGCTGTTGTTGCAGTGGCTAGTGATGCTGGTGCTGCTGGCGCCGACGAGAAGTCTGAATACGACGTAGTACTCAAGGATGCTGGCGCACAGAAGATTGCAGTCATCAAGGCTGTAAAGGAAGCTACCGGTCTTGGTCTTGGCGAAGCTAAGGCTATCGTAGACGGCGCTCCTGCTACCGTAAAGGAGAAAGTCGCAAAGGCTGACGCTGAAGCGATGAAGAAAGCACTCGAAGAAGCTGGTGCTACTGTTGAATTAGCTTAATTCAATACTTGGTCGGCTAATGTTACCAGAAATCACTCGCAAGGGTGATTTTTTGGTATAATGATAATATGAAAGATTTTGATTATCTAATTGATGGCGAAGTATATTTTGACGCTGCCTGCCAATCTTTGCGGCCGCGGCCAGTTATTGATGCGATAAATGATTATTATCTAAAACACAATTCTTGCGGCGAGCGTGTAAAGTATCGTTGGGGGCGCGAAACTGATGCCTTGGTAGAGGATTGCCGGAATAAGGTATTAAAATATTTGAAGCTAAAGGGGCGCAGGTACAATGTATCGTTTACGCTTAATACGACTTATGGTATCAATTTGATTTTGTCGCAAATAGACACGAGCAAGTTTGGGAAGATTATTACTAGTGACATTGAACATAATTCGCCGTTTTTGGCTACGATGGCAATGAGCGAGCGCACTGGCTTGCCCCGCGAGGTGATTGAACGCGAGCCAGACGGTAGTATAAACCTTGCTGGATGCGATTTTAGGAAGGCGGTCGTAGTGGTAAATGCGGCATCGAATTTTGACGGACGAACCCTTAAAAATCTGGGTGCCTTAAATAAGGCAGTTCATAAGGCGGGTGGAATCCTAATCATTGACGCGGCACAAGCGATGGCACACTCGGCAGAAGTGTTACGTGGCATAGAGGTTGATGCAATTTGTTTTTCAGCACACAAAATGTATGCTCCGTCGCTGGGAGTGGTTGTGTGGAATGATAGCCTAAATGAAATGCTGTTGCCATATTGGCTTGGAGGCGGCATGGTAGATGACGTAAATAAAGATTCCTTCCTGCTATCCTCGGAACGTAAAGATCATAAATATACAAGATTTGAATCTGGTTTGATGGCTTGGGGCGAAATCGTGGGACTTAATGCCGCACTAGATTGGCTAATGGGTGTACCCCAAAAAGCCTGGCAAGATTTTCACAATTATTATGATGATTTGTATGAGTTTCTAGCAAATTCGCCCAAAGTGCATTTAGTGAATAATGAAGCCAACCCAACAATGTCGTTTTATGTTGAAGGTATTGATTCGCACTTGCTCGGCGAAGCCTTGTCGCGTGAGAATATCATGGGGCGCACTGGATATTTTTGCGCACATTATTACTTGGATCATATACTAAAGATGCCACCGCTGATGCGTTTTTCGTTAGGGCTACATACCAAGGGTAGCGATATTGAGAAGACTAAAAAGGTACTTTCCAAAGTATTGAACTAATGGTAAAATAAAATTATTATGGTGTGTATAGCTGCTTTTATTATTTTGGCATTGATTGGGGGTTTTGTGGCCGTAATATCAATTTTTAAGCCGACGGTAGGTAAGAATTATCTAAAACTGTTTAAGAAGGCTTGGGGGTGTTTATGGAAAAAAGTGCGACTACAAAAATGTGAAACTGGCTTTAAGGATGACGTTAAAAATACAATTTTGTCGCGAGTTATCGTCAAACATCCAAAGTGGGTGAAGCCGTTGTCGGTTTTGATTGAGATTATTTCGGTGCTGATTGTGGTTGTGGCGGTTTGGGCGGTTTTGACTGCTATTAAGTCCTTACTTGCACTCTGGGCACTAGGTAGCTGCAATGTGACGAAGCCGTCGGCTTGTACGCTTAGTGCAGAAGTTTGTTCGATAGACGAGTCGGAGCCAAAAAATGTCTTTGAGGCCACTGGCAGATGGTTTACAGAATGGGGTGAGATATTTGAAGCTATCCCGGAAAAGTTCAAAACTTACAATGCAAATGAATATGATTTTAATTATGTTTCAGTGAACACTTCTACGAATGCGGATAAGCCCATTGCGATTGATATTTTTGATCCGGGTTGTTCTGTTTGTATGGCTTCTTATCGCAATCAAAAAGCTGCAGGGTTTTTCGATGAATATGATGTGCATTTGGTACCTTTCGCCATACAGGATGCGGACGGCAATTATAAGTTTAAGAACTCCGAGACAGTAGTGCGTTATATGTTTGCCGCCGAGCAAATTGAGGCTGGGCTGGCCATTAAGATTTTAGACCATATCTTTACAGATAAAAATGAAGACGGCGTGATTTACCAGACAGTATTAAATAGTGAAGATTTTACGAATACTGAAACCATCTATCTCCTAGAATGGTGGCTTAAGGAAGCTGGCATCGCCGAAGATGGGCTCAAAACCATTCACGAAATAGCTTACTACCCAGAAACTACCACTAAAATGACGGAAAATAAGGAACTAATTGAACAGACTCTTAAAATTAAGGGTATCCCAACAATGATTTACGATGGGTCCAAGCATACTGGGCTTTGGCAGAGCAAATAGGCTTATTGTAAAATTTACAACATTTTGCGTTCTACCACTGTTAATTTGGTGGAAAACTTTACCAAAAGATTATTGACTTTTGGGTGGTGAAGGTATAATATAATATTAATACTATACATAGACAGGAACGCGAGGTGATGTCTGAAATACCAGAAAAACAAATAAAACGTTTGCGGGGGTTGATAACTGATGCGGAAACTAATCTTGCTGCAGCTAAAGAGCTTTTGATTTCTATTTTGGGTGACGGAAATACCATTACTACACCTAGAGAAACCATTGTTTCTGGGCCTGAGGGCAAGGTGATTGAGGGGATTTTTGATGGACAAATTATGATTGGCCCAGATGGTAAGAATTATCCAGTGCCGGCCAATTATGCTTCAAAGTCTAAGCTCGTAGAGGGCGATATTATGAAGCTCACCATTTCGGATGATGGCAAGTTTACGTATAAGCAAATCGGGCCGGTAGAACGCAAGACCGTAATTGTGACTCTGACTCATCATGACGATAAATACTTTGTAGAGGTGGCAGGTAAAGAGTACCAGATTTTGTATGCTTCAGTAACTTATTTCAGATTACACGAAGGGTCGCAGGTGTCGGTGACGATTCCGGCCAGCAACGACGACGCAACTTGGGCGGCGGTTGAAGCTGCACTATGAAATCACTCTACCGGAAGTATAGGCCAACTAAATTAGCCGACGTTATTGGACAGGACCAGGTTGTAGGGCCACTTAGTAGTGCACTTAAAAATGGTAGGGTAAGCCATGCCTATCTTTTTGTGGGGCCAAGAGGTTGCGGCAAGACTAGCGTTGCACGAATTTTAGCACATGAGGTAAATGGTTTCAAGTATGAGCTAGAAGATGACTATGTTGACATTATTGAGATTGATGGCGCTAGCAATCGTGGTATTGATAACATTAGGGAACTACGCGAAAAGGTTGCAATTGCTCCAACTAGTGGTAAGTATAAAGTTTACATTATCGATGAAGTGCACATGTTGACGAAAGAGGCCTTTAATGCGCTCCTAAAAACCTTAGAAGAGCCGCCTCAGCACGTAATTTTTATAATGGCTACAACGGATGCCTATAAGGTGCCAGTAACAATTACATCCCGTGCACAGACTTTCACCTTTAAGCTGGCAGATGAAGCAGTAATGTTTAAGCACCTAAAGAAAATCTGCGACTCGGAAGGTATTAAAATAGCTGATGATGCGCTCCAAATAATCGTACGACGCGGTGGCGGTTCATTCCGGGATTCTTTGTCACTACTGGATCAGATTTCTACTTTATCCGACGGTGAGATTACGAAAGATTTAGTAGTATCAGTAATGGGTTTGCCGGGTGAAGAAAAGATACAGACTTTACTGGAAGATTACAAGAGTGGAGCTTTTGACGCTACAACAAGTGCACTGAAAGAGCTTTTGCAGTCTGGTGTCAAGGTTGAAACCTTGGTAGAGGAGATGATTGCTAGAATTGTAGCGCAGCCAGAGGCACAACTTTTGCCATTGCTGGCGAAACTACCAGACGTAAAAGCGCCTTATGCAGAAGCGAAGTTACTAGTGGCGCTGTATCCGGACAAAGTTACGCCGAGTGTAGAGAAGCAGGTTGCAGAGGTATCCACCTCTCGCTTGGGGTCGCGTCCGTCCGGCCCGTCGCCACGGGCGGACGGCGCTAATTCTCGCGCTGCCGCGCTCCGAAATCCCCCAAGCCGAGACGTGGACACCCCACCATCAACTCCAAATCTACCTAGCGTAAATTTCAACTGGGCGGAGTTTGTGGGAAGAGTGAAATCTGCCGATAGCGGTGTGGGGACACAGGTTGAAAATTGTAAATATATTGCCACTAAGGATACTTTGAATATTTATCCAAATAAGAGTTTTACCCAAATAAGTTTATCGAAAGACGCTCACAAAAAAATACTAATTGATGCGGCCGATGGGTTAAAAGTGATAATCCATGATTATAACGAATATAAAAATATCAACAAAGACGACGTAATTTCAAAAATGTCTGATATAATGGGAGGTGAGGTAAAAAATGATGGAGGAGACGACCCGTTCTAATCGTAGTGGCAGAATACCACCACAGGACATTGTGGCTGAAAAATCTTTACTTGGTGCGGTAATGATTTCGGAAAAAGCCTTGACGGATGTACTAAATATAGTACGGCCGAATGATTTTTATGATGAAAAGCATCAAATAATTTATAAAACGATGCTGGATTTATATGACCAACATCAGCCAATCGACCTACTTACTATTACTTCCGAGTTAAAACGTTCAAAACAGCTCAAAGGTATTGGTGGGGCGCCATATTTGACGGAGCTTTCTAATTTTGTACCCGCAGCATCACACGCAAGAGCTTATGCTGAGATTATAGAACGAGCCTCGACCAGGCGGCGCCTAATTGAGGCTGGCACCGAGATTGTTGAAAAGGCTTACGAGGAAGATGCTAATGTGAGCGACCTTGTGGGTGCTGCAGAAAAGAAGCTTTTTGAGGTTTCTGATAAAATCATCAAGACCGACTATACACCGATGGACAAGCTGCTTGCAGATGCGTTCGATAGAATTGAAGAGTTACACAAAAATAAGGGTGCACTCCGAGGTCTTAAAACTGGGTTTCGCGATCTCGATAAGAAAACGGCTGGTTTCCAGAAGGGTGATTTAATTATTATTGGTGCACGTCCAGCAATGGGTAAGACAACTTTTGCGCAGAACTTAGCCTATAACATTGCAAGCATTAATAATCGTGGGGTGCTGTTCTTTTCGATGGAGATGGCGGCCAATGAAATTGTGGATCGGATGATTTCGGATGTATCTGGCGTAGACAACTGGAAGATGCGTACTGGCAACCTCACTGATGATGAATTTTCACGCATTAATGATGCTATGGGTGAAATGGATGAGCTACCAATTTACATTGATGATACTAGCTCAATGACTATTATGGACTTACGCAATAAGGCCCGACGCGCAGCACACGATCACGATATTGGTATTGTGATTGTAGACTACTTGACGTTGATTCAAGGCTCCGACCGCTATAAGGGGCAGCGTGTGCAAGAGGTGACGGAGATATCGCGTGGCCTAAAGATTTTGGCGCGTGAACTTGAAATACCAGTGATTGCTTTGGCGCAGCTATCACGTAACGTTACCGGGCGTGATGATCCACGACCAGTGCTATCCGATTTGCGTGAGTCTGGCTCCATTGAGCAGGACGCTGACCTTGTGATGTTTTTGCACCGCCCAGATTATTACCGTCAAAATGATGATAATTATGAGGAAACGCATATTACCGAGTTGCTAGTGCAAAAGCACCGTCATGGCGCCATCGGCAAGATTGAATTATACTTCCACCCAGAACTACTACGTTTTATGTCGCTTGATAAAACACGAGAAGAATAGTATAATAGAATAGTGAAGAAAATAATTATTTCTAGACTCTTTC
The DNA here is from genome assembly GCA_017433855.1 of Candidatus Saccharimonadota bacterium. Classification (GTDB taxonomy): domain Bacteria; phylum Patescibacteriota; class Saccharimonadia; order Saccharimonadales; family Saccharimonadaceae; genus Nanosyncoccus. The sequence continues at coordinate 128,040 of JAFRGM010000004.1, read as the reverse complement.
TATACAAACATCGGTTTGTAATTGGTTATGCATTGCTCGGCTTGGCTTTTGTGGGTCTGCTGTTTGGTATGCCGTTAGTTGCTCAGTATGGTTTGTCTGAGGGGGAGATTCAATCCGCAGTAAGTTCCTACGCTCTAGATTTTGATGCTCCTCTTACCGGCGATTTAGTAGATTTGCCTTATCGTTTATTGCAAAAACTGTCGATTGTAGTCTTTGGTCTAACACCTTATGCCATCAAACTGCCAAGCATTATTATAGGTTTGTGCCTCGGTCTACTTTTGATATTGGTGCTAAATCGCTGGTTCAAAAACAATGTTTCGTTACTGGCGTCATGTCTAGTGGTTCTATCTACGCCATTTTTGTTTTTGGCGGGGTCGGGAACACCCCTAATTATGGTGGTGTTTTGGCCGACATTGCTTCTTTGGCTTGGTTCTAAGATTCAAGGGGAGAAGCGCCCAAAGCCGCTTTATTCGTTCCTTTTTGCAGTGGCACTGCTTTTTGCCATCTTTACGCCATATATGGTGTATTTTGCAATTTTCTGCGTGTTGTTCGTATTGATGCAACCACATCTTAGATTTGTAGTAAAGAGTCTACCCAAGATTCCACTTGGGCTGGTGATTTTAGTAATTATCGGTGGCACCATACTACTTGGTATGAACATTGTAAGCCGGCCGGATACAATTATGGAATTACTATTTGCAAAGAATTTTGAGCCGAGTAGCTTTTTCTCAAATATCTGGGCTGCTTTATCACCGGTATTTTCTTGGCAAGGTAAGGTTGTAAGTGTGTTTTTGGCGCCACTAATGAGTTTGCCAATTTTTGCCTTAGCACTAATCGGGTTATTTAGTACCACGAAAGGTTTTTTCGCTTCCAGAAACTCTATTGCCTCACTGCTTCTGGTGTTTACATTGATTATTGCTGGGTTTAACCCGAGCGCAATCGTGTTTTTCATTTTGCCAATCGCTATTTTAGTGGCGCACGGTTTGAAATATTTGTTGGAAAAATGGTACGGGTTATTTCCAGAGAATCCCTATGCACGCATTGCGGGTTTTTTGCCGCTTGCGATTCTGTTTTCCGTAATGTTGGTGCCAAGTTTGTTGCAATATGTCTACGGTTACCGTTATAACCCAAGCGTAGCTAATGAATACCGATATGATCTTAATATCATCCACGCTCACCTAAAAGACGAAACTTTGGTCGTGAGTGACCATTATGATTTTTATAAAATACTGGAAGATTCGACAGATTTGACGATTGTGGGGAGTACCGATGAGGTACGCACAGAAGGCATGGCTGTGCTATACGGCACAACTGATAACCCAAACTATAAGCTAGAGCAAATTATTACCTCGTCAATGAAAGAAAAGTCTGATATAATATATCTATACCGTAAAACAGAATAAAGGAGTGACATGGGACAGACTTTGGACCAAATGAAATTATTGAACCAACTACGCAAAGCGCAAAAAGACCTTAAGAATGAAATCGTAGAGGTTGAGGCTGGCGATGGCGCAGTAACCGTGCAGATTACTGGTGAGCTGAAGGTAAAGAAAGTAAAAATTGACCCGAGCAGGGTTGACCTAGATGACATCCACGAGCTAGAGCGTTGGATTGAAAATTGTATGCGTGATGGTTTCGCAAAGGCACAGGAAATTGCTACTGACAAAATGAAGCCTTTGATGGGCGGTTTATCTGGTTTGGGTTTCTAGATAACAGGGGTAAACTTGACTTTTTAGCTTAAGTGTGATATAATGAAAGGATAGGGCAATTATGTTGCCAAAGGCTCTTAGTGATGCAATTGATGCGTTAGGGATGTTACCAGGCGTTGGTCCCCGTACAGCAGAACGGTACGGGTACTATCTTTTTAAGGCCAATCCGAAAATAGCGGAGGGGATTGCTGAGACCTTGAGTAATTTACATAGCGGGGTAAAATCTTGCCCGGTAACTTTTGCGCTAATTGACGCCGATGAGGAGATGTCGCCGCTGTATACAGACCCAAGTAGAGATAAATCCACAATACTTGTGGTAGAGGAGCCACTTGATATTTATGCCATTGAGGCAACGAAAGGGTTTAAGGGCGTATATCATGTGCTAGGGGGAGCGCTGTCGCCGATTGATGGTATTACACCGGAGCAATTGCATATTCGCGAGCTAACCGAAAGGCTAGAACGCGACAATGTGCGCGAAGTGATTATCGCTACGAACCCATCAGTAGAAGGTGAATCCACTGCGCTGCTACTTGAAAAGATTTTACATGAGTCCAAGCCGACGCTAAAGATAACTCGGCTGGCGCGAGGCTTGCCACTAGGTGTTGACCTGTCGTATGCGGATCAAATCACGCTCTCCGCTGCACTAGAAAACCGCACCAGCTTGTAGACCTACAAAATCCTGCATCAAAATACTAGGGCAGAGCTTGTCACTACATCAGTGCGAGTGATTGGTTTAGAGTTTGGCGAGCGCTATAAAGTCTACTTTGCCGAGCTTCGTCTTAGGAATCTCGGAGATAATTTTAATTTCGCGTGGGATTTCGTATTTGGCGAGATATTCGCGATATAACTTAGCTAAATCCTTACGAATGGCGTGCTCCGATGTGCCCTCTTTTGGGACAATATAGATGCGCACAATTTCACCGCGCAATTTGTCTGGCACGCCAATGCAGGCACATTTATCTACTAATTTTGACTTCATGGTGACGGATTCAACGTTGCCTGGATAAACATTGTAGCCATTCGTGATAATTAAGCGCTTGAGGCGTGCTTTAAAAAACACAACGCCACGTTCGTCGACGTGTCCGATATCTCCGGTCTTGAGATATTTTTTGTTGCCAATTGTAATAAAGGTATCGTCTGTGGCTTTTTTGTTGTCTAGATACCCCTTCATAACTGTGAGCCCACGAACGAGGATCTCGCCATCAATATTGGGCCCGACTGGCCGATGGGTTTTTAGATCTAAAATTAAAACTTCGCTATCTGGCAGTGGATAACCAATGACATCCTGCTCGGCCGCAATAGAAGCGGGCGAAAAAACCATGCCCCCAGCAGCCTCGGTAAGTCCGTAGCCATTATGTATCATAGCTTTGGAGCCATGGTCGCGGAAGAATTGATTAACTTCCTTTTTGAGTGCCTGACTAGCCATATCGCCGCCAGAAACCGCACCTTTGATACGCCGTAGCTCGTGTGCTGAAAACTTTATTTTGGCCATATACTCATAAACTGTAGGGACACCCACTAGGATATTAATATGGAACTTTTTGATGTAAGATTTTAGTTTTTTGGCGTTGAACTGCGGAATTAAAACGATGCGCATACCACAGTAGAATGGAATGTGCATGCAAACCCCTAATCCAAAGGCATGAAAATTTGGCAGGAAGGTAAGCATGGAGTAACGCGTTTTTAGTAATTCTGGTACGAGATATTTTGCGCCCAAGGCCTGCGAATTAAAATTGAGGTTTGTAAGGACTACGCCCTTTGGTTTGCCTGTAGTGCCGCCAGAGTAGAGAATTACGGCTGGGTCGTTCGCGTTGACACGCGCATGTGGATTGCCGACAAACTTACTGCCTTGTGCCAAAAAATGATTCCAAGTGGTAATGATTTGAGTCTTTTTGATGTGGTTCTTGCGACCTTTAGTGAGATGATAAATAGCGCGTACGATAAAATCCATGGAGCGGGTTGGCGATACGACAATCACTTGTTCGAGCGGAGTATTCTTGATGATATTTTCCACCTTGGGATAGGTGATATCTACCACCAACATAACTTTGGAGTGAGCCTTGTTGATGTATTCTTCGATTTCTTTCTCGGAAGAAAGTGGATGAATCATATTTGCAATGGCACCGACTTCGTTAATCGCATAGAACATGTAGACCGCTTCTGGAGTATTCGGCATACATACTGTGACGTAGTCGCCTTTTCGAACACCAATTTGCTTGAGAGAGCGAGCCACGCGATCGATTTTTCTGATGAGCTCTTTGTAGGTGACTTGAGAACTGTAATATTCTATAGCGGTATTGTGCGGCCACTTGCAGCTAGATTCGTAAACCACATCATATAATCCACCCTCTGGATATTCAATGTCTTTGGGTAATTTCTCAATGTAACCATATTTGCGGCGCTCGATATGCATATCGATGGCACGGACGGTCTTTTTGAGCTTGCGATAGATGAACTCCAACATACTTTATATTGTAGCATAACCCAGCCAAAATATATGTTATAATTTAGACATGAGTAAGAATTTTAAGGTGCGAGCAATAGTGACGGTGGGTATGTTTGCCGTAGCGCTTGTGTCGCTGTATGTCTTTGATGCGATACCATTCAGGATTCTATTTACATTATTTAGCGTGGTAGCCGCGGTGGAGCTTTGCAGTTTCTTTTCTAAAAAATCTCAGCCGATAAATATCGTGTTAGCGGCATTAGAAATGCTGTTTTTGATAGGTGGGGTGATTTTCGTGGCTCAGACTAGCGTGTCTCAGTTTTGGTATGTGATCTTAGGTGTACCAGGCTACGATATTTTTGCATACGTGTTTGGTAATATCTTTGGTGGCAAAGTTTTTGGCGCAGCGCGGCCGTTTCCGAAAATCTCCAAAAATAAAACTTGGGAAGGCACGATTTTGGGGCTAATAACCGCTACTGGGTTAGTCACAATTCTAATGGCGGTGCGGGGAGCTTTTGCGACGGATTATTTATATCTATTATGTGGGCCGCTCGCATTAGCTGGCGACTTGTTTGAGAGTCACCTGAAGCGTACCTTTGGCGTAAAGGATTCTAATGAAATTGTTATTAAGAATAAGTATTGCAGGATTTTGGAGAATTTAGTGGGCGGAAACGAGGGGCATGGTGGTTTTCTTGACAGAATTGACTCTACCGCCTTCACTACAAGTGTTTTGTTAATTATTAGTTTAATGATAGGATAAAAATGTTACTACATGCAGATAAAAAGTTTGAAAAATTTGAAGACGTTACGCCAAAAATCTTAAAGGATGCTAACGTAAAGTTATTGCTCTGTGATTTGGATAATACTTTACGCTTACACTCAGAGAAAGAACCAGCGGACGAACTCGCAAAGTGGATCAGCGATTGTAAAAAAGCTGGAATTATGATTGTGATCATCTCCAATAACGGGCGCAAGAAAATGATGCAAAGATTTTGTGAGCCAATTGATGTGCCTTGTGTGTGGTGGGCAAAGAAGCCATTGTCCAGCAAATTAACTGCGGCAATGGACAAATACCATTTTAGACCAGAACAAACGGTGATGCTAGGCGATAAGTGGCATACGGATGTTTTGGCAGCAAAATTTGCAGGAGTGAGAGCATGGAAAGTAGAACCAAGAAAAGCTGTAATTTAAACATCCCGACGCTACTGACAATTTTAAGAATACTACTTGTGATACCAGTGGTGGTATGTATATTTATGGATAGTTTGCCAGCGCAGATTATTACGATAGTCTGTTTTGTGTTGGCGAGCGTAACGGATTTTATTGATGGAAAACTCGCTAGGAACACCGGACAAGTTACTAATCTCGGTAAATTTCTTGATCCTTTGGCCGACAAGATATTGGTAAACTTAACTTTCCTAGCTTTGGTAGTACTCAGCTATGTGCCAATTTGGATGTTTGGGGTGATACTGGTGCGCGATTTCGCGGTGGATGGGCTCAGAATGATGGCCGCCACTAAGCAGGTGACAATCGCAGCATCAAAATACGGCAAACTCAAAACTTTAGTGCAGATGATAACCATAACTCTAATTCTGCTAAATATAATTGTGGGCAGCAATATCTTTACAGTGATAAATGGAGTGCTATTATACATAGTAGTGATTCTAACTGTGTTGTCTGGAGCTGACTACCTTATAAAGGGTCGTAGACTTGTGCTATAATATAATATATGTACAAAAATTTTACGGAGTTTATCCAAGATAAGAAAACAATTTGTGTGATTCAGGCTGAAAATCCAGATGGTGATTCGATGGGGTCGGCGATTGCGCTTGATTATTTGCTGGCTGGACATGAGGTTTCTTTGTATTGTCCAATAGATATTCCAAAATATCTACATTATTTTACAGACTGGTCAAGAATTACGAGTGATTTTGACTTCAAGGCGGATGGTTATATTATTGTTGATACGGCAGCGGAGGTTTTATTGTCGAAACTACTCGAAGATACTGCAATTCGCAACCGTTTGTACACGGCTCCCGTAATGGTGATTGACCATCACGAAACGGCAGATGATTTGAATTTTACGCACGAGAGCATCATTGATGTGCGTCCGGCCTGTGCGGAGCTGATTTACGACATAGCAAAGGATTGCAATTTGGAAATTGGCGTACCGGCGGCAGATGCGATTTTTATGGGAATTATGTCAGATACTTTGGGGCTGACCGCATCCTCTGTCACGGCACATACCTTTAATGTCTGCGCCGAATTAACCGAGCTTGGCTCAAAGATTTCCGTACTGGAAGAAGCCCGGCGGGAGTTCATGAAGAAAACTCCACGCATTCTAGATTACAAAGCAGAGCTAATTAAGCGAGTTGATTATGCTTTAGATGGAGCGTTAGCCACAGTGCATATTCCGTGGGATGATATCGCGGAATATTCTGACGAGTATAACCCTAATGTGTTGATTTTGGAAGAATTAAGAATGGTAGAAGGTGTAAAGGTGGCGGTAGCAATTAAGACCTACCCGGACGGTAAGGTGACGGGTAAGATTCGATGCATGAATGACATGGCAATTGCCGAAAAAATTGCCGGCTATTTTGGTGGAGGCGGCCATGCCTATGCGGCAGGTTTTAGGACTTATGACACGTCTTACGAAGAAGTATTAAGCGAGCTAATAAAGATCGTGCCAACCTTGATGGATGAAATGCGGGCAGAACTAAGTGAGGCGAATAATGTTTAGTATAAAATACGATTTATTAAATAAACCGCTAGAGCTTAAAAAAACTCATGATTTTTGTGCATCCAAAAAGCCAAAACTGACCGTAGTGATGATACATGGCATAGCTAGTGATTCCACTACTTTTAGGAATGCTTTGAAATATCTTGAAGGAACAAAATCTTTGAATGATGTAAGGTTTGTAACCTTTGACCTGCTGGGGTCTGGCTCAGCCTATAAAAGCGCCAAGCTAAAGTATAATTATGACGAGCAGTTAGGGGCGCTTAATCGTTCGCTGAAAAATCTTCAGATTGACACACCGCTTGTGTTGGTCGGGCATTCGATGGGGACATTAATCGCTACTAGGTATGCGGCTACACATAAAAAGGCTGTGCAAGAGCTAATTCTATGTTCACCGCCGGTTTATACTGAGGCAGATTTAGATAATCCGGCCTTTGCGGTAGCTATTAAAGGCTTTAAGGACGCGGTTAGCGTGAAGAATAAGAAAATCTTAACCGATAGAGCCTTCAACAATTCGATGGAATACATCGTAATGAATCGTAAGAACTATGACACCTTGAAAGGTATTACAATTCCGACGACTTTAATTTACGGAGATGCCGACCCGATTATTGCAAGTTTCAATATTCCAAATCTTATAAAACAAAACAAATGTTTGACTAAGGTAAAGACGCTTGGTCGACATGGAATGTCGCGTCCTAAATATACAAAATTGCGTGAGATTTTAGAGGAGAGATTAGATGCTAAAACTTTATAACACCGCAACGCATAAGGTTGAAGTTTTTAAGCCACTGGGGGATGTCGTAAAAATCTACACTTGCGGGCCTACGGTTTATAATACGCCGCACATTGGCAACTATGCCGCTTATACATTTTGGGATTTGTTGGTACGCGTACTGAAAGCCGATGGCTACAAAGTGAAGCGCGTTTTGAACTTGACGGATGTAGGGCATTTGGTGTCGGATGGCGACGAAGGCGAAGATAAACTAGAAAAGGGTGCCGCGCGTGAAGGTAAAAGCGTTTGGGAAGTTGCTGATTATTACAGTAATATTTATCTGGAGAATTATCGAAAACTTGAACTTCTGCCAGCCGATGTGGTGGCTCGCGCAACAAATTATATTGCCGAGGATATAGAGGCTGTAGATTTGATGACTAAAAACTGTTATCACTACGAGACTGAAGATTGAGTGTATTTTGATACCTCTAAGTTTCCTGAGTACGCTGATTTCGCAAAATTAAAGCTCGACGAGCTAAAAGCTGGCGCGAGGGTAGAGTTTTCTACCGAAAAGCGTAATGCATCAGATTTTGCAGTATGGAAATTCATTAAACCCGGCGAAAAACATGCGATGCGTTGGGATTATCTAGGTCGCCCAGGTTATCCTGGCTGGCATCTGGAATGTGCGGCAATTATTCACAAGGAGCTGGGGGAGCCAATAGATATTCACACTGGCGGGATTGACCATGTGCCGGTGCATCACACCAACGAAATTGCTGAGACCTATGCCGCCTATCAACATAAATTAGCACGGTACTGGCTCCACTGCGATTTTATTACGGTGGATGGACTTAAAATCTCAAAATCAATCGGCAATACTTATACGCTTGAAGATTTAGAAACGCGTGGTTTTTCGCCGATGGATTACAAGATGTGGCTACTGTCTGGACACTATCAGGGTGCGCGTAATTTTACTTTTGACGGTTTATGGTCGGCGCACAACCGCAGAGCAAATTGGCGCAGCCGCATTGCGCTTTGCTACCAAAAGGAGATAGTGGGCGATGATATATTTGATGAGGTGCTAGAGGCAGTTAATGACAACCTGAACTCCGCCAAGGCTTTTGCGCTAATTGATAACGCTGAACTTTCGTTTGACGATTGGAAAAGAGTAGACGAGTTATTTGGGCTAAGATTAATAGCCGACACCCCTAATCTTTCGGCAAATATCCAGGCGCTAATGTCGGAACGTGCAGCGGCGCGCAAGGCCAAGGACTACGCGAAATCTGATAAGCTACGCGACCAACTGCTTGATGAGGGGGTGGCGGTGAAAGACACGGCTGACGGCATAGTTTGGCAATATGTCTAAATGTATTGGCGTAGTTGATTCAGCTTTGGTTTAGGCGCAGACTATAATGGCACAATCTAGCTGATTAGTTGTGATAGTAGCGTTTTAGGAAAGCTGTTTTGTAATCGGTGAAGGTGTCGTCTAGGATGGCCGCGCGAATCTTGTCTACTGTGCTTACGACGAAATGTTCATTGTGAATACTCGCTAGAACTTTTGCGGTGATTTCATCAGCCTTAAAGAGGTGATGCAGGTAGGCTTTGGTATAATTTTTGCAACATTCACAATCGCATTCTGACATGAGGGGTGAAAAATCGTGCTTGTATTTGGCGTTTTTGATGTTGATGCGCCCATCATTGGTGTAGAGGGTGCCGTTTCTGGCCATACGGGTAGGGCCGACACAGTCAAAAGTATCGCAACCGTTTTCGGCGCCAACAAATAGATCGATGGGTTCTTGCCCCATACCGAGTAGGTGGCGAGGTTTGTTTTCGTCGAGAATACCATTAACAGTTTGGAGCATTTCGGTCATACCATCGGCCGTGAAAACACCGCCGATGCCGAAACCATCTGGATTAACACTATTGCAAAAGCGAGCTGATTCGGCGCGAAGGTCCAGAAAAGTGCCGCCTTGGACGACTGCGTAGAGGTAGTGCTCTGGGGCTAGAGCGCGGGTCCTGCCAGCCACCCGCTCGTGCTCTAGCCGATTATGCTCCGCCACGCAGCGCTCGAGCCAGCGGTGTGTGCGATCCATGGCTCGCCTCATATCTTCATAACTTTCGGACTTAGCGAGATGGTCAAATGCCATGTGAATATCGGCGCCAATGGCCCATTGGGCTTGCATAGACCCCTCTGGAGTAAGTTCAAATTTATCACCGCTAAGGTACGAGCGGAACTTCACGCCGTTTTCGGTAATTTTTACATCCGGCAAGGAAAAAATCTGAAAACCACCAGAGTCGGTAAAAGTTGGTTTGTGCCAGGAATTAAAAGTAGCAAGACCGCCAGCTTCTTTAATGAGGGCAGTCCCAGGAGCGAGTATCAGGTGGTAAGTATTGGCCAAAATTGCCTGCGAACCAAGATCGTTCATTTCTTGCATTGTAAGAGCCTTGACGGTGGCTTTGGTGGCGGCGCCGACGAAAGCGGGAGTCTTAATATCTCCGTGTGGAGTATGAATAGTACCGACCCTAGCGAGACCAGAGCGTTTTTTGATGGTAAAAATAGTGCCAGCGGCGGATTTTTTTGGTGTTAGCATATTAGCATTGAATCTCCATAGCTTAAAAAGTTGTAACCGCTAGCAACACAATGATCGTAGGCGGCATGCAAGTTCTCCCAGCCAGCAAAAGCGCTGGCTAGCATGAGAACAGTGGATTTTGGTGCGTGAAAATTAGTAAGCAAAGCGTCGACAAGTTGAAACTTAAAGCCAGGATAGATAAAAATATCGTCCTCACCAGTGGTTTGACCGGTCTTAGCGTAATACTCGAGGGTGCGCGCCACAGTAGTACCAAGTGCCACAACGCGGTGGTGAGAGGCCTTGGCCGCCTGAATAGCAGAAATGGTTGTTTCTGGAATATTAAACCACTCGGAGTGCATCTTGTGGTCTTCTATGTTATCTGTACGAATTGGCAAAAAAGTACCCAGCCCCACATGAAGGGTGAGATACCTGATAATAACGCCTTTTTGTTTGAGGCGATCAAGCAGATCGGTAGTCATGTTAAGACTGGCGGTAGGCGCAGCGGCAGAACCCATATTCTTAGCCCAAACCGTTTGATAGCGCTCAATATCGGAGGCACTAGCTTCACGATGCAGATATGGCGGCAAGGGCACAACACCGTAATCTTCGGCGATGGCAGCGAGTGGACGGTTTGACTCAACTGCGGCGATACCGTTTCCCAAAATCTGCAGAATACGAATGTGGTCGTGACTCGGTGCGCGCCCTTCTGTGTCTCGGCCTTTTACGCTTAGAACATCGCCGTCGTGAAGTTTACCACGATACATCACACGCTCTGGTTCGTCGCCGTGTTTTTCGAGAACAACCAGCTCGCGTTTACGACCATCTGGTAGCTCGCAGTAAAGGCGAGATTGCATAACGCGAGTGTCGTTTAAGATGAGGACGTCGCCGGCATCAAGATATTGGTCTAGGTTTCTGTAGTAGCTATCTTTATACTCGCCGGTATCTTTATGCAAAACAATTAGCCGCGTGGAGCCGCGCTCCTTGGGCGGATATTTAGCAATGCGCTCATCTGGTAAGTCGTAATTAAAGTCTGAAACCAACATAATGTATATTATAGCATAATTTTGCGCTAATAGCTAGTTAGTGTAATTTGCGAGTTTGTCTTGAAAAGTGATAATTATTATGTTATTATAATGGTATGTTTAGTGATACGGCAAAAGTTAGTTTGAAAGCTGGTAAAGGTGGCGATGGAGCCGTTTCTTTTCGGCGCGAGATATACATCCCCAAAGGTGGCCCAGACGGTGGCGACGGCGGCAAAGGTGGCGATATTATTTTTAAGGCCGATAAAGACACTAACACTTTGATAGATTTTAGATTTACGCCAATACTAACGGCAGAGGACGGCAAAAACGGTGCTGGCACCCGCTCCGCCGGGCGCAGTGGCCGCGACTTAATCGTAGAAGTGCCGGTAGGGACAGTAGTGTACAAAATCTTGACGGGTCCTGCCGCACCTTCTCCCTCCCACGGCATCCTCTCGGAGTCTACGACTCCTGCGAGCTCCGTGGGAACCCTTCCAGGTGCGTCACCCGTCAAAGATCGTATATTACTGGCCGACCTCATTCACGATGGGCAAACCGCGGTAATTGCGCGCGGCGGCGTGGGTGGCTTTGGTAATGCACATTTTAAGAGTTCTACTAGACAGGCTCCGATTATTCATGAGTTGGGCGAACCTGGCGAAGAATTTGAGGCAGAGCTAGAGCTAAAACTCTTGGCCGACGTTGGCCTAGTGGGGTTACCAAATGCCGGCAAGTCTACATTTTTGTCCGTGGTATCTAACGCTCGGCCAGAAATCGCCGATTATCCATTTACCACTTTGACCCCACAGCTTGGCGTGGCGACAATTGACAATTTTGACTTGCTAATTGCGGACATTCCTGGCTTGATTGAGGGCGCCGCAGAGGGCAAGGGGTTGGGGCACGACTTTTTGAGACATGTAGACAGAACCGCCGTGTTGTTGCACCTGATAGACGTTTACAACAATGATGCCGGTGAAGCCTACCGCGTGATTCGGGGTGAGCTAGATAAATATTCTGATCTTAAAAATCGCGCAGAAATTGTGGCCTTAACCAAATGTGAGGGTGTAGACCAAGAGATTATCGATATGCAAATGACGTCAATTCTAGCCATTAACCCTGATGCAAAGATTTTTGCCATTTCTAGTGCAGCGCACAGGGGGATAGACGAGCTACTAAGAGAGCTTAAAACCGCAGTTGTGGCTAAGCGCTCCGAGGCCGCCACTAAAAACGCTGCATCAGACGACGAGCTGTTTTTGTCACAGGCTAACGAGGAACTACCTACAATATCACTTTCTCCGGACACCGTTAAGACAACCTGGCAGGTAGAAAAAACCGACGATGGAAAATTTGTGGTAACTGGTGAGAAAATTGAGAAATTTGCAGTGCGCACCGATTTTAATAACTACGAGAGTTTGAACCGTTTGCGCGATATCATGAAAAAACTCGGCATTAGAGCAGAACTGACCTCACAAGGGGCAGAGCCGGATTCTATTATTTCGATTGCTGGCAGAGAATTTACCTTGGTGGAAGATTGGTAATTTTAGTAAAAAAGCCTTGACAATCTAAACGCTTATGCTTATAATAAAAGTAAGCTGGTACGCTTCACAGGGGTTCCACTGAGTAGTTAGTGGAGTGTGGAGACTTACATTAATAAAAACAAAAACAGCGGATTAAAACAAACCAATGTGCCCCAAGGGTGGGCGCGCATCAGCGAAAAGAGATAGAATTCAGGCTATCTCTTTTTTATGGTGTGTGTATTGACTTTTTTACAAAAGTGTGCTATAATAAGAGATGGTAGCCTTGGCTACTAGATTTTATTGTAGGGGGATTACAATAATGTACCTTGGTAAGAATTTTGCAGAGAAGAAAGCGGACGAGCTGATTGCCTTTCTGAACACTGCGCTCGCAAACGCCAACTATGGAGCTGCGGAGCCGGTGGACTTGGCAAACGGCAGTTTTATCAGTACGTTCGATGATGGGGACTGGTACTACGAGGACACCTGGTACGGTGGCGAGCCTTTTAGTGGCATCACGACCGTCTCTTACAAGTCGGTAGTATGCTGGACGATGGTTTATCGCGGCCGCCTTGAGGAGCGCTACGCCTCCATCAAGGAAGAGGTGATGAACTGTCTGAAGGCGGCGCTTAAGGTTACGCCGTCCAACCGGCCCGTGCGCGGTCCGGAGCTGTATCAGCATCCGAACGATTTCCTGTACCGGAATCAGTGTCGCGGCACGATTGCCGACTTCAGTGGTTCCGAGGAGATTCGTGATCTCGCCAACCGGCGAGTTTATACCTGCACCTATACGGGTGGCTTCGTGAATCTCTGGTAAAATCCCAAAATTACCGTCGCGTTTTACGCGGCGGTATTTTTATGATATAATATAGGAATGATTAAGTTTACGATTATCACTTTGTTCCCGGAGGCACTGGAGCCATATCTCAAGACCTCAATGATGTGGAAGGCCGCAGAAAAGGGGCTTGCCCGGTTTGAGTTTGTGAATCTGCGGGAATTTGGCCTGGGGCCGCACCGCTCGGTAGACGACACGCCGTACGGTGGCGGAGATGGGATGCTGCTTAGATGTGAGCCGGTTTTTAATGCGATAGAATCGGTGAAAGCCAAAGATCCTATGGCTAAAGTGATTTTGCCAACTCCGGTAGGGCAAATTTGGAATCAAGAGATGGCGCAACGTATGGCAGGAATGCTGGTTAAAACAACCTCCGCTCGGGCTGCGTTCGCCCAGCCCGTCGCCACGGGTGGGCGCCGCTCATCCTCGCCTTGCCAGGCTCCGGAGGCCCTTCGCGAAGGTATTTCGGCCACGCCAGACACACATTACATTATTTTGTGTCCACATTATGAGGGATATGATGAACGAATATTGTCAATTGTAGACTATAAAATTTCACTCGGGAAGTATGTACTAACGGGCGGCGAGTTGCCGGCGCTGATTATTATTGATTCGGTGGTACGTTTGATTCCTGGGGTACTTGGTGGGGAGCAGTCGGCGCAAATTGAATCATTCTCAGATGGAGACAATTTGGAGTATCCGCAATACACAAAGCCTTATGATTTTCGCGGGATGAAGGTGCCGGATGTTTTACTTTCGGGTAATCATGGCGAAATTGCAAAATGGCGCGCCGAGCACAGTGGGACGGCTAAGTAGCTGTGTTATAATTAGGCTATGGATTTAACGAGCGGAGTAGAAGAGCTAAAGGGGGTAGGTCCCAAAAAAGCAGAAATACTTAAAAGAGCCGGCATCAAAACTCTGCGGGATTTTTTTTATAATTTGCCACGCGAGTATGAGAGTTTTCAGATGGCTACTACGATTGCAGCGATGCGGCCTGGCAAAGTAGTGGTGAAGGGGAAGATTGACTCGCTGAGCACGCGCCGAGCTAGGCGGCGTAATTTATCGATCACTGAGGGGGTAGTGCGTGACAATACTGGCGCGGTGAAAGTAGTGTGGTTTAATCAGGCTTACCGAGCCAAACAATTTGACCCGACCAAAGAGTATTATTTTACTGGGAATTATGAACTAAAAAACAATCGCTACCAGTTGTCGTCGCCGGCGGCGGCACTCGTGACAGATATAGACCCGGAAGCTGGCATTAACCCAGTCTACAAAGCACACGGTACGTTAAAATCTTATGATTTCAAAAAATTAATGAATGGGGCGCGTGATAAGTTTAGTGCTATACCAGATTTGTTGCCAACCGTGCGCGCTGGCGTGCGAAAAGATGCTTTGTTTCGGGTGCATTTTCCCAATTCTATAGCCGACGCAACAAGGGCGCGGGAGTATTTGGCTTATGAGGAATTATTTGCACTGATTTTGGCGGCTAAGCTCAACCGACGCGAAAACGACAAGTTAAAGGCGCTACCAGCAAAATTTGATGCCGAGAAAATTCGTGCTTTTGTGGCAAAATTGCCGTTTCGGCTTACCAATGCACAGCGATTGGCGGCTTGGGAGATTTTTCAAGATATGGAGCGCGATATTCCCATGAATAGATTGTTGCAGGGCGATGTGGGTTCTGGCAAAACAATGGTAGCGGCGCTGGCCGCTTATGAAGCGGTGCTGAGTGGGCTACAGGTAGCACTAATTGCTCCAACGGCGATTTTGGCAAATCAGCATTTTGAAGGTTTGGCGGCACTACTAGAACAATTCGATATAAAAGTGGCGCTCCTCACTGGTGCCACCAAAAAGAAGCCGGAGCTTAAAAGGCGGATTTTGGATGGTGAGGTAGACGTAGTAATTGGCACCCATGCGCTACTTACCGACGATACGGAGTTTAAGCGATTGGGGCTAGTGGTGATTGATGAACAACACCGATTTGGGGTGGGGCAGAGGCAAAAATTAGCCCTAAAATCACCCGCTGGGCTGGCGCCGCATCTACTTGCTATGACAGCCACACCGATTCCGCGTTCTTTACAATTAACAGTGTTCGGCGACCTAGACGTATCCGTGCTAAATGAGCTGCCAGCAGGACGTCAGCCGATTGAAACTTCTATCTTAACGGAAGTGGACACTAAAGAGCGACTTTATCCAAAAATCGCCGCAACGATGACATTGCCACCAGACGCAAAAGGTTTAGCCAAGGGCTCGCGGGCAAAGGGGCAGCAGATTTATTGGATTTGTAAGGCTATTGATGACAGCACGGTGTCGGAAGCGACTTCAGTTAAAACACGGACGCGCAAGTTGCAACAGGCTTTTCCTCGGGCGAAGGTGGAGTTTTTGCATGGCAAAATGAAGCCGGCAGAAAAAGATGACATCATGGAACGTTTTGCGCGCGGGGAAATTGATATTTTGGTTTCTACAACGGTGGTAGAAGTGGGGGTGGACGTACCCACTGCTACCTTTATGGTGATAGAAAATGCCGATTCGTATGGCCTAGCACAATTACATCAGCTGCGTGGCCGAGTGGGGCGCGGTGCGTCAAAATCTTATTGTGTACTTTTAACTTCCGGTGATACTAAACCATCAATGCGGCTACGCGAAATTGCCAAATCTAGCGATGGCTTCCATTTGGCTGAGATAGATTTGAAAATAAGAGGCCCCGGAGAAATCTATGGAGCATTGCAACACGGCGCATTAGATCTTAGAATTGCATCGCTTTCTGATACAAAGCTCATCCACAGGGCGCAAGCTGACGTAGAATTATTTTTACAAACCGGTAAAAATGTGTTAGAATATAAGGAATTGGCGGCTGGGATTTCAAAATATCAACAGCTAACCACATTAAACTAAGGATTCTGAATTATATTGATATGAGTGAATTTGTCAAGATTACAGCCGGGAAACTGAGGGGGAGAAAGATTTTGACGCCCGGAGGCAAAACTCATCCAATGGGCGAGCGAGAACGGCTGGCATTGTTTAATATGGTTGGTAATTCCTTGGATGGCCGAACGGTATTAGACCTCTATGCTGGTAGCGGCGCTTTGGGCCTAGAGGCGGCGAGCCGTGGAGCAAGCAAAATAGTTTTTGTAGAAAAAAATCCCACCGCACTAGACTGTGTTCGGCAGAATATCATGGAGCTTGGAGCGGAGAACTGTGAGGTGGTTAGAGGCGATGTGGCGGTTTTTACTACCGATATGACTTTTGATATAATTTTGGCGGATCCACCGTACGATAATTTCGTATCGGAGGACTTGGCGCGGGTAGCGGATTGGCTAGCGCCAAACGGCATATTAGTTTTGTCGCACCCAAAAGAGGCCCCTATAATAAGCGGTCTTAACCTGGAAAAAACTCGTCAATATGCAGCGGCGCGTTTATCAGCTTACCATAAGTAGTAAACAATAATCTTGATTTTTTAGCAAAAGTGTGATATAATGGTGTGAATAAGGAGTTTTTCATGTATAATCCAGATGAAATGCAAGCCAAAGAACGCCGTAAAGTTATTATTTTTGCAGTGGCAACTGTGGCGGTTATCTTGGCGCTAATCGTGTCTATCGTGGTGGTGGCGACCAATAAAACTAGCGTAAATCTTGGTGGCGAAGAGAACACTGAGTTTACTTTGGTGGAAGATAAAAAAGAGACTGAGAAGCCCGCAACAACCACCAAGAGTGCATCAAACACGAATGCGGCCGCGTCTAACACTACCGCCAAAACAACTAGCCCTGCAATAGTCACTCCAACTAGCGTGCCAAACACCGGGCCAGAAGATTTACTGCCAATAGCATTAGGCCTAGGTGCTTTAACCACCGTAGTGACGACCGTTGTATTGAATAAACGTCGCGCTTAAACTTAGGCACGAGGCTTAAGGATCTGACATAAAATTTGAGCCTTTGCGGCGCCATAAAAGCAGTCCTTGGGATTGCTTTTTTGGGCTTACTATGCTAAAATTGTGTTAGGCCCGAGTGGTGAAATTGGTATACACGTATGCCTTAGGAGCATATGCCATTAGGTGTGCAGGTTCAAGTCCTGTCTCGGGCACCAAGCACTATTTTAGTGCATACTACGGACTTGTTCTTACGAATCAAGTCCTGTCTCGGGTACCAAGCACCAATTAGCAAGCACTCTGTTGGGTGTTTTTTCTTGCCAAAGAATAATTTTTGTGGTACAATATGTTTAACAAAGGTCTTCATCTAATCGTGCTAGCTAATGCGGGGAGATGGCCTTTGAATTTAATTTGGGGGAGTTCTTTATGAAGAGCAAGGAAAGATACGTAACCGTCGAGGTGGAGTGCGCCGGCAAGCGTCGTCGCTTCAGCTATCGCATCACGAGCAACAACGGCGACCTGATGACGCGTAGCCTGAAAAAGTTAATCACCGGACACGTCAGCCTGCGAGTGATGAGCCAGCTGGACAGCGAAATGGCGGAGGCCGTCCTGAACGATGGTTCGGAGGCCGTGAAGTTTATTGGCGCAGTATGGAGCCCGCCCTACAGCCTGCTGCAGGAGATTCTGCAAGATCGTTTGAGTCTCCAGACGCAACTGGAGCAGATTGAAGGCATCTCCGGCGCGCCCGAAGACTTCTTCCCGGTTACGATTATCCCGGAGAAGGCCGACAACGGCCAAATCACCAAGCTGATACTGCACGAGCTGAGTCTCAGAAAAAAGTTGCAGTCACGCATCAAACTTCTTTCCCGCGTCTGAGCCAATCACTAATGGCTAGCAAGTGATTGGCGCATCCCCCTGGCAACAGGGGGATTTTAAAATTAAGAAAATTACAACAAAATGGAACGATGTGATATAATCATAAGTAGGATGGGTAAAATTGCGAGGTATCTAAATCAGTTGACAGTAGGGAATGTTTTTGATTCGCAAGATATTCTTGATGCATACGCGGTAGATCGCTCCGTGCTAAAAATTAAGCCTCGTATTGTAGCTTTACCAGAATCTACTGATGATGTGCGTAAATTATTAAGATTTAGCTATCAGCTAGCGGCAAAGGGTATCAATCTACCCGTAACGGTGCGGGGAGCTGGCTTAGACGAAACTGGGGCAGATCTCGGTAATGGCATGGTGATTTCTACAGAGAAGTTAAATCGCCTACTGGAAGCGGATCGTCGTGAACGTCTAGTGAGAGTGCAGGCCGGCATTACCCTAAAAGAGCTAAATACCGCCCTGTCACTGAGTGGTCTAACCATTCCGATTGAAGAACACGAAAACAACACGATTGGCGGGCTTATATCTAATTGCCCCGTGAGTCCATGCGATGGCAAATACGATGGCATTGCCAAATATGTAGAGCGAATTGAGGTGGTGCTATCCAATGGCGACATCTTGCAGACCGAAACTTTGAACCGACGAACGCTCACGAGAAAAGCTAGTGAAAAATCACTAGAGGGGACAATCTATCGTAAGATTAGTGAAATCGCAGCTCATACAGAGGCACTAAACGAAATTGCCACGACAAAGGGACAGGCCGGCTATCATAATATCACTAAAGTTAGTTCCAAAAAGACCTTTAATCTACTGCCGCTATTCTTTGGCGCGCAAGGGACTTTAGGTGTGATTACTGAAGTAATTTTGCGTGCTGTACCAATACGAAAACCAGCGAAGCGCGTAGCTGCAACTTTTGAAGATTACCATGATGCTGAAGTGTTTTTGGAGGCGGCAAATCGTTTGCACCCTAGAGTGTTAGATATTTATGATATTGACATTATCCGAATCGCCGAGGAGACTGGCAAACGTCTTAGCGATATTACGAGTTCGCTAGAATCTGGATTTGTGGTATATGCAGAATATGACACTAGACGCGCTCACGCGCTGAAAAAGTTAGCAAAATTAGAACGACGATTACCAAAAACTTCTAGATTGATTATAGAATCGCCGGCCACCGAGGTAGCACTAAATGAATTACAGAATTCGCTTGGTTGTTTCTTGAACCAGGCCAGGAGTGAAGAGCGTCCACCAATTGTGACGGATTTTTATGTGCCAAGACGAAATATGTCTAGCTTTATTAACGACCTTGAAGTGGTGGGAAATGGACTAAACTTAGATTTGAAGCTGTATGGGTCGTATAGTGCAGAGAATTATCATTTGAGGCCAAAATTTGATGTGGACGAAAATGATTTCAACAAAAAGGCTACAGCATTCTTGCGGGCCGGTGCATATATCATTAAAAGACAGCGTGGCGAACTAACTTTCGGAGCACCAGAGGGTCGCGTAAAGGCCCTGGTGACCAATGCCGAAATGCCAGATGCGGTAAAAACTACTTATCTAGGAATTAAAAAAGTTTTCGACAAATATGATATTATGAATCCGGCGGTAAAGCTAGGCGCCGATGCAAGATTTACACTTAGGCATTTTCGCAATACAGCCGGTAAGATTGCGCTATAGTGCATATTTTATGTTATAATATAGTAAATATAGGAGTTTTTATGAAAACAAAAGTGAAGAAATTGTCCGATTCTCGTGTGGAAATAACAGTGACATTAGACAGTAAAGATTTAACCAGTGCAGCCGAGAAGGCGCTAGATAAACTCGCTAAAGAGGTACGCGTAGAAGGTTTCCGTAAAGGCAAAGTTCCAACTGAGGTTGCCAAGAAATTTATTCCAGAAAACGACCTCAATGCCGAGACTGCCGATATTGCAGTGCGCACTACAATTATTACTGCTTTTATGGAAAACTCAAAGCAACCTTTGGCGCTACCTGGTGCTAATATCACCAAATACGTTCCGGGTGAAGTTTTGGAGTATACAGCTACGGCCGATATTATTCCTGAGGTGAAGCTCGGCGACTACAAGAAACTTGGCGTCAAGATGAAAGAGGTGAAGATTACTGAGAAAGATATCCAGGGTGTACTAGACAATCTCGCCCAATCTTTTGCCGAGAAAAAAGTCACTAAGCGTGCAGCAAAACTCACCGACGAGGTGATTATTGACTTTGTAGGCAAGAAAGACGGCAAGGCTTTTGAGGGCGGTTCCGCCAAAGATTATCGCTTGGGTCTTGGTTCTGGTACTTTCATTCCTGGTTTTGAAGATGGAATCGTGGGTCACGAGCCAGGTGATAAGTTTGAACTAGAGCTTACCTTCCCAAAAGATTATGGTGTGAAAGATTTGGCTGGCGCCAAGACTACATTTGAGGTTCTACTCAAGCAGGTCAACGAAGTAGTGAAGCCAGAAATCAACGACGAATTAGCCAAGAAGGTTGGACCGTTCGAGGACCTAAAGGCGCTAAAAGAAGACATTAAGAAGAATCTTTCGGCGCAGACCGAACGCCAGAACACCGAAAACTTTAAGAATGATCTCGTGGAGGCATTAGTGAAGAAATCTACTGTGCCGGCACCAGAAATCCTAATTGACGACCAAATGCGCATGATGCGTGACGATGTTACGAGAAACGCTACGTCTAATGGTGTAACTTTTGAAGAGTACATTGCTCGGGCAGGTGAAACCGCTGAGTCTTGGGAGAAGAAAGCTCGCGAAATCGCTACGCAGCGCGTAAAGGGCTCTTTGGTTTTGCAAAACTTAGCCAATGCGGAAAAAATCTCAGTTTCAGACGACGAGGTCGCCGAGAAAATTGCCGAACTGAAAGAGGTTTACAAGAGGTCACCAGAGGCTTTGAAGTCCATTAAGGATCCTAACGTAAAAATGGACATCAAAAACCGGATGACGATTGAGAAAACCTTGGATTATCTCGTAAGCGTTAATAAGTAGATATTTACTTTTTAAGAAAAGTGTGCTATAATTAAGATAAGAGTTTCAGCTCGTTTGTTATTGCTGTAGACACAAACGAGGTATATTAAAGTTAAATTAAGAGGATTTTTAATGCCAACTATCAATCAGTTGATTCGTAAGCCTCGCAAGAAGCTGACGAAAAAATCGAAATCTCCAGCGCTTGGTTCCATTGTGAACACGCTTAAAACAAAGCGTTACGAAAAGGCTTCACCTTTGAAGCGTGGTGTCTGTATTAAAGTTACTACTAAGACCCCGAAAAAACCAAACTCCGCTATGCGTAAAGTTGCGCGTGTGCGCCTAACCAACGGTCAGGAAGTTTGGGCTTATATTGGTGGCGAAGGTCATAACCTACAGGAACACGCCGTAGTATTAGTACGCGGTGGTCGTGTGCCAGATTTGCCTGGTGTGCGTTATCATATCGTACGCGGCACTTTGGATCTTCAGGGCGTACAAGGGCGCAAACAGGGTCGTTCTAAGTACGGCGCTAAAAAGGAGGGTAAGTAATTATGCCACGCAAAACTACTAAATCTTTGGAGCGTAAAGTTAATCCAGATCGTAAATATCAGTCAATTTTGGTACAAAGGCTCATCAACAAATCAATGTTAGATGGCAAGAAGCAAGCTGCTGAACGCGCGGTATATGCTGCGATTGAGGGTGCCGCTAAAAAACTTGATTCTGAGAACCCAGTTGAAGTACTAGAAAAGGCTATCGCTAACGTTTCGCCAGATTTCGAGGTGAAATCTCGCCGTGTTGGTGGTGCAAACTATCAGATTCCGTTCCCAATTCAGGGCCACCGTCAAATGCATTTTGCCTTCACTTGGCTAGTGCAGTCGGCGCGCGCACGCAGTGGCATGCCATATGCTAAGCGTCTTGAAGCAGAAATCGTTGATGCTTACAACGAAACCGGTGCAGCTTTCAAAAAGAAAGAAGATTGTCACCGTATGGCAGAAGCAAACCGTGCGTTTGCGCACTTTGCTCGTTAAAAAACTCCCCCCATCGGGAAGACAAAAAACACCTTTTCGGGGACGCTTGGTCCGGCCCATCGTTATGGGCGGACCGGCGCTCACTCGCTCCTCGTTAGTCGCGAAAGCCCCTTGAAAGGTGTTTTTTGTTGCCAACAAGATGTATTTCTGCCTATTTTTATATTCACAAAGTGTATAAAATTGTGATATAATAGCATTAGAATTATAGGAGGTTTATGATTAAGGTTGCGATTAACGGGTTTGGCAGAATTGGGCGTAATGCGTTTAAGATTCTAAACGAGCGCAAAGATGCTAAAGTTGTTGCTATCAATGATATTACCGACGCCAAAACCTTAGCGCATCTTTTGAAATATGATTCTTCTTATGGAATCTACGAGCGTGATGTGAAAAGCGACGAAAACAATCTCATAATAGACGGAGATAAGATACCAGTTTTTGCCGAAAAAGAACCAGCTCGCTTGCCGTGGAAGGACTTGGGCGTAGATGTCGTGATTGAATCTACTGGATTTTTTACAAAGCCCGAAGATGCCCGGGCGCACATTACGGCTGGTGCGAAGCGCGTAGTGATTTCTGCGCCGGCTAAGGGCGAGGGAGCAAAGACCATCGTGCTTGGTGTCAATGAAGATATTTTGGAACCGGGCGACGAAATTATCTCGAATGCGTCGTGTACCACCAACTGTATTGCGCCAATTATGAAGGTTTTGGAAGACAATTTTGGTATTGAGAAAGCCATGATGACGACGGTACACTCCTATACTGGGTCGCAGCGCATTTTGGATGCACCGGCTAAAGATTTGCGCGAAGCGCGCTCGGCAGCCGAAAACATCGTCCCCACCACTACCGGCGCATCAAAGGCGGCAGCTATTACAATTCCGAGTTTGCAAGGCAAGTTTAACGGGTTATCCGTAAGAGTACCGACACCAGTAGTGTCACTCTCCGACATTACCGCAGTCTTGAAGCGCGACACCACCAAAGAAGAGCTGGTAGAATTATTTAAGAAGACCGCAGCAGAGCCATATTATGATGGCATCATAGGGGTAAGTGAAGAAGAATTAGTATCATCTGATTTTATTGGCGACCCGCGTTCCGCCATCGTTGATTTGCCTTTAATTGACGTGGTAGGCGGAAACATGATAAAAGTAGTAGCCTGGTATGATAACGAATGGGGGTATTCTAATCGCCTCGTGGAGCTTGCCGTAGATTATGGGGGTGAAGAATAATGGAAATCTACCTCGGTGCAGATTATCGCGGGTTCCAACTAAAGCAACATTTGCTAAGTTTTTTGCAACAAAAGGGTCACTCTGTCTACGATTTGGGCGCCTACGAAATTGCCGAAAACGGAGATGATTTTAATGATGCAGCGATAAGTGTGGCGCAAAATGTGCGCGAAAATCGTGGTGCATTTGGAGTACTGGTTTGTGATTCGGCACACGGTATGACTATGCAGGCAAATCGTTTCCGAGGAATACGGGCGGCACATTGTGGAAGCATAGAATCCGCTAGGCTAGCTCGTGAGCACGATGATGCCAATGTTTTGTGTCTGTCGGCGCATTTTACAGACGAACGGAGCGCCGAAGAAATTACCGAAACTTTCCTAAATACACCTTTTGAACCGGTGGAACGGAGGGTGCGCAGGATTAACCGTTTAGACGAAGGTGGGCGATATGATTAGAAGCGTGACGATTGTACCGACGGTACTTTCCAATAACAAGGTGGATTACAGGGCACAAATTGAGCGTATTAATCTGTATACGCGGCGCGTGCAAATTGATGTGACGGATGGTATTTTTGCTAAAAATGAAACATTGGATGTGACTAATATTTGGTGGCCGCAAGGCTGGACGGCAGATTTGCATATGATGGTAGAAAATCCATCACAGAGTATGGATACAATTTTGAAATTGCAACCATCTTTATGCATCTTTCATGCCGAGGCCAAAGAAAATCTACTGCCTCTATTTGATGAACTAAAGGCGCATGGTATTAAAACTGGTGTGGCCTTGCTGCCATCCACTTATCCTGGCAACGTAGAAGAATACATCAAAGCCGTAGACCATGTGTTGGTTTTTGCAGGAGCTTTAGGCGAGCAGGGTGGCGCGGCCGATATGATGCAGACGGAAAAAATCCCGTTGATAAGAGCCATGAAAGCCGAGCTTGAGATTGGTTGGGACGGTGGGGCGAATTTGACCAACTTGCGCGCTTTAGCACACGCAGACCTCGATGTAATCAATGTGGGCTCGGCGCTATCAACGGCACAAAACCCAATGAGCATGTACGAACAGCTGGTCGCGGAAATTGATAAAAACGGAGTAGTATTATAATGGCAAGGGTCGCGATACTAGGCGCAGCTTTACAGGATTTGTATCTTATTGATCGTGACGATTTGACGCCACTTGAGATTGGCGATACTGCGATTTATGGCAAAATTGCAGTGGGTAGCAAGGTTGATATCGACCGCATTAAATATGACGTGGGTGGGGGCGGACTTAACGTTGCGATTAGCCTGAGTCGATTTGGACACGACACAATACTACTGAGTAATATTGGCGAAGATGTGGCGGGCGATGCAATTATGCGGAAGCTCGATGCTGAGGCGATTGACAATAGCTACATGAATTACGTAGCGGGGCAGGCGACTGGCACCTCGGTAGTGATGTTGGACTCTAAGGGCGGGGAGCGCACTATTTTTACTTGTCGTGGGGCGAGCGGGAGATTTGATAATATCTCGCCGGCAGATTTAGACCTAGCACAGCCAGATTGGCTTTATGCAACAACTCTAAATGGCGATTTAGCAACTTTGGAAAAGTTTTTTAACAAGGCTTGGTCGCTCGGCACTAAAATTATGTTTAACCCTGGCGCAAAAGAACTGGCGGAGCCTAAGAAGCTTTTGAAGCTGCTAGGCAAAGTGAGCGTGCTGCTAGTAAATAAGTCCGAGGCGGCAAAGCTGGTGCCAGGTAATATGCTAGCCGAGCTTCTTTATCACCTCAATGGCTATGCGCCGATTACGATTATTACAGACGGACAAATGGGTGGTATTGCCGGAAATTACGAAACACGAGATAGTTACCGTTTTGGCATTTACGAAGATGTAAAAGTTAAGGATGCAACTGGGGCGGGCGACGCGTTTGGTGCAGGGTTTTTGGCGGCTTATGCTAGCGGCAAAAGTTTCCGTCAGGCTTTGGTGTATGCTGCGGCCAACTCGACGGCCGTGGTACGCAAGATTGGAGCCAATGCCGGTGCGTTAGATAGCTTAGTGGACTTACATCCAATGCCGATACAGAAAATCTAAAGAAAGGGAATATGTTAAAAACTGAAGAAGAACTCCTAAAAAAACTGTCCGTAGCGGATTTGGAACGGGCCAATATGTACGCGAAAGACCTTGGTGGCGGTCTCCAAATTGTGCGTTCATTCCCGCAGGGTGTAACTATTTTTGGATCGGCAAGGTTACCGCAAGACAATAAATACTGTGTGATGGCCTATAAACTTGGTGGTTTACTTGCAAAAAATGGCCACACAGTAGTTACTGGGGGTGGGCCAGGCATTATGGAAGCGGCTTCGCGTGGGGCTTATGAGATTGGCGGTAGGACGATTGGCCTAAATATCACATTGAAACACGAGCAATTTCCTAACCCATATCTGACAGATTGCTTAACCTTTGAATACTTTTTTGCACGCAAGGTTTCGCTTGCGATGGCGGCGAAGGTGTTTGTGTTTTTCCCGGGTGGGTTTGGCACTATGGATGAATTGTCCGAGATTCTTTGTTTAATGCAAGAGGATAAAATGCCAAAAATGCCTGTGTTTTTAGTGGGGAAGGCTTACTGGAAGACATTTGACAAGATAATTAAGAAGATGCTAGAGATGGGTGTAATTGCAAAAAATGATACTGGCATTTTCAAAATCACAGACGATATTACGGAAGTGGTTAAAGCTGCCAACAAGATTGGGCATCCAAAGATTTCCGAAAACTTCTATGACGGCTTTCGCCAGGCTAATGAAGTATAAAATACTCCCCCGAATATGGGGGGTATTTTGTGTGGCGGCTTTTAACACGGTGGTGGTGAAGCGCCCTACCGCGCCACGCAACGCACCGAGAACCCGTAGACGCGATCGTAGCTGTTGGACGAATCGAAATTGTCGCTACGGACGTACAGGTAGTACGCGTCGCTAGCACTACTGACCGCAGATGACCAATAGTAGCCGACGTAGCCACTATTGACGAGCGTGCCGTTTCCGACGCGGCCTGCGCGCACTAACCAGAGAGGGTAGCCATTGGCTTTGGCGCTGAAACTACTGTAGGCTGTGTAAAGAGATTTAAAGTCATTGTAGGCGGCAGTGGCGGAACTTCTGGTTAGGCGCCAGCCTTTAGGGCAGATGGAGTTCTTGGGATTATCGGCAATAGCATTATAGGTACTGGCTGTTCTAGAGGATGTATTATTAGATGCTACCGCGGCAGACCAGTTATAGTAGTTGCCTAGTTTACCATGTTCACCATTCACTGCAAAAGGTTCAGTATTGAAGTTTTTATTGCTACCTAGACAAGATGGAGTAGTATAGTAATTGCAAGTAGCTGAGGAGAAGGTAGAACCATCCTTTTGATAAATATCTTTACCATTTACAGTGAGATTTACGGAGCGTGGGGTAGTACTCGTGTTTGACCAGCTTATAGTAGTGCCGGAAGCAGTACCATTCGCGTGCTTTGCATCAGATGTATATGTTGGTGAGCTAGGAGTCCAAGTGATTACGCCAGTACCTTCATTGTAGGTATAGCCATAGTTGGCGTTATAAATATCATCATTATAGACGTTGAGATCTGTATTAAGAGAAGTAAGAGCGGCGACACTATTTGAGCTAGTTTCTAGGTCTAGGTCTAGGTTTTGCGTCATCCAGCATTTACCATCTGCAGCTTTAAGTACCCAATATAACTTTTCGTCTCTAGTATCTATGAGCTGAGTTTCGGTACCATAGTCTACTACGCTGTTGCAAATACTTGAGGTCATATCTTGCATAGCGTAATGACCTGTATCCACTCCTGCCTTATTTGTATACGTACTTTTACCAGCCATAGCGAAAGCAGATTCAAAGGTAGTCTGGGCTACAGCACTAGATGGATGGACGAGAACATAGCGAACCTTGCCGGCGTAGTTGTCCGCTGCTTGCATTGGTGAAATGTAGGCACGATAGGTGGTAGTCACAAGCGTAGGCGCGCCAGCATAGGTGGCTGATTCTAAGTATGCGGCTCTAGTGTAGTTGAGTGGCACCTCGCGGTATTCATTAAATCCATTATCTATGGTGGCCGCGAGCGAGCCGGCTGCTCCTGGCGCAGTTTCCACTTTCATGGACCAATTTGAGGCTGAAGTACCAGTGCCGGTAGGAATGGTAAAGCCAGTATTGGCGCCAACTAATTTATTACTATTAGTAGTGCCAATGGTGGACCCAGTATAGCCCACGGTGTAGATAGAGAACCCGCCACTATCGTTACAAGAAGTGGAGATAGTGGTTTTACCAATGCCGCTTTCGTAAGCTGAGACGGCGGTGCTTTCTTGACCATTAATCAAAGTGGCGGAATGGGTAGTGTTGGTGGTGGCCGTCATGCTACAAGAACTAACCACACTGACCGAAGCATTAACGGCAGTATTGGTAGCTGCCATAGTGGATGCTTCCATAAATATATTAATAATACCAATTGCTAGCGCACCACCCATGCAATACTTAGCTAGCTTGTAAATATGTTTGACCGAATGTGACATTTTACCTCACGACCCGTTAGCACCATAAACCACAGTGCGGTGTCATTCTTGTATTAGGGTCATGCACAAAAATGACACCACGATGGTGCTACAGTCCGAACAATTGATCGTGAAACAATCAACCATACGCGACAGCCATCCTGGTGTCATTTTTATGGTCCATTGTTCCGAGCAATCATTCATAAACGATCACACGATCTTTTAAAATTATTCGAACTGTAGCAATTACATTGTAATATATTATGCTAAAAGTGTCTAGTCTTGAAATAATCTTAAAATATATTGTAGTATTTTATTCTACTAATATTGGGCAATTTGCGAGGTCACGGTCTATTTGCTTACGGTAGCGGTCTTCTTCGGAGAAAATGCAACCGCAGTATTTTTGCATATACATACCAAGCGCACGCGCTTTAGCCTGCCCCTCACGAAAACCTATGCGAAAATCGCGATACAAAAACTTTACTCCGGATAGGGCTTCGAGTTCTTGGCAGACTTTAATTAGCTCTTCGTGTTTTTGATAGGGCGAAACCAATAAAGTAGTAGTAAAAGTATCATAGCCGTGTTTGGCGGCGTAGCGAACAGTCTCAGTAAGGCGCTTCTTATAGCAATAATTAACGCACCGGTTGGGGATATCGTTTACGACATTTTTGCAGAATTCGTCGAGACCATAATCTTCCATAAAAATAGCCTCGGCGCCAATAGAATTGCAATAATCTTTTAGACAGTCGCGGCGGGTTTTATATTCGATGTAGGGGTGGATGTTTGGGTTGTACCAAAAAACTGTCGGCTCGATGCCTTCGGCACGCAAACTATCTATACAATACACACTACATGGTGCACAGCAGGTATGCATCAACAATTTCATTTT
Organism: Candidatus Saccharimonadota bacterium; assembly: GCA_017433855.1. GTDB lineage: Bacteria > Patescibacteriota > Saccharimonadia > Saccharimonadales > Saccharimonadaceae > Nanosyncoccus. The sequence continues at coordinate 99,139 of JAFRGM010000004.1, read as the reverse complement.
CATATTATAACATTTGTGATACAATAAATCTATAGAGGAGGTTTATGTCTAAAATTATTGAAACTGATCTGAAAACATTTGTGAAGTTTTGGCTGGTACCACTTGGTATTGGGCTAGTTTTGTTGTTTGTGTATTCTGCAATGACGGGACTCATCGTAGTTGGTCTATCAATTTTTCTAGCTCTGGCCCTAAAACCACTCGTGCGCACAGTTAATAACTTTTTTATCAAACATTTTGGCACCGAAAAAAAGCACCAAACTGCCTCTGCGGTGCTCGCCTATTTGATTGTAGTAATTGTAATTGGCGGCATCCTTGCTATTATTGGGCCGGTAGTCGTAAATGAAACCTCTAAATTTGTTCAAAACTTCCCAGAAACTTTTGAGAATACTTTTGGTGGGTGGGACGGCATTAACGAAATTGGGCGAAATCTTGGTATCGACGATTTACACGCTGAAATAATCAAGGCCGTTAATGACTTATCCAACAATTTGCTAGGAGTGCTTGGCAACAATCTCGTATCTAGTGTAAGCAGCGTTGCGGACGTAGTAATGAAGGTGGTGCTAGTGCTAGTTTTGACCTTGTTGTTCCTGCTGGAAGGCCCAAGTATAATGGAGGCTTTTTGGCGCGCAATTGGTTCAGCCGAAGAAGACAGGAAACCTGTGGCGGTAGCTAAGCGCGTGGTGTCGCGCATGGCTAATGTAGTGTCTACTTATGTTTCACATCAGGCTATTGTGGCAATGATAGATGGTGTAGCATCGGCGCTAATTGTATTTTGTTTGTCATTATTTACCGCAGTGCCATCTGGTATTGCTGTACCAATGGGTCTTATTACAATGCTGTTCTATTTGATTCCAATGTTTGGGCAATTCATTGGTGGTACTTTGGTGACTTTACTATTACTCTTTTCTAGCCCAATTGCGGCAGTGATTTTTGCGGTAATTTACATTATCTATGCGCAAATTGAAAACAATGTTATTGCGCCAAAGATTCAGGGTAACGCTCTAAACTTGCCGGCCGTAGTGATATTGGTAGCAATCGTAATTGGTATGTATATGTTTGGGCTACTCGGCGCCATCGTGGCGGTACCGATTGCTGGCTGCATAAGAGTACTAATGGACGAATATCCTAATATCAGGACTGCAAGGGAATAATGGCTAAAAAATCTCTTCGGAACTCAAAACGCATTATTTTGATAGTGCTATTTGTGGTACTAAATATTGCGGTAATCGCAGTAACTGCAGTTAAAGAATTTGGCAACTCTAAAAATGCAGCGGAATTGTCTGAGGTTAAACTTAACTGGTGGATGCTAATACCGGCGATACTAAGTTTTGTGCTTGCAACGGCTATCAACGTAGCAAAATACGCGCTGATGATGCAGAAATCTTACGAGCCAGACAAACGGCCAAACCGCCATGAGTTGTGGAAGATTGCCTGGCGGGTGACGATGCTTGGTAAGTATTACGACAACATAACACCGGCAGCAATTGGTGGACAGCCTTTTCAAATATATTATATGCGCAAAAACAGCAGTCTGCCACATGGCTATGACACATCCATTCCGATTGTAGCAATGATTATAGGGCAAGTTGGGTTTTTAATACTGGCGGCAATTTGTTTTGCTTTTGGTGGAGTTTTTCATGAAAATCCAGCATTACTTGTGACAGCACTAATTGGCTTGTTGTTTTATGCGTTTTGGCCGGTTATGATTGCGGCGATTAGCTATTTTCCAAAAGCCACCATGCGGTTTTTGCAATTTTTGATACAGATGCTCGCTAAGATACGCATCATTAAGGACCGCGAAGCTGCACTTAGCAAGCTCGAGACTGAGCTTAATGAATACGCTAATTCCATTAAAATGATTATGCAGACGCGTGGGCTTTTAATGAAGATTATCGTGCTGGCGTTTTTGTTCCAGTTTTTAGTGGCAGCAATTCCATATTTTGTACTTAAAGCCTTTGGCGGCGACATGGACTTTTTTAGATGCTTAGCCACTACGGTAGCGGTGACAAGTGCGGTGTATTTTGTGCCAACCCCTGGCAACTCCGTGGCCGCGGAGGGTACTTTCTTTGCGGTGTTTTCCTCACTATCTACTGGTTATATTTTTTGGGCGATGCTGGTATGGCGCCTATTCTCGTACTATATTTATATCGCAATTGGGCCACTAACGTACCTAAAAATGAGATTGGAGAAAAATGCCAAATAATCCACAAGCTAGACGACGAAAGTCTTTTCTTAAGTGGTGGAAGCTGCCAGTGGCGATTGCTTTAGTCGGGATTTTGACCTTCATAGTTATCCGGATGGTTACAAGCGACAACGAGCTACAGCTTGTAGTGAATTATACCGCACCAGCGTTTGCGCAGGTTGATACACTAGAAGGGCTAAGCAGTAGCCGCTATGCAATAGCGGTGGACGGCGATATTGTTTACGCCGATAGCGACGAAATCTACCCCACAGCAAGTACCGCTAAGATGATTTTAGGGCTAGCTATCATGCAAAAGAAGCCTTTTAACTTGGGCGAAGCGGGCGAAACTATTACTATTACGGATGAGTATTATAATTTGTATAGTTGGTATTTACAGAATGGCGGTTCTACCTCGGCGGTAGCGGTGGGCGAGGAGATTTCGCAATATAATGCATTAGCCTCAGTGTTTTTGCCGTCATCTAACAATATGGCGGATACGCTCGCTATCTGGGCATTTGGCTCGCTAGACAACTACCGCGAGTATGCCACTAAAATGCTCAGCGAGTGGGGCATCCAGCAGACTACGGTGGGAATAGACGCAAGTGGTTTTGACGCTAGCACCACCAGTACGACCTCCGACTTGGCAAAAATCGGGGCTAGGGTTTTAGCGCAGCCCGTACTCGCAGAAATTGTAGGGTTAAAGGAACGTGCTGTGCCAGTAGCGGGAGTTTTACATAATACCAACCAGATACTCGGCGAAAATCAGGTGGCTGGTATCAAAACTGGCTATATCGGTGACGCATCGGGCTACTGCCTAGTGAGTGGTTATTATCTTGGCGACCATATTGTGACGATAGCATTAACGGGCGCCAAAACGCGTGGCGATTCGTTTGCTGACAGCCTAGCGATTGTAAAATCCGCACAGGAAACCCTTAAAGAAACCGACTTAGTGCAGACTGGCGAGGTGGTAGGCTACTATGATAGTTGGTGGACCGGCAAGATACCGATTAGAGCGACCGAAAAAATTACCGGTATAGGTTGGGATGGAGCTGAAGCTGGGGCCGATTTAGCTATGACCGACCAAAATGGCACTCTAAAAATACAACTTGGTCACCAGAATTATTCCATCGCAGTTGCAGCGGATGAATATGTAGCGACGCCGAGTCTATGGCAAAGATTTTTGCATGCTTTTGGTTATCAAAAACATACTCCCGATGATGAAAATCATACTTTTGAAGATTTAGATGATTTTGATGAAAATAACAGGGAAGAAAATACTTCGGACGCAACTGCGGAAAATCTTACTCCTGAAAATGAAAATCATACTACGGAGTCTGAAGATAACGTGGCGACAGAAACTTTAACGCCAATTACCAATGCGCCGTCTAATAACTGCACAATCAAATATGGTAAATTGATGCTAATAAACCCTAACTACACAGTGGACACGAATTTTATTAGCGCTAGACGCGGCGAGATGATTAGCTTGTCCAAAACTTATGGCATACCAGAAATGCACAGCTGGAATGGCGATAATTTACTAGACCCGGAAGCGGCAGAACATTTAGCAACAATGCTAGAAGATTATCGGGCAGCATTTCCAGGACACGAAATGGGCACCATGTCGTGTTTTAGGTCGGTGGGGACAAGTTGCGGAAGGCTATGCGCCGCCACCGGCGCGAGCGATCATCATACTGGATTAACCTGCGACTTAATCGATACCGCCTACGGCAGTGCACTGAACACCGACGACTACAGTCAGCACCCAGATTGGCAATGGCTACGAGAAAATTCATATAAATATGGTTTTATTGATAGGTTCCCAGAGGCTTGGGCGGGCGGGCCGATGAGCGAGCCTCTTAATGTGGACGAAAATGGTTCGACGGGACTATTTGAAACTTGGCACTATCGTTATGTCGGAATTAGTGCGGCCACTGAGATTGCGACTGGCAAATACAATCATGGCGAATATGATTCTTTGGAACATTATTTGAAAATGCGTGGACTCTTAAAAGATTTAAAACTAGGCACTTGCGAGTAAATGCGGTATAATAGTAGATATGTTTAAATTGTTACGCTTTTTGAAACCTTATTGGTGGCAAGTGATTATTTTACTGGTGGCGACTGGGGCACAAGTTTATACCACTTTGCAGCTGCCAGCTATGATGGCCGACATCATTAATAACGGCATCGTGGCAAGCGATATGGATGTAGTGTGGCGCGACGGTGGCATTATGCTACTGCTGGCTATGATATCGGCGCTGACTTCTTTTGTGGCGAGCTATTTTTCGGCGAAGGTGGGGGCGTATTTTTCGCGTGATTTGCGTGCGGCGATTTTTCAGAAAGTACTATCTTTTAACATGACAAGTCTGAAAAACTACAGTACAGCCAGCTTGATTACGCGCACTACCAATGACGTAAACCAGATACAAATGATTATCACCATGATGCTATCCATGTTGCTAAGAGCGCCGTTGTTTTGTGTGATGGGCCTAGTGATGGCAGTGCAGACAGCACCAGAAATGAGCTGGATTATCGTAGTGGGCATAGCTGCGGTGGTGATTTCGGTAATTGTGATTATGACGGTGGTAGCGCCGAAGTTCAAAATATTCCAAAATTTGGTAGATAAAATTACGCTTATTACGCGCGAGAATCTTACTGGGCTAAAAGTAGTGCGGGCTTTTAATAACGAAAAACTGGAGCACAAAAAGTTTACCCGCGCCAATGATGAATTAACGCGTCTTTTGATTTTTATAGACAGAATCTTGGAGTTGCAAAACCCACTAATTAATATCATTTTTAACGGCACAACTTTGCTGTGTTCTTGGATTGGGATTTCGCTGCTCAACCAAGATTTTAGGTATCTTGGCAATATGACAGCGTTTGCTGAATACGTTACTTTTGTGATGATGTCATTCTTAATGTTGTCGCTATTTTTCATTATGATTCCGCGCGCCAATGTGTCGGCCGGAAGAATTAACGAGGTATTAAAGACTAGCCCCAAAATCCACTACGCTAAAAAGACGCATGGGCTGCCAGAAAAGCGGGCGTCGGTGGAGTTTAGAAAGGTAGATTTTAGATATTCGGATACGTCAGAGAAGGTACTAGACGGCATTACTTTTAGGGCGGAGGCTGGCAAGACTACGGCCTTCATTGGCTCTACCGGCTCTGGAAAATCCACTTTGATTAATCTAGTACCGAGGTTTTACGAAGCGACGAGCGGCGAAGTGTTAGTAGATGGCATCAACGTAAAAGATTACGAAAAAGACGATTTAATGCGAAAGATTGGCCTAGTGCCACAACGTGGGGTACTGTTTGCAGGGACAGTAAAATCCAATATTAAATTTGGTGCGCCGAACGCAACTTCGGATGATGTGAGAAAAGCGGCGGAAGTGGCTCAAGCGGCTGGCTTTATTGAAAAACTGCCGGGCGGATATGATGCTCGCATTGCGCAGGGCGGCACGAATGTGTCGGGCGGACAAAAGCAGCGGCTCTCTATTGCGAGAGCGGTTTGTAAAAAACCTGATATCTTTGTATTTGATGATGCTTTTTCGGCGCTAGATATGAAAACCGATGCAAGATTGAGGGCGGCACTAAAGCCCATCACAGAAGATGCGGTAGTGCTGATTGTAGCACAGCGTGTTAGCACTATTAAAGACGCTGACCAAATCGTGGTGCTAGATAAAGGACGGATGGTGGGGAAGGGTACACACCGAGAGCTATTAGCCAAATGTAAGATATATCAATCGATCGTAAAATCACAATTATCGGAAGCTGAGTTTAGAAAGGAGATGCATGGAGCCACACGGTAAAACCACAACCATGAGAGCAAAGAATGTCAAGTTTGCTTTCAAAGAGTTTCTGCATTCCGTTAAACCGTATTGGTTGCCAATTCTACTATCAGTATTACTGGCGGTAGGCTCGGCGGTACTAGGGTTATTTGTACCGAAACTACTTGGCGACATGACCAACATTGCGGTTGACACTTATCCGAATATCGACTGGGGCGCGGTAGGCAGTAAAGCTATTATGGTAATCATACTTTTTGCGCTGTCGGCAGTTTTGCAATATGCGCAGGCGTTTGTGTTGGCGGTGGTATCGGCCAACTACACCAAAGATTTGCGTGAGAAAATAATCACTAAAATTTCCAACTTGCCGATTTCGTATTTTGATAAGCATAAGTTTGGCGACACATTATCCAGGATGACTAATGACGTAGACGTTTTGACGACTTCGATGTCCCAGGAAATTGCTGACATATCGTTGAGTTTGACAATTCTAATTGGCGTAATGATTATGATGCTTACCATCAGCGTGCCATTATCGCTGGTATCGTTTGTAGTGGTACCTATTTCAGTGCTGGTAGTGGGCGGAATTACCAATTTTGCACAAAAGTATTTCCGCGAACAACAAAATACTTTGGGTACACTTAATAGCAAAATCGAAGAAGATTATGCGGGAATTATCATCATAAAATCTAATTCATACGAAAAAACCGCGTCGGACAGTTTTAATGCCACCAACCAAAAACTTGCAAAAGCCGCAACAAGAGCGCAGGTTTTCTCCTCTTTATCATTTCCGGTAACACACGTTTTTACGAACCTAGGTTATATTGCGATTTGTATTTTGGGCGGTATGTTTGTGATTGACGGCAATCTTAGTATTGGTAGTATTCAGGCTTTTATTCAATACGTATCGAGGTTTAATCGCCCAATTACCGAAATTGCTTCGACTACCGCAACAATTCAGTCTATCTTGGCGGCTAGCGAAAGGATTTTTGAATTCTTAAGCGAAAAAGAAGAAACGCCAGATGAAGACCCAGCAATGGAAGTTGCAAAGGTTAAGGGTGAAGTAGAGTTTCATGATGTAGACTTTAGCTATGATGGCAAAACGCCAATCATCAAGCACTTCTCAGTGAAAGTTAAATCTGGCACCAATGTCGCAATTGTGGGGCCAACCGGCGCCGGCAAAACTACCGTAATCAATTTGCTAATGCGGTTCTATGAGCCAACTTCTGGATACATTACTGTGGATGGAGTGCCAATCAATAAAATGAAGCGGGCAGATGTTAGACAATTGTTTGGTATGGTCTTGCAAGACACTTGGCTATTTTCTGGCAGCGTGGAAGAAAACTTGAAGTATGGGCGCAAAAACGCTTCCCTCAAAGACATACAGGAGGTGGCGAAGTTTTGTAATATTGAACACATCGTGGAGGCCTTGCCGCATGGATACAACACTATGATTTCGGAAGACTCTGACAATATTTCGGCAGGAGAAAAGCAGCTGCTAACAATTGCGCGTGCGATGGTGGCTAACCCGCCGATGATGATTTTGGACGAGGCGACTTCCAACGTAGACACCAGAACCGAACATTTGATTCAGGACTCGTTTGAAAAATTAACGAGCGGTAGGACATCTTTTGTAATTGCGCATCGGCTTTCTACGATTCGCAATGCGGATTTGATTTTAGTGATGCGCGATGGCGAAATTGTAGAGCAGGGAAATCATAACTCGCTACTAAAGGCCGGTGGGTTCTATGCCGACTTGTATAATTCGCAATTTGCAGAGAACTAGGTAATAAGTTTTTTCGGTGCCTGCCATGGTGGGGAACTAAATAAATAAAATTACTCGCTTTCGCTGCACGTCCGATAAAAATAACATTTCCAGGCAAGTCTGCGCCGGTATTTCAGTACCGTACTCGACTTGTGAAAATGTTATTTTTGTCGGGTTTGCTCAATGCTTGTAATTTTATTTATTTATTTATTTAGTTCTTCTAGAATTTTTGCAAAAACTTCGTCGATAGTGCCGGAAGCATCAATGACTGGGACGTCAAATTCTTTAGCGATTTTTGGATAGGCGGCGTTAACTCTTTGTTGAAAGTCATCCGGTTTTGCCTCGAAAGTTTCTATTGCCTTGCCACGCTCGCCTTGTCGCTCTAAGCGAATTTTATCTGAAACGGTCAGGATGAAACTTTTGTCAGGCTTACAGTACTTGTCTGGCAAGGCTTCGTGGGTAATTTTAATAATTTTACTTTTTGAAACACCTTCGCCATACCCTTGATAGGCCAATGTCGACCAGTAATTGCGTGCAGAGATGACGATGCCATCACGCTTTAAGACTGGCTCAGCGATTTTTCGCCAAAGTTCTGAACGCGCAGCGGTAAATAATAATACATTTGTCATTGGTTCCATATTGTATTGTTTGCCACGCACAACTAATAAGTCATGAATATCATGTGCCACTTCTAGGTCACCGTCTGGCTCGTCCATTACTGCGACTTCTTTGTTTTGCTTTTCGTAATATTCTTTTAGCAGGCGTACTTGAGTAGATTTTCCAGTACCATCTTGGCCTTCGATTACGATATACATTACTTTTCTCCTTGTAGATATTTTTCGTAGCAAGCTGGGCAGAGGGCGCGATATTCGATTTCGGTTGTGCCGTCAATTAGAACCCCGGGGCCGTCTGAAACGAATTTACCATTAAGAAAACGAGAATTATAGGTGGCTTTATGTCCACATTCGCAGATGGTTTTAATTTCCTCAATATCATGGGCAATTTGCAAAAGTCGCGTAGCGCCCTCAAAGCCATCATCGGCGCGCCGAAAATTGAGCCGCAACCCGTAAGCCATCACCGGAATATCCAGTTTGATAGTTACTTGCATGAGTTGGTCGGCCTGAGTAGGGGTTAGAAACTGGGCTTCGTCCACCAATACGCAGTGTACGTCGCTAAAATGCTCGCTAAGTTCTTGGAATAAATCCTTTTTGCGATCGAAGCAGAAGTTCGTTTCTCGTTCTGGGCCGATACGGGTTAAAAGTTTAGTGCCGTTTTTGGTATCAGTAGCCGGCTTAATGACGCAGACCTTGTGGCCACGCTCTTCGTAATTAAAAGCCACTTGGAGCAGCTGCATAGTCTTGCAACATCCAATCGCTCCATAACGAAAATATAGTTTTGCCATATGCTATAATTATAGCATATGCACGAGAGTTGGAAGGAATTTTTAGATACGGAGTTTCAAAAGCCATATTTTCGGGAATTGGCGCAATTTCTACATAATGAATATGAATGTAAAACTATTTTTCCGAAGAAATCTTTAGTGTTTTCGGCATTCACTACCGACTTGAATGAAGTGAAAGTTGTAATACTTGGGCAGGATCCATATCATACGCCTGGCGCGGCCGAAGGGTTGGCTTTTTCGGTGCCAAATTCACAGCCGATACCGCCGTCACTAGTAAATATTTACAAGGAAATTGATAACGATATTGGCCACCACGAAAATCCGGGTGGAAGTCTTCGCAATTGGCAAAAACAAGGCGTATTATTGCTTAATACTGTGCTAACAGTAGAGGCGCACAAGGCCGGGTCGCACCGCGGAAGAGGTTGGGAGACTTTTACGACTGCTACGATTGAATATCTTAATAGTAAGCGTCCGCATTTGGTCTTTATTTTGTGGGGGAGGGACGCAAGGGCTAAAAAATCTTTAATAGATAGCTCTCGTCATTTGATTTTGGAATCAGCGCATCCATCACCGCTTTCGGCACACGCTGGATTTTTTGGTAATCACCATTTTTCACGCTGTAACGAATTTTTGGTACAACATGACATGGAACCCATTATTTGGTAGTGGCACGTCCAGTATCTGGCGCACCCAAGAGAACTAAAGGTTCTATGCTAACAATCGTCGCTTCGCCGCGAGCGGTTTCGGAAATAGGCAAAAGGGCAATTTCGTTGATGCGGCTGCGGTCTAGTGAGCCAATAGTGATTTCGCTAGCCTCAGTAACGCCAAGAATGGCATCATTCATCACTACGAGTGTTTGAGCGCTGGCGGGGCGAAAACGTAAGGTAATATTATCATAATTGTCATCTACGGAAAGCAGTGCAACTTTAAGATAGGTTTGCGGGGCAGTTGATTCTTCTACGCGTGGCAATGAATCGAAGCGTGCAATAATGTCGCTGGTAAGAATACTTAAATCGCTCGCTGATGATACAACTTGGCCACCAGTAGCACTGGCTAGATTCTGATAGGCGTGAAGATTCTCATCGGTAGTAATAATGTAAAAATTAACCGGATCAATTTGTTTGCTGAGCTTCACTACTTCTGCAAAAGTAGTGAGGTCGCGGTCTGGGTCAAGGTAGCCGGCGTCGGTGAGTACTACAAGAGATTTGGTAGAGCCCTGCCGCCAAGTTTGCTTTTTCATAACAGTCAACGAGGCGGAGAGTAAAGATTCTGGTGTATCACCGCCACCATTGGCACGAATTTGGTTGAGAGAAGTTTGGATTAGGCTGAGCGTACAAGTTTCAAACCCACAATGCTCGTGCGGCTCATAAGGGTCATCTAGATCGCGGTAATCGTAGAGAGCTACCCGTCCTCCGGAGTTTATTGTCTGCTCGGCTAAGTTTAGAGCCTCGGCTTTGTATTGCTCAATAAGACCTGCCATGGAGCCAGTAGCATCAATCAAGATTGCAGTATCGTGCGGAGAAACGTAGTGATTTGCAAGCCCAAATGCGGTGGTGATTTTACTAAAAATAACCCTAGAGGCATCTTCGTACAGATTATCTCGCACATAGGAAGTGTGGCTAGTAATACTAAGATAAGATGAGCAGAAAATATCGGTTTTATTACACCAAGTGCCATATTTGCCTTCAAAACTTGCTGGTTGATAGGGTAGCTGTGTGCCCAGTTTGCCAAGATAAGCATAGCAGTCCGGAACGTAGATACGATAAGAAGAAAGGTTCTGTCCTTGGCAAGCTACCGGCATGGGCCCGGCTCCTTCTGGGAGGTAGATTTTAGGATCACCAAAGGTAGCCGCGTAGATAACTTTATCGGCAGCTAGAGCCTTTAAGGCTTTGGATACTACCATGGCGCCTTGCGAGTAGCCGGCTATGACATATTTGGTTTGCGGGCATTGATGATTGACGAGGTTGATGAGATTTGCGACTCCTTGATTGACGCTATCCCCAAAACGATAGGCTTCGCCACCACCAAAAAAGGCTCCGAGCGCAGTGAAGAAATCTAACCCCACGGCGGCGTAATCTAGATCCTCGAATTCATAATTAAGACGCGTGGGTGAAAGTTTAGACTCTAGGGCCGTCTTAAAGGCCAGGTAGTTTTGATCATGCCAACGCTCGCCACCAGAGCCACGTGCAAAGACCAGTTTTAGCTCCGGACAAGTAGTAGCACTGACGCTGGGACTAGTCACGATAACGCTTGCCACCAACAACACCGCGGACAGAAAAAGATTTTTGAATTTCATTTTAACTCCCATTTTAAGTTTTGGCAGATTATAGTCACAAGTCACAAGAAAAATCAACCCCCTACCTAGAATTGTGCTATAATAAGAGTAATTTGGAGGAGAGAGTATGGGAAAACAACGCGAGTGGGATGAATATTTTATGAAAATCACCGAAGCGGTCGCGCTGAAATCAAAAGACCCGTCATCTAAAATGGGCTGCGTGATCGTGGACCAAAACAAACGCGTAGTATCGCTTGGCTACAACGGTATGTTGCAGGGTGCTGATGAAAGTAAAATGACATTAGCCGAGCGCCCAATGAAGTATTATTTTTCTATTCATTCCGAGATGAACGCGCTGATTTTTGCTAAGCGCGACCTCACTGGTTGCACCATTTATAATAGGGTCGCAACCTGCGAAAACTGCCTCAAATATTGCCTCCAGGCGGGAATTAAGCGCTTTGTGTATGAAGAACTTCGGGTGCATTCGCACAAGTCTGACCCTAAACATTCTATGACTAACCCAGAAACCGATGAGGCAATTATCCGGATGCTAACCTCTATGCCAGAGGTGGAAACCCTCAACATCACCAATGGTAAAACCTATATCGAAGATATTTTAGATTCTTACAGCAAAGACTCCGAAGAATATCGCAAATTGAAGAAATGGGTCCAATAATTCTATTATAGCACACATTGTATAAAAAGTCAAGTTTCTAGGGGTAGGGTTGGTCTTTTTATGGTTGTATTTTGATGAAAAATATGCTATAATAGCTTTCATGATTTTGAATAAAGACTTTATTAGAAATGTAGCGATCATCGCACACGTCGACCATGGTAAAACGACCTTGGTGGATGGGCTTTTGAAGCAATCTCACACGTTTCGGGACAATCAGGTTGAAATGCAACAGACTCTGATTATGGATTCGATGGACCAGGAGCATGAACGTGGCATTACAATTACCGCAAAACAGACTTGCGTATACTATAACGATTATAAAATCAATATTATTGATACACCAGGTCACGCAGATTTTTCAGGTGAAGTAGAGCGGACACTAAACATGGCGGACGGCGTGCTTCTGATTGTAGATGCACAGGAAGGGCCGATGCCACAGACGAAGTTTGTACTATCTAAGGCTCTAGACTTAGGCCTAAAGCCAGTGGTGATTATCAATAAGATTGATAAGCCGGCGGCGCGAATTGAAGAGGTGCTAGGTGAAGTGGAAAGCCTATTTTTGGAACTTGCCACCGATGAATCGCAGCTCAACTATCCGGTTTACTACGCAATTGCAAGGGAGGGACGCGCAGGCAAAACGACAGAACTCGATAATGACTTGCATGTGATTTTTGAGGCAATTATCAATGACATACCAGCGCCAGATGTTGACCCTAGTGCCGAATCTGCCCAGTTGTTAGTAGCGGCGCTCGCGGCGGATAATTATCTTGGCAAATATTGCATTGGCAAAATCTTTCGTGGTAGGCTAAAAAAAGGCCAGAGTGTTTCTATTTTGCAAACAGCATCGCAGTCGCAACCACAAATAAAACGCGGCAAGATTGAAACGCTGTTTGCCTACAAGGGTCTAGGGAGGGAAGAAATAACTGAAGCGATTGCAGGTGATATTGTGGCAATTGCTGGTATCAGCGAGGCTAACATTAGTGATACGATTGCAACTGGCGATAAGCCAGAGGCACTACCTACGATTGAATTAGAGGCGCCAACTCTGTCTATTTATATTGGACCAAATACTTCACCATTGAAAGGTAAAGAGGGCGAGTTTACCACCTCTAGACAGATTGCAGAGCGATTGGAGAAAGAATTGGAAACCAATATTGCGCTCAAAATCCAGCCAGACGGACTTGGCTACAAGGTGTCCGGACGTGGTGAGTTGCACTTGTCCGTCTTGATTGAAACAATGCGGCGCGAGGGCTACGAGCTAGAAGCAGGTCGCCCAGAAGTAGTATATCGCGAGGTTGATGGCGTGAAACAAGAACCTATTGAATCTTTGACGCTAGAAGTATCGCCAGAATTTGTGGGCGCAGTTTCGCAGGAGCTTGGCATTAGAAAGGCTGAGCTAAAATCGCAAGAGCTAACAAGTACAGGCGCCACGCGATTTGTTTATGAAATCTCAACGGCAGCATTGATTGGGCTGCGCAATAATTTATTGACCGCCACCAAGGGCACCATTATTATGTCTAGCTTGCCAAGTGGTTATCGACCGGTAGAAGGAAAGTATCGCCCAGAAAGAAATGGCGCTTTGATTGCTTCGGAAAGCGGTGTATCTACAGCCTACGCATTGGATTCGGCGCAGGCGCGTGGTATTTTGTATATTCCACCTCAGGTACCGGTCTATCAAGGTATGATTGTGGGTTTGTCCAACAAAAAAGATGACCTAGATATTAATGTTTGCCGCGAAAAGCAACTTACAAACATGCGGACGCACGCGTCGGATGGAGCAATTCAGTTAACTCCATACACACAGTTATCGCTAGAACAATGTTTGGACTTCTTGCTCGACGACGAACTACTAGAAGTCACTCCTAAATCTTTGCGGCTTCGCAAGCGTCAGCTTGACCCAGTGAAGCGTAAACGAGAAAATCGTGCATGAGTTATCTGATTGACTCACATTGTCATTTGCATGATGCTGAGTTTTTTACGCCAGAACAGGCCGAAGCGATGCTCCTAAACGCTCGCGCCAATGATGTGCGACGCATAGTGTGCATCGGCACAGACCCAGACGATTCCTTAGCAGCGCGCGACTTTGCCAAAGCGCACTCGCAAGTATATTGGACTTACGGTGTACACCCAGAAGAATGGGAGAAGTGGGCAACGGCAGATGCCGACGCGGTGGCTGCGGCGGTTAAGAGTTTGGCGCGAGAGAAGTTGCAGCGTCTGGTGGCGATTGGTGAAGTAGGGCTAGACTATCACACCGAAGGCTATAACCGTACGGCGCAGATTAAGTTGCTCGAGGAAATGCTACAGATTGCTACCGCAAATAACTTACCAGTATCTTTTCATGTGCGCAATGCGTTTGACGATTTTTTTGGCGTAGTGGCAAATTTTCCAAATATTCGCGGGGTACTACATTCTTTTACGGACAGCAAAAAAACTTTGAAGCGTTTACTGGAACAAACTGTTTTTTATGTAGGAGTAAACGGATTATCCACCTATACAACTTTACCATTACCGCCGCTAGAAAGAATCTTGCTAGAAACAGATGCGCCGTTTTTGGCTCCGGACGGATATCGTGGCACCACCAATGAACCGTCACATATTAAAGATATAGCCGAGTGGCTCAGCAGGACACTTGATGTTCCTTATGCAACCGTCCAACATACCACCACGCATAATGCAGAAGAATTATTTAGTTTCGCTTAAATATGTTGTAAAATAAGGTTATGGATAAAAAGAAACGTATTGGCATAATCTTATTAGTAATTGGCGCGTTAGCTTTGATAGCAGGGGTGGTTTTTGCGCTAGTAAATATCTTCAATAAACCTGGGCTACGCGATGCAGAGTATTTAGTAGAAATCGGTAAATGGGAACGTGAAGATGCGCCTGATGTGATATGGAATTTTACTGAAGTGGGGAAAGGGACTCTCACCACCAACAATTATACCAACGAGTATGAGTTTATTTGGGCAATAGAAGGAAATGAGCTAAAAATTGAAACTGACTGGCTATACAAATTGGATGATACCTATGAATATATTCTCGACCAAAACGAACCCACTTTGACACTGAACGACACAGTGGTGTTTCGACCATTTGAAGATACTGATTAGTCCATATTAAGCTCAGTGCCACAGGTAGCGTTGATGCCAAGGTTGGCTAGCACCACCATTTCTTCGTCCGCTATCATGTGGGTAGCATGAAGTTCGGCGCCGGCGAGTTTATCAAGGTTATTGATAATTTTTTGGACAATTGGGTTGGTGGTAGAACAAATTGATAAAGCAATCAAAACTTCGCCGAGCTTTAAGTGCCTTTCTTTGAAGTTACTGGTCTTGTTTTTGATTTCCAAAATTGCTCCAAAATGACTGGCGAAATTAAATCTACTTCGTCTGGAATCTTGTTCATTTGTTTCATGGCATTAAGAATTGTAGCGGAAACGGGCGAAAGTGTATCGGTCTCTTTGCCGCTGACAATTTTGCGACCAACCTGAATAGCGGCAGCTGGCCTACTCGCAGCTTCACGTTTGGCTTCGGCATGAATCACTACGGTGCGGTCGTCTTCCGAAACACCGAGCTCATTCATGAGCAACTTAATGCGTTCTGGAACTTCGGTAGTACAAGCACCCTTTTTGAGATCTACGAGGGCGCGATAGTAGCGACGCACAATTTCGTCTTTGGCGGCTTTTTGGATAGCCTTGTCGTCGGTGATACATTCGCCGATGACATTGACACCCATGTCGGTAGGCGAATAATAAACATCTCTACCAGTGATGCGGCGCAAGATTTCTTTGAGAACTGGGAAAGTTTCAAGATCACGATTGTAATTGACGGCACTGATGCCGTATTTTTCAAGATGAAAATGGTCGATGAGATTTTTGTCGCCAAGATCAGCCGTAGCAGCTTCGTAGGCAATATTGACTGGATGCTTAAGTGGCAAAGACCAGACCGGGAACGTCTCAAATTTGGCATAGCCAGCATCCACACCCCGCTTATATTCGTGATATAGCTGCGATAGTGCAGTGGCAAGTTTGCCAGAACAAGGACCTGGCGCCGAAACCACCACGAGCTTTTTGGTGGTTTCGATGTAGGGATTGGCACCATAACCTTCGTCGCTCACGATGGTATCCACATCAGTAGGGTAGCCCTTGGTAAAAGTATGGAAATAAGTTTTGACTTTGTAATCTTTGAGTTTTTCGGCAAAATCTTTAGCCTTTTTCTGACCGGCATAAAGCGTAATAACCACAGAGCTAACATAGATGCCCTTACCACGCAAGAACTCAATCAGGCGCAGAACTTCGGTTTCGTACGAAATCATGTGGTCGGCGCGAATTTTGGATTTTTCGATAGCTTCCGCGTTGATACACAAAATTACTTCGGCTTCGTCTTTGAACTCTTGCAGGAGGCGGATTTTAAGGTCGGGCGAAAACCCAGGAAGGGTACGCGCTGCGTGTTGATCATCAATTAGTTTGCCACCAAATTCGAGATAGAGCTTATCAAACATATTAATGCGTTGTTTGATTTTGCGCTTTTGGATTTTTAGATATTTGTTGGCATCAAAACATTTTTTGGTTTTCATTTTGTGAAATACGCTCCTTAAACTACATAACAATTATAACATATGCATTTTAAGAAAAAAGAAAAAGTGTTGTATTTTTTACAATAAATTGGTGTATTTTGGCGGTTTTTATTGTATTTTTTACAACACTTTGGCAAATTATGCGATAATTCCACCACCAAGGCAAACTTCGCCGTCGTATAAAACGGCGGACTGGCCACTGGCTGGGCGCTTAACTTCGGATTCAAAATGCAAGGTTTTGCCATCAAAAGTTGCCGCAATGAGCGGAGCGCGGTGACGCAAGCGAACCAGTATGGGGATGGCCAGAGTGCTCTCAACTTGGACTGCGTTCGCTCGGCCCGTCGCCACGGGCGAGCGCCGCTCATCCTCGCCTTGCCAGGCTCCGGAGGTCCTTCGTTGAGACACTCTGGCCATCCCCTCCCTAATGATTACGTCTTTCAACTTTAGTTCTTTGGTCCAAATGGCGGAGTGGTTAAGATTACGGGAGACGTAGATAATGTTGCGGTCGAGGTCTTTGGCTACGACATAATATGGGAGGCCAGTATTAACTTCGCCTTTATTGCCACTTAGATAAAGTCCATGGCGCTGACCAATGGTGTAAAAAATTGCGCCTTCATGATAGCCCAGGACTTTTTCTGTCTCGGCTTCACGAATTTCACCAGGCTTAATATCAATATACTCTTTCAAAAAATCCTTCATGCCAACTTCACCTACAAAACATACGCCCATAGATTCTTTCTTGTAGGCATTATGTAGGCCTTTTTCGGCGGCGAGTTTCTTAACGTCTGGTTTTAGCATACCACCAATCGGGAAGAGCGTATGAGCCAAAGCTTCGTTTGAGATGCGATACAAAAAGTAGGTTTGATCCTTATTCTCATCAACCGCTCGCAATAAGTTGGTACCGCCTGCCATCCCCACCCTTGCGTAGTGGCCGGTGGCGATATAATCTGCGCCGTGCTCCATGGCAGTTTCATAAAAAAGCTTAAATTTGATTTCCTCATTGCACATAATATCTGGGTTGGGGGTGTGGCCTTTTTTGAACTCGGCCAGCATATAATCCACCACTTTGTGCTTGTAGGCATCTTCAAAATCCCAAACTTCAAAAGGAATCCCAAGTTTGACTGCTACACGTTTGGCATCGGCCAAATCTTCCGCCCAAGGGCACTTCATGCCTGGTAAATCTTTACTCCAGTTTTTCATGTAGACGCCAGTGACGTCGTAGCCTTGCTCGACCAAAAGCGCAGCAGAAACGCTGGAGTCCACGCCGCCAGACATACCAACGAAAACCTTAGAGCGAGGCGATACGTTGGTCGCGTATGGTTTCGAGCCAACTACTTGCATCGCCTCTCCCTCTCGTATTCAGTAGATACGACTTCGTTAATGACCTGCGCGGCGGTGATTATCTGTTCTTTGGTGTTTGTGGCACCAAGAGTGAGACGAAGCGAGCCAGCAATCTGGGCGTCGTTTAGCCCTAAGGCTTTTAAGACGTGAGATTTTTCGCCCTTTGAAGCTGCACAGGCGGCGCCCGTAGCAACATAAACGGCTTTTTCTTCAAGTAAGAACACTAAACGTTCTCCATCTATACCATTATAGCACAGATTGACAAAATTGTCAAGTTGATGCTTGGAAACTATAAGCTCGTACCCCTGTAAATTAGCGAGGAGTTGACTCTTGAGCTCGGCATATTTTTTACGATTAGAAGTAAGGTGGGCCTTGGTGAGTTCTACAGCCTTCGCAAAGCCAATGACACCGGGTACATTTTCGGTGCCAGAACGAAGGCCATTTTCTTGCCCACCGCCCAAAATCTGAGGGCGGAGTTTGGCCTCGTGCGAAACATAGAGCGCCCCTACACCTTTGGGGCCGTACACTTTGGCAGAATTAATCGTTAGCAGGTCTACGCCTAGGCGCGCCACGTTAATATCAAGGAGGTTGAGAGCCTGCGATGCATCGGAATGAAGCAAAAGCTGAGTCCTAATGCCACGACGCAGGCGGTCGTAGCGAATTTCGCGAATAAGCGCGGCGATTTCGGCAAGGGGCTGGATAACACCGATTTCGCCATTGACGAGAGCAACCGAGATGAGCTCCGTGCTATCAGTAATCTTAGCTCTGAGATCCGCCATGTCCACGCGGCCGTTTTTGTCGACTCGCACAGCTTCGCCACCGAAGTGTTCTGCCACGCGACGCACCGAGTCGTGCTCGGTGGAGAGATATAGAATTGGCGGAGTGGTTCCGCTACGCAGTACACTACTCAGGGCAAGATTGTTAGCTTCGGTGGCGCCAGCAGTAATAATCAAGTCGTGAGACTTGGCGCCGATAGCGTGCGCAATCGTTGCTTTGGCGGCTTCGTAGTCTGCCGCGACCTTTTTGGCTGGCAAATAGGCTGCGCTAGGGTTAAAGAAATCATGCAAAAAATATGGCTCCATCGCCTCAAAAACTTTTGGGTCCACTGGCGTTGCCGCCGCATGATCTAGATATATCATAGTTATTATTATAGCATAATTTAGCAAAATATGTTATAGTATGCTATTTCTCGGCAAGTGCAGCGTTAAGCTCTGCATCAAAAGTGGCGCGGTCTTTGCATATTTCACGAAACTTCATAATCATAGCATCGAATTCTGGGTTCTCAAAAAACATTTTTTTAGCACCATAAGCATCTTCGTTGGCAAATTTGACACAGATTATATCGTAAACATTTTGACGAGTCTGGTCTTCGGTATAATCTGGATTTTTGTGACGATTGTAGACATAGGCACGCCTTAAAATGTCGCGATAATCTGTGTCGCGATCAGCACTGGAGACAATCTTGCCGTAGATGGTGATCGGGCTAAGCTCGTTTGAGGCACGGTGGTCCATAATGGCATCGGCCACAACACGAAGCTCGTCACGCGTGAAAAATTCATCCATAAAATCGTCATCCAAAAACCAGGCCGCTGAAATTAGATGGTGCAATTTGTTGTTTTTCTCACGCCCTAGGTCATGGAAGGCTGCACTAACAAAACAAATGTCGTATTTGACCTTGCCATCATTAAGGGACGAGGGAAGATTGGCAAAATCTTGTGGGGTTACTAAAATCTCGCCATTATTGATACGCTTAGCAAAGTTCAAAGAGCGGCGAATCACATTCTGAATATGGTCTAGGCCATGGCCGTTAGCCGAGCCATAACGTGGGAAAATTTGAGTCTTTACATAAGCCACTAATTCTGGGCTAACTAAATCATAATCCTGCATTTTTACCTCCTTATTGTTTTACTCTAAGCATTCTCGTCTTCGATGATGGCCTTGATGCGGCGAACGCCGGCAGAGCTAGATTCTTCTTTGACGATTTTGAAGTGGCCAATAACACCGGTGTGTTCCACGTGCGGGCCACCACAGACTTCACGCGAGATGGGGTAGTCAAAATCGCCGATAGTGTAAACTTTGAGGGTGTCGGGATATTTATCCCAAAATTGACCGTGAGCCTTCAAAACATCACGAGCGTAAGTTTTGTCGTATTCGTCGTAGACTACGGGTAAATCGGCTGCAATCCACGCGTTGACCTGCGACTCTACTGCCGCGATTTCTTCTGGAGTGAGTTTGTGGTCGCAGTTAAAATCAAAGCGGGTGCGCTCGGCGGTAGTATTGCTACCTTTTTGAGAAATATCTGGGCTGACGTGTTTTTGAAGAGCAGCCAAAAGCAGGTGAGTTGCGGTGTGATATTTGACGGTTTTTTCACCGTGGTCTTCTAGGCCACCCTTAAACATACCCTTGCTGGCTGTACGGGAGCGCTCACGCTGCTCCTTCAGGGCAGCTTCAAACTCTTCGCGGTAGTTGGGAGTAAGGTCGATATTCTCGCGATAACATTCTTCGACCGACACCTCCATTGGAAAACCATAGGTGTCTTGGAGCTTGAATAGGTCAAAGCCAGAAAGCCCTTGAGAAGAACCTTCGCGGCTACTACTAGCCATTTTTTTCAATTCACGCATCCCCTTGTTCAAAGTCTGACGGAAGGCTTTTTCTTCTTTTAGCAGCACATCTAGTGCTTGGTCACGATGAGTAAGGATGGAATCTGGTAAATCTTGATAATTGTCGGCAACGATTGGGGTGATTTCGGCAAGGAAATTAGCCGAGATGCCAAGGTCTAGCGCGCGGAGAATAGCACGGCGAATGAGGCGGCGCATAGCGTAGCCCTGGGTTTTGTTGGAAGGAGTAAGTCCTTGAGCCGCCAAAAGATAAGCACCGCGAATATGGTCAGCGATGACACGCATTTCATCGGTATTGTTTTCGTAATTTTTGCCAGAGATTTCTTCAAGCTTGGTGATGATTGGCTGCATTAGCGAAATCCTGAAGACATCAAAACTATCTATGGCAGCAGCTGCTATACGCTCCAAACCGCCGCCAAAGTCGACATTTTTATGCTCGAGTTCTTCGAAAGTGCCATCTGCTTTACGACGATATTGCATAAAGACTTGGTTGCCGATTTCCATAAAGCGGGCGCCATCCGATGCGGGATGAGCTAGGCCATACCTAGCCTCGTCTTGTTTATCTTCGCCAAAGTCGTAGAAAACTTCAGAATCTGGGCCACAAGGGTCGCCTAGCGGAGTGGATTCGATGCCGCCACCACGACTCCACCAGTTTTCGTGATCGTCATAGAAGAAAATACGCTCGCCCGGCCGGATTCCGCGCTTGTCGCCGTTCTTAGCAGAGCCAATTTCGGCAATTTTGGCTTCGATACCAACACTGGCAAAAACTTCCTGCCAGATAGCGGCAGCTTCGGTATCTTTGGGAATGCCGTATTTCTCGTTACCAATAAAACACGTTACATAAATTCGCTCGGGGTCTAGACCAATTTCTTTGGTGAGAAACTCAAAGAAATTGCAGATTTGCTCTTTTTTGAAATAATCTCCCAGCGACCAGTTGCCAAGCATCTCAAAAACTGTAGTATGCCGCGGGTCGCCAATGTCCTCGATATCTTGCAGACGCATGGAAGGCTGCGAATCAGTAAGCCGCGAACCCATGGGGTGAGCCTTGCCAAGCAAATATGGTAGAAGTGGTTGCATACCAGAACCAGTAAAAAGCGTGGTGGGGTCACCCTCTAAAACAAGGGGGGCCGGCTGAATCTCGGTGTGACCGTGTTTTATTTGAAAATCTAAGAATCTTTGGCGAATTTCATTTGCATTCATGACTTAATTATACCATAAAATAGGGTAAAATAAGAAAAAGCGCCCCGAGTGGGGGCGCTTAAGGTGCGATAGTGCTCTTAGTAGTGCTTTCTAGCGGCAGCCTCGCGTTCCGCGTCACCAGCGAAGACAAAACCATAGGTTTCACGCAGAACGGTTCTGAGCTGCGTGGCATTCTGGAAACGGATGCCGGGAACACCAAGACGCGAGGCGGTGGCGATGTTGGCCACATTGTCATCAATGAAGATGACTTCTTCGGGGCGCAGGTGCTCTTTCTCGAGAAGATTCTCAAAAAAGCCGGGGTCCCGTTTAATCTGGCCGAGCTCGCAGGACCAAAACTCACGCTTTACGACCTTGAAGATACCGGGGTGCAGAGCCTTGATCTGATCGAGACGCTCGGTGATGTGGTCGCTTACGAGGTAAATCGTGGGCATCCCTTCCGCCATGCCGAGGCGCTTGTCCTCGTTGCTGCGCGGATAGGCAATGATTTCTTGATACACCTTGAGCGTGTCCGGGATGGCCTGCGCAAGGTTCCACGAAAGTGCAGCCTTGGCCTCCTCGACGCCGAACGGCCAGCTGTGACCACTAAAAAACGTCTCCCAGTACTGGTCCTCGGTGAGCCTGCCACGAAGCATATCGCAGAAGCGCTCGTTGATGGCGCGGTGACGCAGCACGCACGATTCGGCCACCTTAACGCCATAGCGTTCCTTGATGTATTGATCCGCACCGATAACACCGCGAATCAGTACTTCTGACAAATCCGTAAGAATAATCATAAAAAATCCCCCTTTATAGTTTCTTTGGCTGTCAGACCACTTTCATTATATCATAGTTTGGCAGTTTTGTCTAGTAGTACCACTGTATACTTGACTTTTTTACCAAATTGTGCTATAATATAAATATAAGGCTAATTCTGTAAGATTTTGCTAATCTTGGCTTTTAGCTTGTTTTCTTCTGGAGCGCCAGCTAGGGTATCGGTGCCGACCCGAAGCAGACCAAGTGCGGTGGCATAAGAATGGTCTAGTGAGAACTTCTCTCTGGAAAGTAGGTTGGGCAGCTCTGCGACGTCCAGAAGATGAATTACTGGGCGACGAGAAAACGGCAATCTCGTATACCAATCAGACATAGCGAGTTTTTCTTGCAAGAGGGAGAGGCTAGCACCGCCACCACACAAGATAACATTGCGCGGGAAAGGCCCTGACCCTGCAAATTCTTCGAGGGCCACTTCAACACCAGTCAGCCAAACGCTGAGGTTGCGAGAAAGGGCGGTTTCGATCTTAGCCTTGAGACGATCGTCGAGATTGGTAGAATCAAAGGATAGCTTGTATTTTTCGGCGGTAGCATAATCTATGCCGAGAGATTCTGCGATTTGATGCGTGAAGCTACGACCACCGATTGAGAACATTTTAGTACCCTCTACACCACCGTCTTCTACGATGGCGATGTCGGTGGTGCCGCCGCCAATATCCATGACTACAGCAGAGAAATTGGAGTCTAGGTCGTCACCCAGGCAGGCACGACAAACCGCAAAAGGTTCTACTGCTACGGTGAGCAAATCAAGGTTAAGCTCAGCACAGACTTTCTCGATGGCGGCCACATGAATTAATGGAGCGAATGCAGTATACACCAAAATGGAGACTTCTGAACCTTTGAAGCCAATTGGGTTCATGATTTTATAACCGTCAATCGTGAGGGAAACGATGGCTGAGTTGATAAGACGCACTTCGACACTGTCGTTGCCGGTCTCGAGTGCAACGGTTTTGCGGGCAACTTCACCAGCTTTCTGTTGGACTTTTTTGATGATTTCTTGCATCTCTGGCTCGGAAATTGGTCGGCCGGGGTTGGGACGAGTATAGCGAACGGTGGTAGTATTGCCCTTGATAAGCTCGCCCGCAATGCCGACCACAGTAAGATTAGCTCGCTCACCAGCGGCATCCTCTACCTTAACTAAGGCTTCTTCACAGGTGGAGACTACGGCTGGAATGTCGGCAATGGCACCGGCATACATACTACCATCTTTTTGTTTGGCCTTCGCTGCACCCAAAATCTCAAGGTCGCCTTTTTTGGACGGCCGTGCTAGCACAGCTTTCACGAATTCTGTGCCGATATCGAGACCTAGAATCGTGCTCATGGTTTAATTATAACACACTGGCCGGGCTCTAGTCCAGAAAGTTGATATTTGCCAAATTGGGTGCGATGCAACTTGGTGACTTTGTAGCCTAGGGCGGCAAAGGTGCGACGGATTTGGCGATTGCGACCTTCAGATAAAATCACAGTGTAGGCGGCTTTAACAGGTGGTTTGGCCTGACTAGTGGGCGCGGATTGTTTAACTATGGTAAACTTGGATGGGCCATCTTCCAGCATAATGCCATAGTCAGAAATCATTTGTTGATGGAGTGGCTCTAGTGGGCGATTTAGCTCAACTTCGTAAACTTTCTCCTTATGGAACTTGGGGTGGGTCATTTGGAAGGCGAAATCACCATCATTAGTGAGCAAAATTAGACCAGAGGAGTCTTTATCGAGGCGGCCAACAGTTTTAAGATTATGATACTTAGCGGGCAAAAGCTCGTATAATGTGGGGGCTGACCCCTGAGCGCGGCGCGAGCAAACATAGCCGACAGGCTTGTTCATGGCAACATACAAGTAATCTACCGCATAGGGTATATGTTTACCATTATAGCATACTTTATTAGTTTTGTCAATATGAGCCCCTAGCACAGCGGGCTTACCATCTATAGTAACTTTGCCGGAGGCGATGGCAGCATCAGCCTCGCGACGCGAAAGCCCGAGCCGCGCAGCGAGAAATTTATTGAGACGCAAAGCCATCTCCATTTATTTATCTCCTAGCACCTCGTGGATAGCATTGATAACGTCTTCGATGCCGATTTGCGATTTGACTAGGTAGCGGTCGCAACCTAAACGTTCGCCGCGCTCGCGCTGTTCATCACCGGAAAGAGCCGTCATCATAATAACGTGAATATTTGCGGTTTCTGGGGTGTTGCGCAAAATGTCTAACATATCGAAACCGGATATTTTAGGCATCATAACATCGGCCAAGATTAAATCTGGACGCTCGCGCACTGCAACAGCCAAAGCCTCTTCGCCGTCACCAGCAGATACAACTTCGTAGCCCTCGGCTGTAATACGAATGCTGTAGATTTCACGCAGAGCAGCATCATCTTCTACTACCATTATTTTCATTGTAAACCTCCTTGTTTTACCATATTTGCATTACGAACAGCAATCATACGTTTTTCATATTCGGCGCTTGTGATGCGCGGTAGGGACACGAAAAAGGTGGAACCTTCGCCAAAACCAGACTCGGCCCAGACACGACCACCCATAGCCTCGACCCGTTGCTTGACTAGATAAAGCCCGAGGCCGGTGCCGCCGACAGTGCGCGTATCGGAATTGTCGGCACGATAGAACTTTTGGAAAATGTGGCTGATGTCGTCTGCGGAAATGCCAATGCCGGTATCGGTAACATTAATAAGCGCGCGGTCACCATCGCCACGCACGTTGACGTAAATGGCGCCGCCCTCTGGAGTGTACTTGATGGCGTTTTCGACTAAATTGCTGATAATTTCACGCATGAAATTGACATCCACAAACCCGTAAACGACTTGGTCGAGATGGTGGGCAGGGGCGGCTGGACTATTGTCGCGAGCACCAAATTGATACTTAAGACCAGCTTGGTTTGCCGCAACTATAAAAGAGTCTGCAATCTGCTTAACTAGCCCGACTAGTTCGACCGGCACAAACTGCGGGCGAATACGGCCATCATCGAGCTTGGTGACATCGAGCAAATCTTGAAATAGATGGCCCAGATGCTTAGCGGCGGCATGAGCCGACTCTAGATAACCTCGCGCGCGCTCGTCTATGGTAGCGGTTTGAGGATTAAGTGCAAGCGAAAGATACCCTTCTATAGAAGCGACGGGCGTGCGCATCTCGTGCGAAGCGGTGGAAATGAACTCGGTCTGCTCGCCCTCTTCGGCAAGCTCGCGCGTGATATTGCGAAAAGTAATAATGCGATTATTGGCCGCGGCCGGAATGACACTGATGGCGATAGGTAGGCGCTTAGCGGAGTTACCAACGATGAGACTAGCCTGATAACCATCGAGGGGCTGGCCGGTACGCATCGCCTGATAGAGTAAGTTTTCGGCATCGGGCAATTCACGACCCTCTTTGGCTTCTATTTTGAGCAAAATAGCATAATCAAAGCCAATAGCATTGTTGATACTTTTGAGGTCTAGCATACTCAGCGCGGCTGGGTTGATGTAGCGAATTGTGCCGGCGGCATCAGTAATAATAACACCATCGTGAATGGTAAAAAGCGCTAACTCGGCAAGTGAAGCTTGGTTGGTAGGCGCGGACGGTGCAGACTGGGCAGCTTTGGCTCGTTTAAATAAAGTCATCTTACGACAATTTTAGCACAAGTAGAATAAAATGTGGTAAAATTAATGTATGAACAAGGACGTGTTGTATATCGAGCCAGAAGATGATATCACGGATATTATCACTAAAATAGAAAACTCTAAGGAGAAAATCGTAGCACTTGTGCCGCCTAAAAAAGCCAGTGTGTTTCGTAGTATTGTAAACATCAAACTCATTACAAAAGCCGGAGCAAATGCCGAGAAAAATATTGTACTAGTAACGACAGATCCGTCTATTATTAAGTTGGCGGCGGCGACTAAATTGCCAGTCACCAAAAACTTACAATCTGCGCCAGCAATTCCACAAGCCGAAACGGCCGAAGTAGATACCACCGTAAAGGAAAAAATTGTTGAAGATGGCGGTGATAAGATTACAGCAGAAGAGGACACTATTGAAACCGCGGAGCCTTTACTAGAAGGCAAAAGTGGTTTCCTAGATGACGAGCTTCGTGATGAGACCGAGGAGACTAACGAGAAAGATGCTGAGGAAGTCACTCGGCAGAGCGATAAAGCGAAGCCCGCTAAGACTTCAGCACTCGCGCGTAAACTCGGCGACAACAAGATTGCGCTATGGATGAAAGAGCACAAGAAGATCTTGGTTCCGTGTGGTGTAGGTGCTATATTGCTTATTCTAGTCATGATTTGGATGTTTGCGATTGTGCCGGCAGTAACGGTTACAGTTGGGATTCGTACAACTTCTGCAAATTTCTCTGAAAATGTAACCTTCACCAATGATATAACCGCTGAAGACGCTTCGGCTGGCAAGTTTTACCTAGAAGAGAAGAAGACGGAAGAAAAGCTAGAGGTAGAGTTTGAGGCTACCGGTAAGAAAAACGTTGGCGCAAAAGCTACTGGAAATTTAGTGATTTATGCCTATTTCAAGGAAAACGGTCAGGTAACTGTTAATGTTGGGACGGTTTTTACCTATGACAATAAACTCTCGTATGTTGCTCAAGAGGCGGTGACTTTAGCCTACGACAGTGACAAAACCACACGCTGCGACAACGATGGCGACACTAGGTCATTACTACTATCTGGCTGCTTGGTATCGGCACAAATTGCCGTGACGGCAGAAAATCCAGGCTCCGAATACGACGTAGCGCCAAACACCACTGCTTGGAAAACCGTAGCAAATGTGGGTGTATATTCCGACAAGCCAATCAGTGGCGGCACAGACGAAGTGATAACCGTGGTTCAGCAATCTGATATCGATGCGGCTAAAGCAAAAATTGAAACCACCAATGAAAATATTAACAAGGAAAAATTGCTAAGCACTATTAGCGATACGGCTTTTGTGATTGATGCCTCGTTTAAGCAAACCGTAGACGATGGAGTATCTGTACCGGCACTGGGTGAAGAAGTAAAAGAAGGTGAGAAGGCAAAACTCACCGTTACGGTAACTGATACCATTGCCATAATTGATGCCACCAAAGTAGAAGAGTTTATCCGCGAAAAGGCTAAGCTAGCCGAGAACTATAAAATCTACGAGATGAATGACCCATTGTAGAAAACTTCACCAAGACCGACGATGGTTACGTGGCCAAGTTAAAGACTTCGTATGTGGCTGGCCCAAAGATTACCGAAAGCGAAGTGGCAGAAATTGTAAAGGGCAAAGGTATTGGTACCGCGCGACAAGATTTGGAAAAGTCGTTTGATGGCATTAGTAAGATTAGTATTGAGGGCAATTTCCCGTGGGTGATGTCAGTACCAAACAATACCGATAAAATCACCGTAAACATCGAGGTAAACGAAAAATAGTATGAAAATTATCGGTTTAGACGTAGGCGAGAAACGCATTGGCGTAGCCAAAGTAGATTCGAGCACTAGAATTGCAGTGCCGGTGGGGTTTGTTGAGACGGGCGACACTATGTGGCAGGAACTTGCTAAGCTCTCGCGCATCAATACTACCAATTTCTTTGTGCTAGGGTTGCCGCGTAGCAACGAGGGCAACGAAACTAAGCAGTCGCTATATGTCCGGAACTTTGCAAGAGTCTTAACTGAAAAAATCCCTGGCGCTAAGGTGCGCTTTCAGGATGAATCACTAACCTCGGTAGAAGCCGAGAGTCGGCTGAAGCAACGAAAGAAAAAATACGTCAAAGGCGATATTGATGCTGAAGCAGCCACAATCATATTGCAAGATTTTATCGAAAACTTTAACGAGAGTGCCTACAAAAAGGAGGCCGCTAAGGTTGACCAGATTTTAGAAAATATCAACCCGGTGGTGGCAGAGACTAAGAAAATAGCCAAAAACACAAAGGGAATTGCCAAGAAACAGGGCGACAAAATTGCTTTGAATGCTAGAAAAACAAAGAACACGTTAAAGAAATTTTTGATAATTTCGCCAATTGCCTTAATACTAATAATTGTGGCGATAGTGGGCGTAGTGATTTGGCGCCAAAATCAGCTCCGCGAGCGCGAACAAATGTGGGCAGATATGGAAGCCGCCATGGTGCCAGATGTATTCAGTATAACAATAAAGCCAGGCGAGACAATTTTTGACATCAAAGAGATGCTTCTTGAGCATGGTTATGATGCAGCCGAGATCGATGCAGCTTTTCGGCACGACTATAGCAATGAGGCAGGACTGGAGTTTTTAAAGGAACGGCCGGCTGGAGCTACCCTAGAAGGTTACATTTTTGGTGAAACGCGCGAATTTTATACTAATACGTCGGTAGAAGAGATTTTGAAAATATTTTTAATGGGGACTGGTGAAATTATTGCCGAGAACGATTTGGTGGCAAAATACAAGGCGCATGGGTTGACCTTGTTTGAAGGTATTACCCTAGCATCAATCGTACAAAAAGAGGCTAAGAGCGCAGACCAGCCAACCGTGGCACAAGTTTTTTTAAGTAGGCTAGAGCAAGGTATGGCGCTTGGTAGCGATGTAACAGTAACTTATGCGCTAGACATAGTGGACCCGAACCGCGAAACATACAAAGATAATCAATCGGCTTTGCTGATCGATTCTTGCTATAACACTAGGTTGCACGCTGGGCTGCCCTGCGGGCCAATCTCCAACCCAGGGCTTTCAGCACTACTCGCTGTGGCAGAGCCATCCGATACTTCTTATCTCTATTTCTTGACAGGAGACGATGGAATGATGTATTATAGTTATACAGACTCAGAGCATGCTCAGAATGCGGCCAAATATTGCTCGAAGCTCTGTCAAGTTTCATTATGACAAGAAGAAAATCCAAATTTAATACTCGGAAATTACGCCAATTATTGCCATATTTTGTGGCGGCGACTTTTACTTTGCTGGTAGTTTTTATAGGGTCACTCGACAAACGCGGAGATGGAGCAAATCTATCACTAGATGCGTTTGCCGAAAAAAACTACCGGATATCGGTAGATCAGCTATCAGAGTTATATGTGGTAGCTGATCTTTCTGATGCTCTAGGTCTAGCATCTGCAAGCGACGTAGCTTCTAACTATGTGGTGACTACTTCGATGTATGAGGTAGGTCAAACTTCTACTACCGGCAAGCTAGAGAAACCTAACATTACAAATATCGTCGTATCGCGCGGAGTAGAGAATTACACAGTGAAAGACGGCGACACGATGGAGTCGATTGCGGCCAAATATGGAATATCAACAGATCAGATTCGTTGGTCTAATGGCAAGAAAAATACTGATATTAGCGTAGGTGATTTACTGTATATTCCTACTTCGTCTGGTATAGTATACACTGTGAAGTCTGACGATACGGTAGAATCGATTGCGGCCAAATACGGTTCGTCTGTAGCAGAAATTATCGCAGCCAACGATCTAGAAGTGTCTGGTCTTTCTGAGGGGATGCGTATTTTGATTAAGGGTGGCACTTTACCGGAAAAAGAGCGCCCAGAATATGTGGCACCAGTAGTGCAGTATTATTATACTTATCTTGGTAGCACTTCGGAGCGGCAAAATATTGAGGTGTTGGGGTGGTTCTATAACCTCGGTGGACCATACGCGGGTGGTCAATGTACACAGTGGGCATGGTATAAGTGGCATGAGATGGGACGTGATGTACCAAGCAACTGGGGTAACGCTTATTCTTGGGGTGTAAACGCTGCGGCAGCAGGCTATACGGTTAGTCATACTCCGGTAGCTGGGGCGATTTTACAAAGTTCCTCTGGCTGGTATGGGCACGTTGGTTTTGTGGAAGCAGTTAACCCAGATGGCTCAATTGTGGTATCTGAGATGAATTATGGGTACACACCATGGCGGGCTATTCGCTCTACAATTCCAGCATCTTCTGCGGCGGCACTTTGGTATATCTATTAAAACATCTTGGCTTGCTATAGATTTTTGTTGCATTTTGGAAAAAGGTTTGTTATAATTAAATTGCCTTTCCTTATTAATTTAAATAATATAATAATTACATAGTATCGAGTAATTACACGGTGAAAATGGCATCATTAGGCTTTTACTGTCGTGTAATCGATACTATGCAGTGGAAGGGCGCCTAGTGGTGCCATTTTTGTGCATGACCCTAATACAAAAGTGGCGCTGCTAGACGACTTTGCATTAAATTAACTGGGTTGCGAAGGTTAAATGGTCAAACATATTGTAACTTGCAGCAAATTTTTAATTAGTAGTTTAGTAGCGGCTGTATGGCTAGTGGGAGGTAGTGAGATTTACGCCGCAAGCAGTACGGTTTCTAAAGCTTCGGTGATGGTATCTACCGCCTGTAGCATGACCGCTACAGTAAATACCGCGCATGGCACCAACATTGTGCTAGGGCAGGCCAAGGAAAATATTGGGCTAACCACCATTTCTACGAACTGCAACGACCAGGCTGGCTTCTCGATTTACGCTGTGGGGTATACTGGCAATAAAATCGGTGCTACCAATAGCACTGCGCTTGTGGGTGTAGATACCGGTATCGCTATTCACACCGGAATAAATGACACTGCTTCCAACTGGGCCATGAAAGTTTCTAACGTGGCCAGCAACTTATACCCAGCAATAATAGACAATAATTATGATAATTACAAAGCGGTGCCAGCAAGTTTTGAACGAGTGGCACACCGCGATGCAGCGACTGGCTCTGGTACGGCTGGCGCTTCGCAGATTACTACCACTTATCGTGCCTACATAGCCCCCACTCAGGCTGCCGACATTTATGCCGGACAAGTGCGCTATGTGCTGGTACATCCGGAAACCAATGTGCCGAAGCTGGATTTTGACTCTGCCTTTGCCAGTGCCGGTAAAACTACCTACAAAAATAAGGCTGGTGTTGATACTGGCTACTATACGATGCAAGATATGACGTCTAGTATTTGCGACAGCGTGATAGATTACAATACAGAAACCCAGTTAATAGATACTAGAGATGAAAAACTATACTGGGTGTTAAAGGCCCAAGATGGCAAGTGCTGGATGACACAGAATCTAGACCTAGATCTAGTAGAGATCAAACCAAATGAGGTTCCCGCCCTCACTTCAGAAAATACAGATCTTAATACCTACGACGACGATATTTATAATAGCTCACTAGGCTATACCTACGAGGAGTCCACTGGCCTCATCACCTGGGCCCCCAGCATGGCTACCCACCACAACAACGCCACACATGAGAATGGTGACAAAACTGGTGGTAGTATTACGAATGACAATAGCAATAGTAATCCTCGCTCCTGGGACCTCACCGTCAATGGTAATGAGATCTACCAAAAGGATGGTTCTACCTTTAATTCAACCAATTGCAACTACTTCACTACTCCAGCTTGTTTAGGTGCAGACAAAAACTTTAATACTGAACCTTTTGAAACTAATGGCGAACATGGTAAGATTGGTAACTATTACAACTGGTCTGCTGCGGTAGCATCTAATAACACATCCTCTAGAACAGCCAGTACCTATAATGCTATTGCCGAAAGTCCAAAGAACTCTATCTGCCCTAAAGGTTGGCGCTTAACCAGAAGCTCCTCTACTCCTACTTATAACGATTTCCAGAACCTTTACTCATCATATTCTAGTTCTATTAGTAAAACTAATGGCTACCCTCTATGGTTAGTGCGCGCAGGCTACGTCTACTACGGCGGCATGCTTGGCAATAGCGGCAGCCGCGGCTTCTATTGGTCATCTACGGTCTACGACTCTAGCTGCACGTACGTCATGCGCATAGATAGCAGCGAGTTCATTCTGTCCTACAGCAACGGCTATCGCGGCGACGGGCTCTCGGTGCGTTGCGTGGCGCGGTAATAAACTACACCGAGTGTAGGCCGAGGTGAGAATTAGCCTCGGCAATACGAATCAGCTCATTATACTTAGCAATGCGCTCGGAGCGCGAAAGAGAACCCGTTTTAATCTGCCCA
Organism: Candidatus Saccharimonadota bacterium; assembly: GCA_017433855.1. Classification (GTDB taxonomy): domain Bacteria; phylum Patescibacteriota; class Saccharimonadia; order Saccharimonadales; family Saccharimonadaceae; genus Nanosyncoccus. Next base: position 66,591 of record JAFRGM010000004.1, on the reverse strand, counting down.
GTACCAAGCCCTACCGCGAGATGAGCGATGGAAGTGTCTTCCGTTTCGCCAGAACGGTGTGACATAACTGTGCGGTAACCGGCTTTTTTGGCTAGCATAACAGCGTTGATGGTTTCCGTAAGGGTGCCGATTTGGTTAGGCTTAATAAGGATGGCATTAGCAGCACCAAGTTCAATGCCTTTTTCTAGTAGTTTAGTATTAGTAACAAAGAGGTCGTCGCCCACAAGTTGCACGCGACTGCCCAGGCGCTCTGTCATGATGCGCCAATCATCCCAATCACTTTCGGCGAGGCCGTCTTCGATAGAAATTACTGGGTAATTATCTATAATCCATTGGTACCAGTTAATCATGTCGTCGGCGGTTTTCCAGTCGCCGTTGGTTTTTAGCTCGTAATGACCATTAGCATAAAGCGGGTTGTCGTTTGGAGTGTCTACATAAAACTCGCTCGCGGCGATGTCTAGCGCAATAGCAATATCATCGCCCAGCGCATAACCAGCACGCATCACTGCCTCGGCAATACATTCCAACGGTTCATTATTACCACCACGCACCCGCGGAGCATAACCGCCTTCGTCTCCTACGGTGGTAGGGTAATCGCGATCTTTTAGTACGGTTCTCAACGCATGAAAAACTTCTGCGCCCATACGCACTGCGTCGGCAATATTGCCAGCTGAGCGAGGAATTATCATGTATTCCTGAAAATCTGTAGCGAAGCTAGCGTGAGCGCCGCCATTCATAACATTCATCATGGGCATCGGAATAGACATTTCGCCCTCGGTACCAGCTAGCTTGGCGACATAACGGTAAAATGGTAAGCCGAGAGCTTTGGCATTGGCTTTAGCATTGGCAAGCGAAACCGCCAAAATAGCGTTAGCGCCAAGGTTGGATTTATTAGGAGTGCCGTCTAGGTCACACATGAGTTCGTCTACCGTGCGCGGGTCGGCGGAATTATTGATAAGAACATCACTAATTTTGGAATTGACGTTCCAAACAGCCTTTAAGACGCCTTTGCCCCCGTAATACTTAGCATCGTGATCGCGGAGCTCTAAAGCCTCGCCAGCACCAGTGGAGGCACCAGAAGGCACGATGGCTCGACCAAAACTACCGTCATCTAGATAGACCTCTGCCTCTACCGTAGGGTTACCGCGCGAATCTAAAACTTGGCGCGCTTTGATATCCGAAATCACAAAATTATCCATATATTATATTTTAGCATAATATGATAAAATAAACATAAGTATATTAAGATAGGAGTCAATATGAACGATAACCCGGGTGGGGCACCAGAGCCAACCGAGAAGCCAGCGCCAACAGGTCCAGAGCCAACTGAGAAGCCAGCGCTGACCACAACACCAGAGCCGGCAAAACAGCCTTCCATTGAAGAACTTGCCGCATCAATGCGCGCCGAGCGCGAAGCGGCGGCACAAGGCGAGCGTAAAATAGTAGAATTTGCATCCGCAGAGAGCGCACAGACACCAGAAGTTTTAGCGCCAGAAAACTCACCTCTGCCCGAGGAAACTATCCCCAAAAAGAAGCATAAAGCCGGTGCAATAGTAGCTGTGGTTATAATTTTGCTCGCTACTGTGGCGGCCGTAGTGGCACTACTGGTGTTTAAGCCGTTTCAGACGGAGTCCAAGATGGATGCCGCTATGAGCGACTTGGTAGAAAATGGCGCGCCAAAGATGCTGTCACTTACCGGGACGGTCACGGTGGAGCCAAAGGTAGAATCTGAGGTAGCTAAGCTGGTGGTAGATTTTGACTCTGGCCTTAATAATCGCAATGGCGAGAACTTTACCAAGGCTACCGTTACGGCCACTTTTGAGGATGAACGCGAATTTAAGTTTAATGCCGAAGAAATCCACACCAAGGATGGCGATTTGTATTTGAGATTAAGCCGCGTTGCGGACCAGATAGTAGAATATAGTGAGCCAGACCTATTAGAATCGCCCCTTATGGAATCGATTGGCGTGTTTGAAGCGATTGACAACGAATGGGTCATGATACCAGGTAGCGACTTTAGCAATACAACCGATATTTACGGCCTAGACAGCCCAGTGGTTTGCTTTGTTAATGCGGCAGGAAAACTTGGTGAGTTTACTGATAGCTTTACGGCCGATTATAATGCTAATCCCTTCTTGGTCTACTCCGAAGGCAATATCCCAATTGCGCAGAAGAACGATACTCTCTACAGAATTGGGTTTGATAACGCCAAGTTAACTAGCTTTATTAACGATATGGACAACAAGGGTTTTATAAACTCTTTGCTGGCCTGTACTGAAGAGACGGCTATTAGTGATGACAGCACGGTAGCAGAGATAGAGGAGCTAGTTAGCCATTTTCCAGAAATCTATGTAGAGGTAAACGACAACAACAAGTTTACACGCTTATATTTGGATTTAGACCTCGAGGAGGCCTCGGTGGTGGCAGACGTAGCGATAGGATACCCTACCTCAGTAACAATTGATGAGCCGGAGCTTTATATTACCTTAAGCAACGTGCTAGAGAGATTGCTTACCGAGTTTTACGGCGGAATACCTTTGGAATTTGAGGTCGTAACAGAGTAGAGTATTGACTTTTTAGCCAAAGTGTGCTATAATGGAAATATGGATGAGAGGTTAAAACAAAAACTGAGTAAACTCCCGGTGGAGCCGGGAGTTTATTTTCATAAGAACGCTGCGGGCGAAATTATTTATGTGGGCAAGGCCGCGGTACTAAAAAACCGGGTGCGGCAATATTTTCAACATTCGCAAAAGGACGTTAAAACCGAAGCGCTGGTGCGTGAAATATGTGATACCGATTGGATTGTGGTAGATACCGAAATGGACGCGCTATTTTTGGAATCTGAAATGATCAAGCGCTATATGCCAAAGTGGAACATTCTTTTGCGCGACGACAAGACTGTATCCTACGTGAGAATCTCGATGAACCTGGAAGTACCAGATATTAGTTTTACACGAAACCCGGTAGATGATGGAGCGACTTATATCGGGCCGTTTTATGGTAAATCTGCGGTGGAAAAGGCCGTGCGAATGCTACGAAAAATCTTTTCATATTACACCAAGCCATATGATGGTAAAAAAACTTTGGACACTGATTTAAAACTAACACCGGGGATTGAGGTGGGGAGATGTACCCCCGCGGACTACAAACGCAATCTGCGCAAGCTGATTAGATACCTAGAAGGGGACCGCGACAAGCTATTAAAGGAGCTTGATAAAACTATGCAAAAAGAGGCGGCGGCCGGAAATTACGAGCTGGCAGCCGAGGCGCGCGATCAGCTTTTTGGGCTTAAAGAGTTAAAGAAAAAAATCGTATTTTCTGACAAGGAGTTTTTGGATATTTCTTCGGACCAGGCTTTGAGTCAACTGCAAAAAATGCTTGGACTAGAAAAGCCACCGCGTCGCATTGAAGGGTATGACATTTCACATCAATCTGGTACGAATACTGTGGCGAGTATGGTAGCGTTCATTAATGGAGCGTCGGCCAGAAGCGAATATCGCAAGTTCAAAATCAGAACCTCCACTAATGATGATCTGAAAAGCATGGCAGAGGTGATTACGCGGCGTCTTAAACACAAAGAGTGGGAGTTTCCGGATTTAATTGTGCTAGATGGTGGGATTGGGCAGGTTAATGCCATCCGGCCACTGCTTGAGCCTTATAATATCCCAGTGGTAGGGCGCAATAAATCGGGCGACCATTCGCATAATACTAGAGTGCAGCTAGTGACTAGTGATGGGGTGACACACGAACTTTCTGCGGCCTCGCATGTGGCGCGACTAATTGCGCGGATAGATGAAGAATCGCATCGGTTTGCCATCACTTATCATTCTTTACTCAAACGTAAAGGTATGCTAAAATAGGGTTAGATAGGAGTGATATGCAAATAGGAAGTTTTCTGGAAATCGTAACGTTTATCTCGGCTTTTTTGACTATTCTGTTGGTACTCTTGCAACAGCGCGGAGCATCTCTTGGGGCAGGTTTTGGTAGTAGCGGAGAATTATACACTACGCGTAGAGGGCTAGAGAAATCATTATTTGTAGCGACTGTGGTTTTTGCAGTAATCTTTGTATTGTCTATTGTAGGAATACTGATTATACCAGCATAAAGGATATTAATGGCAAACTCTCTTAAAAAGCGTGGGCAAAAATTTGTAAGGCGATTTTCTAAAACGTCTGTTAAGGTTGGCGAGGAGAGCAAGGAACACATTAAGGAGAATGTGTTTCAGCGTTTTTCGCATATCCAAAATATTAGATTGCTAATTTTTGAATGGTCTTTGCTGGTTTTGGCGCTCGTGTTATTATCTGCAGCGCAGGCATTTTGGTTTAGTAGGTCGTACGCTGAGGACACTTTCGTGAGTGGCGGCACCTATGTTGAGGCCACGGTGGGGCGTATTAATTCCTTGAATCCGCTTTTTGCTACTACCTCAAGTGAAAAAACTTTGAGTCGGCTAATGTTTGCAACCCTAGTCACTAATGATTATTCGGGTCACCCTGGCATTGGCTTGGCGCAATCGATACGAGCCAGTGAGGATGGCAAGGTGTGGACGGTGAAGCTGCGCGATAATCTGCAGTGGTCGGACGGGCAGCCTCTCACAAACGAAGATGTAATGTTTACTATGGCATTAATCCAAAATCCAGCCGTAAATACCATTTATGATTCAAACCTGGAAAACGTAGTGGTGCGCGAAAATGAGCGGGGCGAAATAACCTTCACGCTGGCCTCGGCCTATGCCGATTTTGCTTCTGCGCTAGAAATCCCGATTGTTCCTAAGCACGAGCTTGACGATGCAGATTATAAGACTTTGGTGGAGGATAGTTTTTCGGTGGCGCCAGTAACAAGTGGGGCATTTTGTTTTAATGCCACGCAGACCACAAATACCGTTGATGATGTAATTGTGTACTTATCTAGCAATCCGTATTATTATATGAATACATCGTTGCTGGCAAGTTTTGGTGTGCACACTTACCAAGATAAGGAAAGTGTTATTACAGCGCTCAATTCTGGCGCGGTGACGGCTACGGCAGCGCTGTCTGGCAGTGAGGCTACGCGCGTGACGGCGAGCAATTTTACAAGATTGGACGTGCCAGTAAATGCTGGGGTATTTGCATTCATGAATACCAGCAGTGGAGTGATGCGCGACACTAGCGTACGGCAAGCGGTACGCGAAGGGCTAGACATGGCTAGCGTGCGCAGCGTGGCGCCAGATACGGAAGCCCTAGATTATCCATTGCTAAGCTCACAGATTGAGCTTAGCAGCTATCCAGCTTTACCAGCGAGCAACCCAGAAGCAGCTCGCACTAAGCTGAGCGAACTAGCAAGCTCCGATGGCTCCACAATTAACATCGTAACAGTGAATACTGGTTTTTTGCCGGCAGTGGCTACCAACATTAAGGAGCAGCTCACTCAGCTTGGCGCTAATGCCACAGTAACAGTTTATGAGGAAACACAAGAATTTATTGCCAATATTATATCTAGGCGGGCCTATGATATTTTGGTCTACGAAATCGAATTAGGTGCGGATCCGGACCTCTTGCCGTATTATCATTCCTCGCAGACTGCGACGTCTGGGCTAAACCTATCTAATTACCATAATTCAATTGTAGATGATTTGCTAGTGGGAGCAAGAGAAACCCTCAGCGCAGACTTGCGCGCCAAAAAATACGAGTCGTTTTTGGAATATTGGGTGAACGAAGTGCCGGCGATAGGATTGTATCGTGCTAATTTGACTTACGTCGTGAATAAAAACGTGCGGGCGTTTAATCGTGATGCCAACTATGTGACTGCACTTGATAGATTTATGGACGTAACGAATTGGGCGGTGGCGAGAGGCGCAAAGAACTTGACACCGTAGGATTCCTAGTGGTATAATAATGATATGCGCCTGTGGTGGAATTGGTAGACACGCTACCTTGAGGTGGTAGTGGCCAGATTCACGGCTGTGCTAGTTCGAGTCTAGTCAGGCGCACCAAGACTCCAGAAGGGTCTTTTTTTACGACTCGGTCCTTCGGAGCGAGTCTAGTCAGGCGCACCAAGACTCCAGAAGGGTCTTTATTTTTTTATAAGCAAAGTTATTATGAGTACTAGCAGATTAACAGCTACGACGGTGGCGCCAGTGGGGGCAGAGATAAGATACGACAACGTCAGCCCAACCATAAAATTAACTACCGAGATTATAACAGAAAACAAAACAACCTTCCTGAACGATTTGGCAAAACGCATGGATATTACTGTAGGGAAGATAATGAGGCTGGAAATGAGCAATGCACCAAGCAATCTCATACCGAGCACTACAACCACCGAGCAGATTGCCGCAAACAGAGCATCATAGAAGCCAGTTTTAACACCAACGGCTTTAGCAAAATCTTCATCAAAAGTAATTGCAAAGATGCGATTATGTGCAAAAAGATAGAGCAATACTACGGCTATTGTAACAATAAGACTTAGCCAAATATCACTCCAGCTCGTTGAGAGAATACTCCCAAACAAGTAGCTATTCAAATCAACATTGACACCATCTACAACAGAAATAGCAATAGTACCGATAGCAAGACTCGAAGCGGACAAAAGTGCAATGAGAGCATCGCCATTGATTTTTTGATTATTATTAAACCTTAAGACTAGAAACGAAATAGCAATAACCACTGGAATTGCAAACCATAGTGGGGCTAGGTTTAGAACGGAAGCAATCGCAAAGGCACCAAAGGCCGCGTGAGATAAACCATCACCAATCATGGAATTTCTACGTAGCACAAGCGACACACCAATAAGGGCCGCACAGATAGAGACTAAAACACCCACAATGAGTGCGCGCTGCATAAAAGTATAGGACATCATTTCAATAAACCAACTCATTGATACCTCCCAAGGAAGTTAGCAGTGGTCTCACAAGAAACCTTGCCACCATTGATGCTAATTATTTTATTACCGATCAAATCTTCTGCGTCTAAGTCGTGCGTGATCATAATAATCGTAAGTCCATCAGCGTTCATTTTTTTGAGTGTTTTGTAAAACTCTTGGCGCGATTTGCGATCTAGGTTATTGGATGGCTCATCTAGAATTAGAATCTTAGATGTAGCAGCAAGCGCCCGAGCCAACAATACTTTTTGCTTTTGGCCACCAGATAAATCAGAAAAACTGGTGTTTTTTAGATTGGCGATTTTAAGCTTTGCCAATACATTTGCCGCACGTAGTTTATCTTTCTTGCGATAAAAAAATCGTGAGTCGGAGCTACCCAAAGTGCCAGACAGTACAATTTCGTAGACTGTGGCCGGAAAGTTGGCATCTATCATGACATCTTGTGGCATAAAACCAATTGACCGCCGAGTAATACTGCTGCCAAAAGTAATTTTGCCAGATTTTGGCTTAATCAGCCCTAAAATTGTTTTGATGAGCGTACTTTTGCCCGAACCATTAGCTCCGACCACACAAACAAAATCTTGTTCCAAGACCGCAAACGAAGCGGAATGTATAACCTGATTTTTGCCATAGGCGACAGTTAAGTTGGTGGCAGAAATAATTGGGGTCATTTCAATGCTTCCTTCAAAACTTCTACGTTGTGGCGTAAAATGTCAACATAAGTAACCCCACGGTCAAAATCTGCTTCCGCAATATTGTGTCCGGCATGAAGCTCTAAAACCTGGGCGCCGGTTTCGGCAGCAATACTCTCGGCAAGACGACTAGATGTAAGTTCAATCTTAAGAATCGTCCCAATATGCATATTATTAGTTTTATCAATGAGGAAGGCGATGGTTTTACTGCTGGCCTCGGTTTGTTCAGCACAGCCAGGGAAGGCGGCGTAATAATCTAGACCATATTCATCCACAAAGTAGCGAAACGGAAAGCGGTCGGCGAAAACCAGTGTGTTCTTATTGCTACTTGCCACAATATCACGAATTGACTGGTCGATGGAATATAGCTGCTTTACATAGGCAGCAGCATTCTCATTGTAGAGCGCCGCCTTATCTGGATGCAGCATGATGAGCTTAGTCTTAATGCTATCAACCAACCGTATCGCATTAACTGGACTAGTCCAGATGTGCTCGTCATATTCTACGTCTAGAGCATCCGAGCCGTGGTCGTGGTCGGAGTCATGATCATGCTCCGCTTCGCTGTCCATACCTTCTACCAATTCTTCTGTTTTGACTTCTACATAATCCATAAGCCGCAGGATATGTTGCGCGGAAATCTCATTGTCCAAAATAAGGTCTTCAATCCAAGTATCCGATTCGCCACCCACATAGATAAAGAGGTCGGCTTTTTGAATGTTGATAATATCCTCAGGCGTAGGTTCGTAGGCGTGAGCTTCAGTGCCAGGCTTTAAGAGCATAGTAACTTCGCTTGCTTCGCCAGTGATAGCACGGGCAAAATCGTAGCCAATAAAGTTTGAGGCAATAATACTCGCAGAGGGCTTAACGGAAGATAATCTAGCAGCAACAAAAACACCAACGCCGATAAGTAGCGCTACAGCCATAAATGCACTGACGATTTTGGTGCTTCTACTACGCATACTGTTATTATACAACAAAATCTAGCCAGTTAGTATATGGTGTGCTATAATAAATAAGATAAAAGGAGGTAAATGAAGAGAGCTGCTATAAAATTGCTAGCGATTGGGCTAGCTGTGTTACTGGGGTCATTTGTAATGTTGCCACAATCTGTCTGGGCGGAGGAAACAGAAGAGGCAGTGACCGAAGAACGCAATGCGGCTTCTACAAGTATCAGTATTAGTCCCGTAAGCAAGATTCTGCAACTATTGCCAAACACTATCTACGATGATGTTTTTGTGATTACTAATAACGGTAGCGGGACCTTAGAATTTGAGACTTATGCTTCTCCTTATTCCTATTCATATTCAGAAACAGACGATGAATATAAATTGGGCTTTAGCACCCAAAATAATTACACACAAATTACTAGATGGATTACATTTAAAGACACCGAGGGGAATTACAAGGAACGCGCTCGGTATAAAGTGCCGGCGGGTGAGAGCATTGAGGTGAGCTATCGCATTAAGACTCCAGCTAGCATTCCCAACGGCGGTCAGTATGCCGTATTGTTTGCGCGAACAATCTCGAGTGATGCCGCTGGCTCTGGTATCAGGACGGAAGCTAGCCCGGGTCTAGTAGTCTACGGGCGCTCCAATGGCGAAACCATCGTGGAGTCAGAGATTAGGAATCTCAGCATTGGTCAAACGCTGGAGCGTGGTGAAGATAAGAAGACAACGGTAAGCCTAATTAATGCTGCTGCCAAAATCAAGAACAATGGTAACGTAGATTTTACAGCTCAGGGTGAGCTAAAAGTGGAGAATCTGTTTGGCCAGACGCTCTACCGCACTACTGGCACAAGGGGGCTAGTATCAGTAATTCCTGAAACCGAGCTAACAATATCGGATGTTTGGGAAGAAACACCATATTTTGGCTTTTTTAGAACTACCTGGACAGTAACAGCAGCCGGCAAGACAGAGACTATTTCAAAATTAATTATGATTTTACCAATTCCGATATTGGTGGCTGTGATTTTGTTGTTGACATTTATAATCATATGGATTATAATTTTAGTTAGGAAGCGTAAGGAACGCCGTTCTAGATTCATGATATAGGCGGCGCCTCAGTGGAGTGAGGCCTTACAAAGCCAAAATAAATATTAAACATAAAAAGAGTGTAGAGTATGAAAAGAGTACAAAAGAATATTCTTGGAATCTCTGGTTTGGCAATTGTGGCTGCAATGACTGCGTTTGCGGCGATTTTACCAGTACCAGAGGTCTCGGCTACAACAAGTCTAACTGATACTCTGACGGTGCGCGTTGTGGAGGCGGTGCCGAACATAGATATCAGTACTACTGCGCAAAAAGTAGTGACGGAGGAGGTATATCCTTACGACTTAACTTACGAATTTGCGCAAAGTGTGTATACGATGCTTGAATACACCGATGCCGATGGCGAAAAACACGTCTACGAAGGGTTGGAGGCTTTTGTAGATGCGGATTATGACTTCGGTGAAAAGAGCCTAGTAGTAGACCTCAAAGAAGTACATCACTTTGATGATGGCTATCTTGTAGGTTACGGCGATTACACTATAGTGGCAAAGGCTATTGCACTAGATGGAACGCCATATTATGACTATCTTGATTTTACCTGGATTCCGGTAGAGGGTAAACTCTTAGATAGTGAGGACCCAATAGTAGAAGTGACAGCCATGGGTTATAATGTAGACGCAGTAAAGGTTGTTACACGGGACGGAGTGCAAGTTGGTTATGCAACACGTTCCTATTTACAGAATATCAGCGATGGGCTAATCGCTCTAAATCTGGATGAAGTAGGTTGCCAGGAGACGCTATATTTGTATGCGTACGAGGATGATGTCCTGCTTTACAATAAACCATATGTTTTGACCACAACTTGTCCGGAGATTCCGGATACTGGTGCCCCTGACACCGGTGGGTTATTCCAAAATCTTAATATCTCGAAAGAAGACTATCTGGTTACTGGCTTAATCATATTCTTCATACTGGGAATTGTGGGCTTTGGAATAGTAGCAAGAAATAAACGCACCACTAATAAGAAGCGTCGTTAAAAACTCTAGGGGGCGACGGGTTTAACTGTTTGATTTCTGGCGTCAAAAAACTGCGAGGACGCCAGAATAAAAAAATAGCCCCTACCGTTAGGGGGCTATTTTTATTGCTCGTCGGCCTTGGCCTTTTTCTCGGCCTCTTTCGCAGCCTTTTTGGCTTTATTTTCAAGAGCAGACTTCATAGCCTCTGCCTTCTTAGCGCGAGCCTTAAAGCGATCCACGCGACCTTCGGTATCGATAATCTTCTCTTCGCCAGTGAAGAAAGGATGCGATGCTGAAGAAATCTGTACTTTTACTAGTGGGTATTCTTTGCCATCTTCCCACTTGATGGTTTCTTCGCTAGCCGCGGTAGATTTGGTAAGGAATGAAAAATTCGCAGCCTCATCCATAAACACGACGTCGCGGTAATCTTTAGGGTGTAATTCTTTTTTACTCATAACTGTACCTCATTATATCAGAGATTGACTTTTTTGTAAAGGTGTGATATAATGGAAGTATAAACTATTTAACGAAACACTCTGGGAAGGATTTCCTGAAGCGAGGGTCCCTAGAGAAAGAGAAAGGAAATCATATGGCAGTGAATGTCGATATGAAAGCTATGCTTGAAGCTGGTGCCCATTTTGGACACAAAACAAGCCGTTGGCACCCAAAAATGGCGCCTTATATTCACAGTAAGCGCGGTGATGCGCACATCATTAACCTAGAAAAAACCACTGAGGCGCTTGACGTGGTTTTGCCAAAAGTTACTGAAATCGTTAAGGGCGGCAAAAAAGTGCTTTTTGTTGGCACTAAGAAGCAGATGAAGGATATTGTGAAGGCGGCAGCAGAGTCTGCAGAGATGCCTTACGTAACCGTGCGCTGGGTTGGTGGTACGTTGACCAATGTAGACACCGTTAACCGCCAAATCAAAAAGTTGAAAGATTTGGAACGCAAAATGGCTTCGGGCGAGCTTGAAAATCGCTATTCTAAGCTAGAGGTGCAGAGATTCCAAGAGGAAATTGACCTCCTTAATGAGCGCTACGGTGGTATTAAAGACATGACCGAACAGCCAGCTGCTTTAATTGTAGTAGATGCTGATGAGGATATGAACGCAATTCGCGAGGCTAATACCCTCAAAATCCCAGTATTCGCACTGACCGATACCAACGTAGATCCAACCAATATCGACTACGTTATTCCATGCAATGACGACGCAATCAAAGCTACACAGCTCATGCTTGATTACTTTGTAGCGGCAATCAAAGAAGGCAAGAAATAATTTTAGGAGGCAAAAATGGCAGAAATTTCTGTAGAACAGATCAAGAAACTAAAAGAGCTTTCCGGCGCTGGTCTAACCGATGCGAAAAAAGCTCTTGTAGAAGCCGATGGTGATTTTGACAAGGCCCTTGAGGCGATGCGTAAAAAAGGTTTGACCAAGGCCGAAAAGCGTGGCGACCGTGAAACTCGCGAGGGGCTAGTAGAGTCATACATCCATGATGGTAGACTTGGTGCAATCGTAGAGGTTAACTGTGAAACTTCATTCGTAGCTAAGACGGATGAGTTCAAAACTTTGGCTCACCAGATTGCAATGCAGGTAGCATCCATGGCTCCGCTTTATGTATCTGAGGATGATATTCCAGAGGAAGCACGCGCCGCGAAAATTGCCGAACTCGAAGAGAACTTCAAAGGCCCAGAGAACATGAAAGAGCAAATTTTGGCCGGCCAGGTCAAGAAGGCTTTTTCGGACAAGGTACTCTTGAACCAGCCTTACATCTTGGATGATTCTAAGACAGTAGAGCAATTTATCAAAGAAGCTATCGCAAAGACTGGTGAAAATATCACCGTCCGCCAATTTAAGCGTATTGAGCTAGGCGTAACCGAATAATAAAAATATCCCCGGAAGGGGATATTTTTATGTTATACTGGAGATATAAACAAGGAGTTATTATGTTTGAGACCAAAGAAGAGCGTCAGCAGATGGACGAAGTGCTTGCGCGCTTTAATGATGAAATGAAAAAGGTCCGCACCGGTAGAGCACATCCTGATATGCTGGCATCAATTAAAGTTGAGGCCTATGGGCAGTTTATGCCGCTAAATCAGGTAGCAAACGTAACGGCTGCAGATGGCACTATGCTAGTAATTACACCTTTTGACCCTAGCACGATTCAGAGTATCGCTTCGGCAATTCGGGCTGACCAAGCCTTAGGTCTTAACCCAGCTGATGATGGCCGGGTAATTCGCGTGCCGATTCCGCCACTTACCGAGGAGCGCCGCAAAGAAATCGTCAAGACCGCTTCCCAGAAAGTAGAGCAGGCTAAGGTAGCACTTCGCAACGTACGCGAAGATGCCAGAAAGGCGTTGAAGGCAGCTGAAGATTTGGGAGAGGATGTCAAAAAGCGTGCCGAAAAAGAAATAGACGATCTTACGAAAGAGTTTACAGATAAGATTGACGCGGCTTTCAAACTTAAGTCTGATGAGATTATGAAGATATGACAACTCTTAAACATTTAGGTATCATTGCGGACGGTAATCGGCGCTGGGCAAAGGCACAAGGTTTACCGAGCATTGAGGGACACAAGAAAGGTTTAGAGACAATTAAAGAACTAGTGGGGGCGGCAGCCAAAGCTGGCATAGAATATTTGACGTTCTACGTGTTTTCGACCGAGAACTGGGGGCGCAGCGCTGATGAGGTGGGCTATATTATGAAACTTGCCGAAACACGCATCTTAAAATATGCTGAAGAGTTAGCCCAAAACAACGCAAGGCTTTTAGTGTTAGGTGCTAAAACTAAAATCTCCCCGACGCTTGCCACAGTGATTGAGAAGGCCGAAAAATTGACCGCTAAATGTACCGGTATTACGGTGTGTTTTTGTTTTAATTATGGTGGCGAACAGGAGATTGCTGATGCTGCGAAAATCGCAGCGAGCGAAGGCGAGATTACGCCGGCCGCCATCCGCAAACATTTGTATCACCCCGAGGTTCCCGATATTGACATGGTAGTAAGGACTTCTGGTGAGGAGCGAATTTCCGGCTTTATGCTGTGGCGCTCTAGTTATGCTGAGCTAATGTTCATTGAGAAGTTTTTCCCAGAAATGGGGGCGGCAGATATTGATGATATCTTGAGAGAGTACGAGAGCAGAAGCCGAAGGTTTGGCAAGTAGGTAGCAGGCTATAAAATTAGCGCGAACTATGCTATAATGTGTTTATGAATATTGTACTTGGTGTAATTGTGGGACTGCTAGTGCTAATGATTTTGGTAGTACTCCATGAGGCGGGGCATTTTATAGCGGCAAGACGTAACGGCGTGAAGGTTTTGGAGTTTGGCATAGGATTTCCACCGAGAGCGGTAGCTTGGGTGAAAGATTCTACCACGCATAAGTGGCGCAGGCTTCAAAAATCCGAGTGGGGCGAAAATAACGTAACAAAAACCGTGATTTCCAGTGGCGATAAAATGATTGCTGATGGTTTGATTTTTAGTATCAACTGGGTACCAATTGGCGGCTTTTGTCAGATGGATGGAGAATCAGCCACAGATACGCGACCCGGTACTTTCGGCAAGGCTAGTTTTTGGAGTAAAACCAAAATCTTGTTTGCCGGTGTAACGATGAACTGGCTCACGGCTTTTGTAATTCTAACGATTTTGGCTTGGACTGGCATGCCAACTTTTCTAGACAATCAGTTTTCTATCCAGAATGATGCTACGGTTGATGTAGCTCCAGTGGAGGTTACCGAGGTGGTCGAGGGGTCGCCGGCAGCGGCGGCAGGATTCAAGGCTGGCGACCAAATTGTTCGGGTGGGCGATACCACCGTAACATCTGGTAGCGAAATTAACGCCTATAACCGTGAGCACATCGGCGAAGAAGCCACTTATACCATTTTTAGAAAAGGTGAGGAGGGATGCAATTGTGATACCAATCTCACCCTGACCGCTAAGCTAAACGGTGCAGATGCCGAATATCTGCTAGGTGTCGCAATGCAATCCTCGCAAACTTTGACGCGCTATACTTGGAGTGCGCCAGTGGTTGGGGCAGGTATCACTTTACAGATAACCGGTGAAACCTTTAAGGGTGTGGGTGATTTAATTTGGAACCTAGCGAGCGGTGTAGGACGGATGTTTAGCTTTGATGCAGAGGTGCGTGAAAGTGGACAAGAAGCGATTTCAGCAGTAGGCGACTCTGTGTCTGGGCCGGTAGGTATTATTGGGGTGCTATTTCCGTCATTTACGGCAGCTGGGCCCACTAACCTCGCTTTTCTTGCGGCTCTGATCTCTATTTCACTAGCCTGCATGAACGTCTTGCCCATCCCGGCACTTGATGGTGGTCGGTGGCTATTGATTGCTATTTATAAATTGCGTCGCAAACCGCTTTCTCGAGAAACCGAACAAAAAATCGTAGCAAAATCTATGTATGTATTGTTGGCGCTGATGGCCATCGTGACGGTTCTTGATATTACGAGGTTTTTCTAGATGAAAAAGACAATGCCGGCGCCGAAGAAATTGCCGAAAAAACAGGGGTGGTTGAGAAATCTAGGGTATGTAGCGTTTATCGTGGTGTGGGTGTTCGTATCGGTAGTGGCCTCTCAGTTCGTAACTGCACTAGCGCTGCAGGCACTTCTGCCATCTGAACTTTTAGAAAAGCCTGTGGTGAGCGGAATCTACTCGGTGATTTCGTATGGGCTATCTATTATTTTGACTTTTGTGGTGCTGCCAAAAATCTATAAGAAGCTCGCCTCAGATAGAGAAGAGGTTGGGTTAAAAGATTACCCGACCTGGACAGATATTGGTCTAGCGCCAGTAGGGTGGATAGTGAGCACGATTGGCGCCGGGCTGCTGATGACGTTTTTTAACCAATTTAGCTGGTTTGAGATTGGGCAGGCGCAAGATACTGGGTTCTCGCCATACATGAACGGAGGCGAGCGGATCATTGCTTTTTTGGTGTTAGTGATACTTGCGCCAATTGCCGAGGAAGTGATTTTTCGTGGCTGGCTCTACGGCAAGCTGAGAGCGTGCACAAATCTAGTGACATCAATTCTGATTACTTCGCTACTTTTTGCGATAATGCATTGGCAGTGGAACGTGAGCGTCAATGTCTTTGCACTATCAGTGGTGCTTTGCGGAATGCGCGAGATTACTGGTACGATTTACGCTGGTATATTGACACATATGCTAAAAAATGGTATAGCATTTTTCCTACTCTATGTAATTCCTCTATAAAAACTGAGACATGAAAAACCCGCGCTGGTCACGCGGGTTTTAAGGTGCGAGTTTACGAGATGCCCTTCCAGGCACGAATGGCGGCGGCTGTCTGCCAAAAGGCTGAGTCGGTCTGCGCCATTTGGGCGTCGCGCGTGGCCGTGGGATAGGGCACGCGGGCATTGGCGCGCGAATCCGGCCTTAGCGTATCCAGCTTCACACCGTTCTCAAACTTCATCTTAGTTTCGGCATCCAGAAAAACCATCGTGGCGTCCGGAAGTTGATCGCGACTAGGGTTTAAAAGCCCCAGCTCTTGCCCCTGGTAGAGGCAAATGCCCTTCGCGTCCGACCCAAACATCAAGTCGAGAATGTCGGCATGCGAAAGGCCGGACCGCGAAGTGAAGCGCGGCGAATCATGGCTTTCGAGGTCCAACATCAAGTTGGGGTCAATAGTGGCCTCGTCCACCCTGAGGTACAACTCGGAAAGGCCGCCCTTGATGGCGTCCTTGATGGAGATATTGAGGCAAAAGTTGACCGGAGTGGTATTGGCGTAGAAATTAACAATCTCGCCAAAAGACGGGTCGAGGCACTCCATAATCAAAAACGGCGGCTGGTGCGACTTCGTGAGAAGCCGCGCAGTGCGGTCATTGAAAATGGCGTTGATTACCTTGACGCTGTCCTGCCCAAACAAGAGTTCCTCAAATTTCAGCTGCTCGCTATAGATGTCCTTGTTGATGGCCTGCGGCACGTCCAGCCGAAAGCCATCCACGCCTCGGCTGAGCCAGAACTGAACAATGCCCTGGAACTCATGAACCAACCAAGCGTTAATCTCGCCATTGGAGAAAAACCACTTGAGGTCGGCCTGCCCCTTATGAAAGAGATGCAGGTAGTAGCCATGACTGCCCGGTGCCCAGGCGGAGCCGTGATCAAAGAGATTGCGCCAACCGGGCAAATCCTGATCACGCCAGCAGTAAACCTCTGGGAACTTCTTGAACCACTCGTGCTCGACCGAAGTGTGGTTGAGCACTAAGTCCATCAGGACTTTGATGCCTAAGGCATGAGCAGTTCTAATGAATTGTTCGAAGTCCTGCATGGTACCGAACCGCTGATCAATGGCGCAATAATCGCTCACGTCGTAGCCATGATCGCATCGCGGGGATGGATAGAGCGGCGCGAGCCATACATAATCCGCCCCCAACTGCCGAACGGCCATGAGATGCTCAGTCATCTTGGGTAAACTTTCCCAAGCGATGGGATACATCTCGTAAACCAATGTTTTTGCCATATTCATAACCTCCTTAGTGGCAAAACTTCTTAAAGACCTAGGTTATCTTCTCGTTATAGCACAAAATGCAAAAAAAATCAAGGTATGATATAATTGAGGCATTATGAGATTAAGTAAGACTTTTATTAAAACCCTGCGCGAGGCACCCAAGGATGAGGTGGCAAGAAATGGCGCCCTGCTCACTCGGGCGGGTTACATTCATAAGGAGTTGGCGGGGGTTTACGACTATTTACCGCTAGGGCTTAGAGTATTAGAGAACATTAAGCGAATCATTAGGGAAGAACTAACCAAAATTGACAGCGAAGAGGTACAACTGACATCTTTGCAAAATCCAGAGATTTGGGAGAAGACTGGGCGCTTTTCTGATCAGCAGGTGGATATTTGGTTTAAGACTGAGGTTACCGGTGGCGGTGTGCTAGGCCTGGCGCCAACCCATGAGGAGCCTATCACCAATTTGATGCGAACTTATATTTCTAGCTACAAAGATTTACCGCGGTCGGTTTTTCAGATTCAAACTAAGTTCCGCAATGAAAAACGCGCCAAGAGCGGCATTTTAAGGGGGCGCGAGTTTATAATGAAGGATATGTATAGCTTTCATGCAACTGAGGAGGACCTAGACCGCTACTATGCCGAAGTAGAGAAGGCTTATGCGCGCATTTATGAGCGACTGGGGCTCAGCGAAACCTACGAAACCTTTGCGAGCGGGGGGATATTCGCTAAGTATTCGCATGAATACCAGACTTTTTTGCCGGTGGGCGAGGATACAGTATATTACAATAGCGACCGAAGCGTAGTACTAAATGAGGAAGTTTACAATGATGAAGTGCTGGCGGACCTCAACGTAAGGCGCGAGGAGCTAGAGACTACTACCGCCGCAGAAGTGGGAAATATCTTTAAGCTGAAAGTGAAGTACTCGGAACCTTTGGGATTACAGTTTTCTAGCGAGGACAACCAGCTAAAAACCGTGTATATGGGTTGCTATGGAATTGGGGTTTCGCGAGTGATGGGCGTAATCGCCGAGAAATACGCCGACGAGAAAGGTTTAGTCTGGCCAGAACAAATTGCACCGTTTAAGTATTACTTGGTGGGGATTGGTGAGAGCGGTGTTGCCCGGGCTGAAGAGATTTATGCTGCCCATGCCGATAAGATTTTATACGACGACAGGAATGCGCGTCCAGGCGAAAAATTCGCCGACGCCGAGCTAATGGGCATACCATACAGGGTAGTAATTTCTGATAAAACCTTGGCGGAGAACTGCGCTGAGGTGACCAATCGTAGAACTGGCGAAAGTAAGCTAGTGAAATTGACTGAGCTTACTATTGACTAAACCCACATAATTGTGTAAACTTTAGAGGTATATTTAGGAGTATTGGCGATGATTAAAAAAAGTGTAAACCTAACTGCTGAAGGTAAAAAAGAACTTGAGAGAGAGCTGGAGGAGCTAATTGCGAGCCGGCCAGAGATTGCCGAAAAAATTGCTACTGCAAGGGCATTTGGCGATTTGTCGGAAAATGAAGAATATAGCTCAGCGCGCAATGAACAGAAACTCACTGAGAGTCGCATTTTGGAGATTCAGGAGCTTCTCAAAAACGCTAAGATCATTCGTGGCGGCAAGAAGGATTCAGTTACACTAGGTGCAACCGTCCTTTTGAACCTTGGCGGCAAAGAGGTAGAATATATCTTGGTAGGACCAACCGAAGCTAACCCGCTCGAGGGTAAAATCTCTAACGAGTCACCCATTGGTAAAGCGATTTCAGGCCATAAAGCTGGCGACAGCGTAGAGTTTAATGGCAAAAAAGTAGAGATTATCGAGATTAAATAGTGGTATATGAAAAATCCGGCCAGAAGGCCGGATTTTTTAAGGTGCGGCTTATTCGGCGTCCGCTGAGGGGTCCGAATAATCGAAAACTTGTAAAGAATTGTCGTAAGTGAAGATGTTTTCAATTACCGCGGCTTTAGCATGGCCGTAGAGGTAAAGGGATGAGTATTCATTGGGGGCAATGTAAGGATTATTGCCAGCGACATAGTCGTTATTAAATTGCCCCGTAATGAAGCCAGCAGTTACCTCGCTCGTGATCGCGGTAAAGAGAGAGTTATTGCGCGAAAGGTAGGCGGTAAAAGTCGCTTCGGGATTATCCGGGTTGAACGAGGTGTAGTGCCCAAGCAAGATAGCACGAAGGTCATTGTCGTAATTGTCTGCATCAATGACTTCGAGACGATCAATGAACTCCGCCGGGACCTCTTCGCCACGAGCCTTAGATAGGCCGTCGAAAAACGGCAGCTTAATGGCAACGGTGGAGAGATTCCGGGTGGATGTCCCATATTCATTCGGCGATGGAGCATACGAAAAGCGACAAACTGGCGACCCATAGAGTGGCATACCATTTCTGTCCCAGTAATTCTCGCGCGTGCCGTCGTCAATCTCGATGAAACCGCCGCCGTTAACATCACTGATTTTGCGATACTTGATGCCGTCAACCAGAAATGGCCGCGTAGCATGGAGATAGTATTTCTCTACGTTATCAACGACAATGCGATTGTAGTTAACATAGGCGATGGATTCCGGATTAAGATTGGAGTAGTCGAGCGCACTGAGTTTTGGGTTGCGAAGGTTTGCGATGTCGGCAGTGGGAGCTCGGCTCAGGTCAACGTCCAGGAGCTCAGCGATTCTGGCCAGAGATTCTGGTTGACCATTCCAAACACCCCGAGTGTAGGCATGACGAAGTAACCAAAACTCCGACATGTCGCCCTCTTCTGGGTAGTCGTCTATGGCACGAACAGCGAGCGAATGTGGCGCAGAGCAGATTTCTACTGCCGGACCGGTGGAATGAACCTCCATCAGACGACAAAGTGCCAGGTTGCCATCCTCATCGTACTCGTGGATAAGGAATCTGGCGGCATCCTTGGCGACTTTACTAAAGCCAGTTACCACAACATTCTTGAGTAGAACCTCCGATGTTTTGGTAGTAAAGTTATAACGCTCTACATTGCCATCCAAAATTGGACGATTCAGCGCTGCGTCTTTAAGATAAACTGTGTCGAAATGGTCAAATTTATCCGGCAGTGTATCTGCCACTTTGGCGTAGCGCCGACAGTTGAGCCAGAGGTAACCATACTGGTCAACCGAGGCAACATCTGTCCCTTCCTCCGAGCGGACGAACGAGCCGTCCCAAGTGCCGAGTTCGTATTTAGTTTTTAGTTTTACGTCGGTGAAATCCCTGGCCGGGAAGCGAGTCTCGGTTTGTACATCCTCTTCAACGACCGTTTTCACGGCCGGCTCGGCGATATTTTCGGTCGACATGATAGCGATTATCAGCAAACAGCACACGTATACCGCAAGGTAGAAGATGACTCTCACCCTCTGATATGGATTCAATAAATGCCAATCCCGTTTTAAGTTGTTCCAATACTTTTTCATTTATTTTCCCCCTTAAAATAAATTTCCTTTACAAGTTTTGAATGTTCGGAGGGCATTAAAAAGCCCCCTTTGTTCTATTATATCACACTTCTGCTTTTTTGTCCAGTATTATAGAGGTAAAAAGGGGTGTTAAAGTAGGTGATTTTATGGTATAATAATGTCATGATACTTGACGATTATAGAAATGAACGACTAAGAAAATTAGCAGAGCTGAAAGAGCGGGGAATTGATCCTTATCCCTCCAAAAGCCAGCGCAACACTAAAATAGTGGAAGTAGTGACGCATTTTGACGAGAAACAAGGACAGGAAGTATGCGTCGCAGGGCGTATTGTGGCAATTCGGTCGTTTGGCAAGTTGGTATTTTTGAAACTGCGCGACGAGAGTGGTGAGGTGCAGATTTTTATGAAAACTACCGGTGAGGACACCCCAAGCGGGCTACTCGGTGCAAAAGACGTCAAGTTACTAGATACAGGAGATTTCGTAGAAGCTACCGGCATAGTAGACAAATCACAGACCGGTGAAATATCGGTGTTTGCTAATTTTGTTCGGTTGCTTGTAAAAACCTTGCGGCCGATGCCTGAGACATTTACCAACAAAGAGGAGCGCTATCGCCGTCGCTATGTGGATATGAACGTAAACCCAGAGGTACGCGAAAGGCTAAAACGCCGTTCAAAGTTTTGGCAGGCAACGCGCGATTTTATGAATAGCCATGGGTTTATTGAAATAAATATCCCAGTCCTAGAGCACACAACTGGCGGAGCGGATGCGACGCCGTTCGTGACCCATATGAATGCGCTGGATGAAGATTTTTATTTGCGCATTTCGCACGAGCTACCTTTAAAGCGTTTGCTTGGTGGTGGTTTTGAAAAGGTTTATGATATTGGGCCAAGATTTAGGAATGAAGGCGTGGATGACGAGCATTTGCCAGAGCATATTGCGTTTGAGAGCTATGCTGCGTACGAAAATTACGAAGACGGCATGAAACTATATGAAGAAATGATGAAATATGTTGCGATGGAGACCTGGGGGACTTTGAAGTTTCAGGTGGGCGGGTTTGAGATTGACCTAGATTGTGAGTGGCCACGCTACAAATATGCAGATTTGTTACGCGAGAAATATGACGTAGACGTATTCAATCCGGATCGCGAACAACTGATTAGAATCTTGAAGGAGAACGGAGTAGAGACCAATTACGAGGCGACTACACCGCATCTAATTGACCACGTGTGGAAACTAATTCGTAAGACCTCAGCGGGGCCATACTGGGTGATAGAAGAACCGTTGTCATTGTCGCCACTCGCTAAGAAATCTAGCGAAAACCCACTGGTGACGGAGCGTTTTCATCCTGTAATTGCGGGGACCGAGATGGGCAATGGTTTTTCGGAATTAAACGACCCATTAGATCAGCTAGCGAGGTTTGAAGAGCAACAAGCGGCGCGCGATGCCGGCGACGAAGAGGCACAGATGCTCGATCGTGATTTTGTAGAGATGTTGGAATATGGGATGCCGCCGGCTTGTGGTTGGGGCAATTCTGAGCGCAACTTTTGGTTGCTTGAGGGCGTACCAGGGCGCGAGGCTGTGCCATTCCCAACCATGAAGCGTGAGGGATAGAGTATGGTAAATGCGGCGACGGCAAATTCGGTGTCGAAATTTACGATTGAATGCGGGGCGATGAATTCTAAGTATACCTCCGATTGTGTTTTGGTGGTAGAAACACCGAAGAATGTTTTCCTGCACGATTTTACTGCAACGATTCGTGAGGGGAGAGCCGTAAGTGCCAACCAAGGGGCAATTTGCAATAAATTTCGTTCGGCAAGTGGTGGTGAAACGACACCATGTGCTTTTCCATACTGGCGAGCAGGCGGGGATTCATACGTCAACAATAACGACCGAGTGTTGGCCGCTAGCAACATTCTGCCTGGCGGCAGAATAGAGCTTGGTAGTTTTAGTGCCAAAATTGACCCTTACAGCGACGGAGTGAGTGGGGAATATGAGATTAGCCTTTACTACTGGACTGATGAGTACGGAGTAATGTCGGGAAGTTTGAGTGCGTCATATTACGTTGAAAATACTCTTAAAATTACCCCAAACAATCAATTTGATGGGCCGGTTGAATACGTTGATGATGCAACTTTGCCGAAAGATGAGTCTACAAGTAAAACTGCGGATGCACCTAATGGTGGGCAGACGGGCAATGCCGTGCGTACCGCGACAACCACAACACAGCCTACCACAGAGCCGACGAGCGAAAATGAGAATGCAGAAACAACGGCCGATGGTACTGCTTCTCATGAGGAGGGAGCTGCAGAGGATAGAGTTTCTTCTGAAGATGACGTTATCACTGAAGGCAAGGAGGGAGTTGTAATCTCTACCGCACAGGCAGAAAACGAGCTCCAAGACACAATGGTGCCAGCAATCATCTCTACCTGTATGGTGATTGTGATGGTAGTAATGGCCGCAATGTATCTGTATAAGTTTACAATTAAAACACGTACGAAGATCACCAAGAAAAAATCCGCCCGAAAAAAGATTCAGAAAAATCATAAGAAATAAGCCTAGCATGGTAGCTTGTAAATGCAAAGTAGGTGTGCTATAATAAAATTGCACTATCTATAATTACATATTTGACACGTTATTTTGTTTCAGAGCGAAAATGGCATCATCAGGAACCGTGTTCTGAAGCAATTCGTGTCACACGTGATAGTGCACCTGGTGGTGCCATTTTTGTGCATGACCCTAATACAAAAGTGGCACCACCGGATGCAATTATTTTGATATGGGTCACGAGGCTACATGGAGAAAACGGTCAAACATATTAAAATTAGCACGATGATATTATTTCTGATAGGATTGGCTATCGGTGGCGTGGCATATAATCAAAGGTCAACTCATGCCAAGGCGGGGCAATCCTCTACAGCGACGGTGATCGTAGCAAATACCTGTAGCCTAACGGCAACTCTAAACGCAAGCCACGTTGCAATGTTATTAAATGGCCAAGAAACTACCAATATTGGCACTACGACCATTGCGGCAAACTGCAACGACCCAAGTGGATTTACGATTTATGCGGCAGGATACACTGGCGACACCGTGAATGCAGCTAGTAGTACTGCGCTCGTAGGAGCGAATACTGGGCTGTTTATTGAGACAGGCTCGGGTACTACGAATTCTAACTGGGGTATGAAAGTAACCGCACTGGCGGGTGACTATCCAGTCAGCCTTGACAGCGACTATAGTGCTGGCGGCTATAATGTGGTACCAAAAACGTACGACCGCGTGGCTTACCGTGAATCTGCAACTGGTGCGGGCACTGGCGGGGCAGCCAAAATCACTACTACCTACCGCGCCTATGTCTCCCCCACCCAAGCGGCAGATTCATACTCTGGCAAAGTACGTTATGTGATAGTGCATCCGGCAGCAGCAATAGCGACGCCAGACTTTGATACGGCGTTCGCGCTGGCCGGAAAGAAAACATATATCAATAAAGCTGGCATAGACACTGGCTACTACGCTATGCAAGATATGACTAGCGCCATCTGTAATGGTGTAGTAGATTACAATACAGAAACTCAGTTAATAGATACTAGGGATGAGAAACTCTACTGGGTCCTTAAAGCTCAGGATGGCAAGTGTTGGATGACCGAGAACCTAGATCTAGACCTAGAGACCAATGTGGCGCTAACCTCTCTCAATACCGACCTCAACGTCTATGATGATGACATCTACAATGAGAACTACGGTTATACCTACAATGAATCCACCGGCCTCATCACCTGGACTCCCGCTATGGCTACCTACCACAACAACGCCATCCACCAGGATGGTAAAAAGACTGGTGATAATATCACCAACGACAACCAACACTATACCCCTCGCTCCTGGAATCTCACTGTCAACGGTAGTGAAATCTACCAAAAAGATGGTTCCACCTTTAGTTCAACTAACTGTAACTATTTCACTACCCCATCCTGCTTGAACTCCACTGGAGATAATACCAATACCACTGCTAACTTCTCCACAGTCCCATACGCAGCAAATGGTGAACATGGTAAGATTGGCAACTACTACAACTGGTCTGCTGCAGTAGCATCCAACGATACTACTACTAGAGTAGATAGTACCTATAACGCTATTGCCGATAACCCCAAAAACTCCATCTGCCCTAAAGGTTGGCGCTTAACCAGAAGTTCCGCCACTGCCGCCTACAATGACTTTAGATCTCTTTACGCAGCCTATGGCAATGCTATTGGTAAAGCCAATGGCTACCCTCTATGGTTAGTGCGCGCAGGCAACGTCCTCAGCGGCACGCTCGAGTATAACGGCTACAACGGCCGCTATTGGTCGTCTACGGTCTATAGTGCTGTCAGCGCGTACAGCCTGACCATCGATAGCGGCGATTTCAGTCCGTCCTATAACTACGGCAGCAATCGCTTCAGCGGTCGTTCAGTGCGTTGCGTGGCGCGGTAATTTGATGTATAAATTGCAATAAAAAACGCCGCTCAAGGCGGCGTTAGTGCTGAGGGTGCAATTTCCAGGTATAAAGGGCCGACAGAGTGAAGCTGTCGACAATCTCGTGGTCGATAATCATGCGCTGAATCTCCGGCATCGTAAAGAGTTTGACGGCCTCTATCCGCTCGCACTCCTCTTTATTCTCAACGGAGAAATCGATTTTTTTGACCTTTGCTAAGAACAAATCTACTTGGTCGGAAGTGAGACCAGAGTCCACGTCAATTATACCAATATGGGTGATCGTGGCATTATTGATGCCGGTCTCCTCAAACAACTCTTTGCGCGCATTCTGCACTGCGGAAACACCGACCGTGCCAAAACCGCGCGGAATCTCCCACCGCCATTGATTGACGGGGTGACGATATTCACGTATGAGCACCACGTTGTCATTATAGACAGGAAGAATGGCTACGCCACCTAGCCTGGCAGGGATAACGCGCTCATAAGCAAAGAGATTGCCTGAGTCACACACTAAATCTACTACAAGATAGCGCCAGGGGCTTTCATAGATAACACCAATCTGGCGGCCAGTGTCTTTTTCGTACTGGGAAATGATTTTTTCATCGAGCACCACTTCGAGTGCCTCTTTAGTGAAAAGTTGCGGGCGTTGCCTTACCAATTCTAGATATTTGTGCCAGTTTTTCATTTTCTTGCACTCCTTGTTAAAATACTACCGAAAAGGTGATTATGCTTTAATTATAGCACATAACGTTAATTTTGTCAATATGGTAGCGGTAATTTAATACTTTAAACATATTAAATTGTGTTATAATTAGGTTTTAAGGAGGCTTATGACCGTTAAAAAAGCAATTATTACGGATGCCGGGTTTGCAAGCCGGTATTTACCGATTACCAAAACTATTCCTAAGGCTATGATTCCGATTGGTGCCAAGCCAGTAATGCAGCTCTGCGTAGAAGAGTGCATTGAGGCTGGGATTGAAGAAATCATTATCGTAGCGACACCTGGTACTAAATCACGCGAAATCTATGATGATTACTTTCATAATCCGGCCGCCAATGTTCGTGCACTTTTGGAACGCCAGGGCAAGGCATCACGTTTTGAGCCGGTACAAGAAGTGCTAGACTTCCCTAAAATCACTATTATAGAGCAGGATGCGACGCTACCTTATGGCAATGGTTCGCCGATTGTTTCCGCAAAATCTTTTGTAGAAGGCGAAGATGCCTTTGTGGTATTATATAGTGACGACCTGATTCTGGGCAAAAGCGACGTAAAAACTTTGATTGAAACTTACGAACAGAATCCAGATGCCAAGGCGGTGATTGCTGCGCAAGAAATGCCAGAAGCTGTTTGGCATAAATACGGCATGATTGCATTAAAAGAAAACGGTACGCTGAGCCACATCGTGGAAAAGCCAAAGACACCTGAACTTAGCCCGAGCAACCTTACGAGCTATGGGCGCTACTTGCTTACACCAGAAGTGTTTGATTATTTGGTGCCAAGCAACACTGGGCTGGATGGCGAGCTTTGGACAGTAGATGCAATTACACGGTTGGCCGAAACTGGCGATGTAGTGATTGCTAGAAGTGAGGGCAAGTGGATCACCACTGGCGATCCAAAGAACTATTTTATGGCGCACCTCGAATATGTTTTAAGAAATACAGACTATGCTGACGAAGTGCGAAAATTTGTCGCAGAAAATTAATGTGCTATAATAGGATTTAGGAGAAGAATATGAACGTAGCAGAATGGATATTAGTAGCAATTTTGAGCGTAACCTTATTTATATTTTTAGTGGTAGGCATTATTTTAATGCTAAAAATCCTAGAAGTTTCTGATGAGGTTAAACGCGTTGCGGTGAAAGGCCAATATATCGCCGATAACGCCAACGATGTCGTCACCAATGTTAAGGGCATGACATCAATCGGCGGCACCGTAGAAATGCTGGTAGACAAATACGTCAACCCAAAGATTAAGGAAAAAATTAAAGAATCTAAAGAAAAGGAGTAGTATGGCAGAAAAAGAAAAGAAAAGTAGCGGCGCTGGTAAGTTTTTTCTAGGAGCAGCACTCGGTGCAATCGCTGGTGCAATCGCTGGTAAGTTTATTTCAACCAAGGACGACGAAGATTGCGACGAAGACGAATGTGACTGCGACGAGAGTTGCACTTGCAAAAAAGACGAAGACAAATGTGACTGCGACGAGAATTGCACTTGCAAAAAAGACGAAGACGGAAAAGCCAAAAAGGTAGAGAAGGAGGAAGCCTCAGCCAAGACGGAAAAAGCAGAGAAGACGGAAAAGACCGAGAAGGCTGAAAAACCAGCAAAGGCAGAAACCAAAGAGAAAGAAGCCTAAAAGTTAATACATCCCCAAACGGGGATGTATTTTTGTGCTATAATTTTAGTATGGAACCAAAACTAAAGCCAAGTGATTTTGTGCATTTACATAATCACACTCACTATTCGTTGTTGGACGGTTTAACCAAGATACCAGAACTAGTGGAATTCGTGAAGAGTGAGGGCATGGAAGCGGTGGCAGTGACCGATCACGGCACGATGAGTGGGCTAGTGGAACTTTACAAGGAATGTAATGCGGCGGGCATTAAACCGTTGCTGGGGCTAGAGGCATATGTGGCAGCACGAAAACGCACTGATAAGGACCCGGCGCACGACAAGCAACGTTTCCACATCACTTTAATTGCAATGAATAATATAGGCTACGAAAATCTCTGTCGCATCATGAGTAATGCCGAGATTGAGGGGAAATATTATAAGCCGCGCACCGACCATGAAGATCTTGAAAAGTACAGCGAAGGGGTGATTTGTTTATCTGGTTGTATGGGGTCAGAGATTTCTGAGGCGATTCGTGCGGGCGATGACAAGCGGGCGTTTGAGCTAATAGATTGGTACCGCAATGTTTACAAAGACCGCTTTTATCTGGAGATGCAAGACCATGGGCATCCACTCTCTACGACACACTCGGCAGAGCAGAAAAAAGTCAATGATTGGCACATGGCTCACGCCAAGGAGCTGGGGTTGCCGCTGGTGGTAACTTGTGATGCGCACTATCTCAAAAAAGAAGATCAAGATGCGCACGAGGTATTGCTATGTATTGGTACTGCAGCAAACTTAAGTGACAAAAACCGGATGACGCTCAAAGATTATGATTTGCACGTGATTCCGGCACAGGAGATTATAGACCACTGGCAAGATACTTGCCCAGAGGCGATTTTGAACACCAAACGCATCGCGGAACGTTGCAACGTGGATTTGCAACTCGGGCGAATTTTAATTCCGAAATTTCCGATTCCCACAGATGAAGACGAAAAAACCTACCTAGATAGGCTGGTTTTTCAGGGGCTAGCATACAGATATGCCGGCAAGACTTTCAAGGAGGCCTCCGAAATATCAGTGCCAGAATGTCGCAAATTGCTAGAAAAAGCCGATGAAGAACGCGACGAAGCGCATAAGGTTTTGCCAAGAATTGACTACGAACTTTCCGTGGTGGACAAAATGGGCTACAATGGTTATTTCCTTATCGTGCAGGACTTTATTAACTGGGGTAAAGCACAGAGAATCGTGTATGGGCCAGGGCGTGGTTCGGCGGCAGGGTCCATTTTGGCATATGCACTCCGTATTACCGAGCTTGACCCACTGAAATATGATTTGCTCTTCGAGCGTTTCTTGAACCCAGACCGTATTTCTATGCCAGATATTGATACAGACATCCAGGATACAAGGCGCGATGAGGTGATTGAATACTGTTCGCGCAAATATGGTTACGGTAGAGTGTCCAACATTGCAACCTTTGGTAAAATGATGGCAAAAAACGCCGTGCGCGATGTGGCGCGCGTGCTTGAAGTACCATACGCCGAAGCAGACAAGCTCGCAAAAATGGTTCCGGATCCAGTGATGGGGCATCACGTCAAGCTATCAGACGCCATCAAAGATGTACCCGATTTGAAACACGAATATGAAACTAATCCAACCGCGCACGAGGTGATTGATTTTGCTTCACGGCTAGAGGGGACGATTCGTAACCATGGTGTGCACGCCTGCGGCGTAATTATTGCACCAGATGATTTGGTGAAGTTTTTGCCGCTTGAAGTTTCTGCAAAAGGGCCTAGCGCCGCACAATTTCCAATGGGGCAGGTGGAGGAGATTGGGTTGCTTAAAATGGACTTTTTGGGGCTGTCCAACTTGTCTGTGATTAACAACGCACTAAGAATGATTCGTAAAGTGTATCACAACGACTTAGATATGTATTCGGTGCCGCTAGACGACGAAAAAACCTACGAACTTTTGCAACGAGCCGAAACGACTGGCGTATTTCAGCTGGAATCTGCCGGCATGAAACGCTATCTGCGCGATTTGAAGGCTTCTACTTTTGAAGATATTATCGCTATGGTGGCGCTATACCGGCCTGGCCCAATGCAGTTTATCGACTCGTTTATTAAACGTAAACATGGCGAGGAACCTATTACTTATTTGCATCCTGGGCTTGAGAATTCACTCAAGAATACTTACGGTATTATGATTTATCAAGAGCAGTTCATGCAGATTTCTAAGGAGTGGTGTGGATTTACTGGTGGCCAGGCAGATACACTGCGTAAGGCCGTGGGTAAAAAGAAAATTGACATGATGAAGAAGGTCAAGCCGCAGTTTATTGAGGGGGCAGTAAAAATTGGCGGAGCCACTGAAGAGATTGCCGAAACTTTTTGGGCGCAGCTTTTGGACTTTGCAAACTACTGTTTTAATAAGTCGCACGCCGCATGTTATGCGCTTGTAGCCTACTGGACAGCCTATCTTAAGGCACATTATCCGGATGCTTTTATGGCGGCGCTGATGACTGCTGATATGCGCTGGACAGACCGCCTAGCGATTGAAATTGCCGAATGTAAACGCATGGGCATTAAGGTGCTAGGGCCGGACATCAATCAGTCTTACGGTGATTTTGGTATCGTAGGCGGCGAAAATACCATTCGTTTTGGGCTGTCCGGAATTAAGAGCATGGGTAAGGCGCTAGTAGAAGAGTATGTTATTCCAGAACGTGATAAAAATGGGCCGTTTAAGTCGATTTGTGATTTTGCGAAACGTGTAGACTCTACTAAGTTTAATAAAAAATCATGGGAAGCAGCCATCAAGACTGGTGCGTTTGATAGTTTTGGCTATTCGCGAAGTGATTTATTGTTTAACCTAGAGGCGATTCAGGCTTACGGGGCAAAATGCCAAAAGGACGTAGGCTCTGGGCAGACTGATTTATTTGGCATGATGGGTGAGGCTGGCAAAATACCAGAAGTAGAAATTAAGCCAGCGCCTTCGCAGTTCCCAGAAAAGGAACAGTTGTTGTGGGAGCGAGACTTAATGGGACTTTATCTTTCTGCGCACCCGCTCGATAAATACGATACGTATTTCGATGAACAAACTCACCCAATGGAGCTAATTACGCCAGAGAATAACGGCCGAGTGATTACGATTGGTGGCATCATTACAGCGGTGCGGACGATTTTGACCAAAAAAGGCGACAAAATGGCCTTCATCAAACTTGAAAATAAGTCGGCAGAAACTGAGTTTATTGTATTCCCATCAGTATTTGCGGAACACGGAGCTAAGCTCGAAGTAGATAACGTGGTGCGTGTGCAGGGCAAAATTAACGCAGCAGACAAAGATGGCAACCTCACCTCTGAAGCTAAGGTTCTAGCGGAAGTGGTAGAATTAGTATCTGATGATGTCTTGGAGTCATATCAACCGACTGGCACCAAATTGGCCGCTCCGGCCAAAGCCCCTGAGAAAACTTTTCGTCGCAGCAGCACATCTAAGAGCTCCGCGGAGCGCGTGTATCGCAAGGCTCCACATAGCGAAGGCCCAAAGACCATAGATGCGCCGCGTGTACTAGCAGCACCGCCAAAAGATCCACGCAAGGAAAAGTTGTATATTTTGATTGAAAACCCCGAGGATACCGAAACTCTATCTGCCATACGACGTCTTGCGGATATTAATTTGGGCTTTACAGAGGTGGTCTTGGTGCTAAGGGACGGTGAAACAAAACGGCCTTTAAGGATGCCATTTAAGGTAGAAATTTCTGACGCACTACTAGAGAATCTGCGAGAGCTAGTTGGCACTGACAGCGTAAAGGTGGTATAATTACCCCATGAAGAAAAAACGCACTCCAGATATGGTAACCGTTAACCGCAAAGCGCATTTTGACTACACGCTAGGCGAGGAGTTGACGTGCGGTATGGTTTTGTCTGGCCCCGAAGTGCGCGCCATAAGGGACCACCATGTGCAACTCAAAGGTTCTTTTGTTACGATTAGAATGGGTGAATTATGGCTAAACAACTTGACGCTAGGCGCAGAAACTGCCCGCAACATTAAACTGCTGGCCACGCGCAAGCAAATTGCGGCGCTTGAACGTGAAAAAGTAGCCGGGTCCACCATTGTACCGGTAAAATTATTGGGTGGCACTAGACATATTAAACTGGTGATTGCCGTGGGTAAAGGCAAGAAGAAATACGATAAGCGTGAGAGTATCAAAAAGCGTGATATTGAACGAGGCAGATATGCTTAGTATTTTCTCTTGGAACGTAAATGGGCTGAGGTCGGTTCTTAGTAAAGGCGCCCTGCAAAGTTTTATTGCCGAGTATCAGCCGGATATTTTGTGCTTGCAAGAGATTAAAATGAAACCCGGTCAGGCCAAGATAGATTTGCCAGAGTATGAGGAGATTTGGAACTCAGCGGAGCGGCCAGGATACTCTGGGACGGCGATTTTTACCAAGCTAAAACCCCTAAATGTGCGCACCGATTACGAATTGGTGGAAGCCGACCAATACGGCAACCCAAATGCCGAAGGACGTGTAATTGTAGCCGAGTATAGTGATTTTTATTTGGTTAATGTCTATGTCCCAAATTCTAAGCCAGATTTATCGCGCCTAAAACTACGTCATAATAAGTGGGATCCGGGGTTTTTGACGATGTTAATTGAGCTAGAAAAATCTAAGCCAGTAGTAGTGTGCGGCGATTTTAACGCCGCCTATAGTGAAATTGACCTAGCCAGGCCGAAACAAAACCACCACAATGCGGGCTTTACAGATGAGGAACGGCAGGGGATCGGCAATTTGCTCGGCGCTTCTTTCGTAGATACATTTAGGAAATTGCATCCTACCGAACAGAGGTACACTTGGTGGAGTCACTGGGGGCAGGCACGTCAAAACAACGTAGGGTGGCGAATTGATTATTTTTTCATTTCAAAAAGCCTCATGCCAAGACTAAAGGATGCCGAAATCTATGAAAAAGTATCTGGGTCGGATCATTGCCCGATTTCTATTACATTGGGGAGATAATGGATAATTATACACAGAAACTCTCAACTAACCCGTATGCCAACCTCTTATGGAACATTCCAGAGCAAAAAAGAGGCATAATTGGGGTGGTGGGCGGAAACGCTCAAAGTTTTCGTACCTCTGTAAAGGTGGCGGAGTTCTTGCTGCGGGAATATCCTATTATGGAAGCGCGGATGATTTTGCCGAATGCCCTAAGGGGCAAACTGCCAGATTTGCCAAATATGGTTCTGTTGAAATCTACCGAATCTGGCTCATTTGCGGATGGTGCAGAAATCAGTGCAGCCTGTAAAAATACGGATTTCAACCTGCTGGTTGGCGATTTTTCGCGTAATTCTATCACCGGGCAGGCGATTACCGATACCCTAAAACTCGCCGAGAAACCAGTGATTTTAACGCGTGATACTGTAGATTTGGTTGCTACACCAGAGGCAGGTGGCTGGCTGATGAATGAGCACGTTATGATGCTTGCCACTATGGCGCAGCTACAAAAACTCTTAAGGGCAATTTTTTACCCTAAAATGCTACTTTTGTCTCAATCGCTGGTACAGGTAACAGAGGTGCTGCACAAATTTACACTGAGTTATCCAGTACAAATAGTAACACTCCATAACGGACAAGTTTTAATTGCAAAGGATGGTCTAGTGACAATTGTGCCACTAGAGAATACCCCCTACACGCCACTTTCTTTTTGGGATGGGACTTTGGCGGCCAAAATTGCCGCGCTTAATCTGTATAACCCAGCAAGATTTATAGAGTCTACCGCCTGCGCCTTACTAGAAAAATAGCCTTGATATTGACATTTTTAATAATGTGTGATATAATATAAGGATAGGGCTATTTTTTTTCTAGCTTTTTCTCTATAGCTACAGCGTCGCGCGAGATATTGTGGCGACGTTGAGCCAAAAAGAACCAAAAGAACAGCGAGCCCGCGCAGCCGAGCGCCATGATAATGTGTTTAACGGCAAGTGGCCATTCCGAGGCGTAGAGTGTCCAGACTGCTGCAATAAAGATGAGGGAAAGGTAGAGGCGACGGCGCGCCAAAATGATTTTTTTGGCGAGTGGAAAATTGCGCAGGGCTAGTGAGCCTGGCCTTGCGTCGTCTGGATGACCGAATAGTTTACCGTAGACTACTAAGTCCACAACAGTTGCTATGGCAGTATAACCTATCGCCATCGTAAGACCACCTACCAGGGTAACTCTGAGGGTAAAGAACAGCCCCATACTGAGTGCGAGCGCAGTATCTATAACCATATCGTACTTAGCTGCATATTTGCGGTATTTTGGGGTTTTATTTTTGGGGAACGGCCACTTGGCGGCGCAGGTGCCGTCCAGGGCATCGGTTAACTCGCCGAGCACAAAAGCTAAAAATGCCGCAGCGACGGAACCGTTAGTTAGACTCAACACTATTAGCACAATGCAAAAAATACCTCGCAATAAAGTTAAAATGTCAGCCAAGTATCTCATGCATAATCCTTTCTAGTTTATCTATTTTGACGGAGATTTTTAGTTCGTGCCGGTTCCTAAGCATAACCTGGCTCATGCTGGCAATTTCTGCAGGATGAGCCAGCAAATGATTAATACCCGCCGCAATAGCGCGTGGCGATGGGGATTTAGTAAGAAGATAGCTGCCGGGCGGGATGATTTCTTCGAGATCCGGATCGGTGATAAGTGCCGGCACGCCGGCGGCTTCGGCCTCGATGAGGGACATGCCAAATGTGTCATAATCATACGAGGCTAGCACGTCTAGATGCGAAACCTGAAGTTGCTCCCAGATTTGGTCAAATTTTGTGGCACCATGAAAAGTAACATTTAGCCGGTGCAATTTAGCATAAGATTTAGCACTGACGATTTCTGGCCCGTCGCCAAAAATGGAAACGTGATACTTAGGCGCAGGTTTGGTGCGATTTTTGAGATAGCGCATTCTAGCGGTGGCTCTAGCAAGAGTTTGCGGCTTATCTGTAGATTGTAAAATAGTGAGTGCTTCCAAAAATGGCATGATGCGCTTTTCGGGAGAGAGTCTAGAGTGCCAAATAATTTCAAGAGTTTCGCCTTGGTGATAGTCCTTAGTTGTGGCTGGAAAATCCACCAAAGCATTGCTGACGCCGTGATGTAGGGCAGTATTAGGACGACTAAGGCCGTAATGTAAAAGCATCTCACGAAAATAATCTGAGGGCGTAATAACGAAGTCCGCCGCGTTGGCATGATTAACCATTAGCTCCCACATCTTAGCGCGCGCCACCGTGGGCGCAAGGTAATTGTCTTTTTTTACCTTGACTGGATGCGGTAGATACCAAGAGTGGAACCAATTAAGTACCAGTGCGACAAAAGTGCGGAGGCCGGGCGGGATGATTAGAGCTTCGCCCATATCCTCGCGGCCATGCATAACCTGGATTGACGGAATCTTGAGCGCTCGCGCCAAACGAATCCCGGCAATAGAACAGCCTGCTTCGTAGTGAACATAAAAAATATCGAACTCTTTTAGCTCTGGGTGACTGCTGAGTAGCCATTTTTCTATGATTTTGGGGCGCCGCGCAATGGGTGTAGCGCCGCGACCAAATAGCCGACAGGTAGGAACTGGAAAGATATGAGACTTTGCCAGCTTTGCCTTGGCCGCGCTAGAACGAGGATAGGCGCTAGAGAAAACGTACACAGTGTGGCCGCGACGCTCTAGCTCGGCTTTTTCGGCATTGATAGTGGTGACAATACCGCCAGTAAGATCAAGATAACAATCAGAAAAAATCGCAATCTTCATGGGTTTATTATATCATGTCTGGCGAAGTTTCACCATCCTATGACTCTGATGGTGTTTCGTCGTCCGGTAATTCTGGTGGGGTTTCACCATCAGGGGTTTCACCGTCTGGCAATTCTGGTGGAGTACCGCTCGGACGTTCGCCACTTGGCATACCATTTGGCATACCGCTTGGCATTTCTGGCGGTGTGCCATTTGGGTTTTGCATAGACTGCTCGCCGCTGGACGTGCTTAGACCAGCGATGTTGATATATGCCACGAATGCACCAGCCGTCAAGAGCGCCCCTAAAAACAGCCCCAAGGAGCCAGCGACAATTCTGTCTTTTGAGAAAAGTTTTTTCTTTTTCTCGTCATTGTTGATGTTGTTAGTCATTTTTAAAACTCCTTTTAATGTTGTATTAACATTATCACGCAGCTTGCTGAAATGGAGCTTAAAAAAAGAAGTCTCGCGACTCCCTGCAACTGTGTGCACCTAGTGGTTTGGTGGGCAAAGAGGGACTTGAACCCTCACGACCTTGCGGCCAACAGATTTTGAGTCTATCGCGTCTACCAGTTCCGCCATTCGCCCATTAGGAGCCACTAAAGGGGGGTTTACTGGCTCCTGGTATAATTGTATCATATTTCCTGAAATTATGCTATAATTTTAATATGGATTCAAAGAATGGTGGGCAGTTTTCTAGTGATTTACAGCGGCAAGCTGCGGCACAAATAGCAAGACGCAAGGTGCTCGCCGCTTATGCTGATGCCGCAAAAAAGGCTGAAACCTCTAATGCCACCTCTAGTAATACACATCTCAAAGATCAACCGTTTAATACAAAGTTAGACTCCGAGTCGTGGAAAAAATACCATTCGGCTTGGCAGAATTATTACCAAAAATACTACAGCGACTATTATTCTAATGCTGCAAAACAGTATATAGCCAAGGAACGCCTAAAAGATGCCCGCGAAAAGGCCGAAGATGAAGACATTATTTTTGCACTTGCCAAGGCTGGTGGTCGCGGACGCGGCAAGGAAGGGTTAAGTCTGAATGCGAGCGAACAGGATTCGGAAGATATTTTACGAAGGACAATCCGGCGCCGCGCCACTGATAGTGCCAAAAAATCCCGTCGGATGCGTAGGTTTATTCCGATCTTGGCTGGGTTGGCAGTGGCGGGGTTGATTTTATTTATGCAATATAATCGTTTGATTTTTGCGCCAATTATGGCCTATGTATCACCTGGTAATGCGCCGGTTTCCGATATCGAGGCCTTAGATCCAGTCATTACACAGACCGTATCCGCAGACCCAAGGCTGATAATTCCAAAATTAAATATAGATGTGCCTATACGTTTTGAGGTGCCACTAAAAGATGTGATGACGGCCATGAATAATGGCGTGGCGCACTACCGCATTAGTGGTGCCAGCGCCTATCCTGGCGAAGTTGGCAATTTTGTGATTACCGGCCATTCAGCTGGAGATATTTACAGCTCAAATCCATATAAATATATCTTTTCTGGATTGGAGCGGCTAGATACTGGCGATTTAATCTATGTAAATTATGAATCCAAGCGCTATACTTATAGCGTAACCAAAAAAGAGGTGGTTGAGCCGACTAATGTAGCGGCCTTAACCGCGCCAACCGACCGGCCGATTTTGACTTTGGTAACCTGTACACCGCTTGGCACGTCACGCTACCGTCTACTGGTGACGGCCGAGCAAATCTCTCCGGCATATGACGAATCAGCCGAAGCGGAGCAGGAAGCTGATGAGGCCACTCCAGTAACAGACGATGGCCTTGCAATGCCATCTAATGAGCCTTCGTTCTTTGAGGGGATTTGGAACTGGCTAACTGGGCAATAAAACTTATTTTG
This sequence comes from Candidatus Saccharimonadota bacterium, assembly GCA_017433855.1. GTDB lineage: Bacteria > Patescibacteriota > Saccharimonadia > Saccharimonadales > Saccharimonadaceae > Nanosyncoccus. The sequence goes on along the minus strand of JAFRGM010000004.1, from coordinate 29,745 downwards.
CAATAATCTCGCGGACAAGATTGCCGTCTGAGAAATAATACATCCATTTATTATTGGTGATAACAACAGGGAAATGTGCGGAGACGTTTTTGGAAAGCGTGCGGTGGTTAAGACCATCGTAATCGTAGACTGATAGCGTACCACCCGCTACTTCGTAGAGCATATTATTATCTAGCCACCCAAAATCTGATGTGGTGAGTGCCCAATTTTTAACTGTGAGCGACTCCATATCGAGAGTTGCAGCCGCGGTATCCAAATTGAGAAAAAGGTAGTCACCCCTTTGCCCCAAGCGAATATTCTCGGGAATAAAAGCAATGTTTTGATTGAAGACTTCGGTTTCGTCATCATAATTATAAACAGTAATATTGTCGCCAGTGACGATAGTAATGTATTTATCGTCATAGAAACGACTAATGAAGGCTACCGGCGTGAACTCAGTAGTGGTGCTTGTCTCCCCAGTGATGGGGTCTTCGGTGGCAAGTTCACGATATACAATTGGTGTAGAATCTGGATTCTTTAGGATACTGATGCTTGTGGGGGTTGTATAGATAATTTCTTGGTCATAATAATTGTAATTCAAAACGGCCTCGGCGAGAATGGCGGAAATCTGGCGACTAGCGACGTCTATTTTATGCAGATTACCATTTCTTAGGGTAAGCAGAGTGCTGGCGGAGCTGTCAAAAATGCGCATATCGGTAAAATCAGCGGCGAACTGACGTGATAAATTGATGCTGCGTTCTGGATTGCGGATGTCGAGTAGTACCCATTCTACAGAATCGTTAGTAGTAGCCTGAATTAAAACGTGGTTATTATCGCCACTCCAGGTCGCATTAATAATTTTGCCAGTAAAGAGTCCGGTGGAGGCGGTGCTAGCAATACTGACAGATGAGAAGAAGGGGGCAATATCAAGAGTTTTAGTTGAAACAGTGTTTTCGTTGAGCCTTAAGAGCCGCCACATGGTAGTATTGTCTGCAAGTAGCATGGTATTGTGATCTTTTGATACGGTAGCAAAAGTAGCCGTGGTGGCATCAAGGACGGTTTCCAATTCGCGCTCCGTCAAGAACAGCCGTGGGTAATTGAGTCGGTATAATAATCCTTCTCTAATCGTTACAGTTTTAGCCCAAGAATCATAACCGTCTCGGGTGAGGACGATTTTATGCTCGCCGGCTGACAATACCTTAGACGTGTTAGTGCGCTGATACCATGGAGCACTACCATCTACCTCTACGCTGGCGCCAGTGGGAGTAGAGCCAATCTGAAGCATACCTTGACGCTCCACCTCGAAGTCTGAATTAAGCCAGTAGCCAGACACAATTAATGCAAGCACAGCCACCATTGTAATAACCGACAATACCATAATGGTTTCCGATACAATTACGCGCAAACTCTGGCGCCGAGCACGTTTTTCTAAATCCATATCTTTATTATAACATATAGCGCCAAAATTAACGCTTGCATTTTAGTGTGCAGTCGTGTATTATAGGAATAAGTATTAAGCGAGGTAGAAAATGGCAAATATTGCCCAAAAACAGAAAGGTACTTCAGTGCATCGGAAAATACAATTCTCTGCACGCAATCAGAAGAATATCAAGCACCAGAGACCGCAGCCTATCGTTGCAGAGGAGGTGATAGATGACAGCCCGGTTCAAATTGAATCAATCATCCATGATGTAGCACCAGAAGAGGCGGACTTGAAACGTCAAACTGCGGTAGACCGCGCTTTAGTTGAGGCGGCTACCTCTACGGCTTCTCAACGCGCTAAGCGTAGTAGCTATAAAGTGCATTTTGGGTTTAAGCGAATTCTACTCGCATTAGTCTGCGCCGGGGCGGCAGTGTTCGCGATTGTTTATTTTGTCAATCTTAACTCCCCAAATGTTTCTTTGAAGGTTGCAGCAATGCAGTCCGGCATTGAAGCCTCTTATCCTTCCTATGTACCGCGCGATTTTAGTCTGTCTGACATTACTTCTGAAAATGGCAAGATTACCATGAATTTCAAAAATCCTTCTACCGGCGATGCATTCACGCTTATCGAGGAAAAAACAGATTGGGACTCAAAGGCCTTGTTGAACAATTTTGTGCGCCAAACTTACGGTGATAACTACGCAGAAATAGTAGAGCAGGGCTTAACACTCTACATTAGTGGCAGTGACGCTTGTTGGGCCAATGGCGGCATTACTTACACGCTAGATACTACCTCTGGTAGTTTAACCAAAAAGCAGATCAAGGCAATTGCGGTTTCTTTATAAAAGTGCTATAATAAGTAGTTATGAAAGAAGCTATAACTCGTTTTGCACCCAGCCCTACTGGCTACATTCATATTGGTAATGTACGGAGTGCGATTTACCCATATTTGGTGGCCAGACAAACTGGCGGAAAAATGATTTTAAGAATTGAAGATACCGATCGTACCCGCTATGTAGAAGGTGCAACCGAGCTTATAGAAGATACTTTGAAGTGGCTAGGTCTGGAGTGGGATGAAGGCCCGCTAGTGGGTGGACCAAATGGCCCATATTTTCAGAGTGAAAGAACAGACTTATATATTAAATGGGCAAAAAAACTTATAGATTCTGGCCGCGCTTATGCCGACCCTACTCCATCCGAGAAGATTGAGGAATATCGCGCAAAATGCAATGCAGAAAAGAAGCCATTTCTTTATCGAAACTTTAGGCCAGAGAATCCGCCGGCCTGGGAGCCTGGTATGCCAATTAGATTCAAGAGTGAGCCGAAAGCCTACTCTTGGACCGATGCTGTGATGGGTGAGATGCATACTGGCCCAGAAGTCTTGGACGATATTATCTTAATTAAAGCAGATGGGTTCCCAACTTATAATTTTGCACACATTGTGGATGATACCGAAATGGGAGTAACTCACGTGATGCGTGGTGTAGAGTATTTATCTAGTACGCCAAATTATCTAGCTATTTACGAGGCGCTAGGGCTGGAGCGTCCAGTGTTTGTATCGTTACCGCATATTCTAGCTCCGCAAGGGAACAAAAAACTTGGCAAACGTGATGGGGCTAAGTCGGTAACAGAATATCGCGAGGACGGCGTATTGCCAGAAGCCATGCTGAATTATCTGGCATGTTTAGGCTGGAATGATGGCACCGAACAAGAGATTTATACGAAGCAAGATTTGATTGAAAAGTTCTCACTGGATCGCATTCAAAGTTCTGGGGCGCGATACGATGAAACTAAATTACTTTGGATGAATGGACAGTGGATTAGAAAGATTGCTACAGAGCAGGGCATTGAGGCTCTGTATGACAGGACGGTAAACTTTTGGCCAGAAGCGGCAGCTTCGTATTCTGAAGATTATCGCAAGGCAGTGCTCACAATTATTTATGACCGCTTAAAGACCCTCTCTGATTTACGCAATATGACCGCCTACTTTTTTGCCGATCCTCAGATAGATTTGGATATGCTAATTAGCAATAAGTATCTTAAGAAGCTCTCTGAGGCAGAAATTGAGACTCTCTTGAAACAGACGATTGCTGCGCTTAGTGAAGTAACGGATTGGTCGGCCGACTCTATTCAAGAAACACTCAATCAGCTGCTAGTATCTACTGGCAAAAAGCCAGCCGAACTATTTTCACTAATTCGCATAGCAATATCTTTTGCACCATTTAGCCCGGCTCTTAACTTAACTATGGCTACTCTTGGGCGCGAGGTGACCATGGCAAGGTTAAACAAAGTAGCCCGCGCCATCTAAGTCTTAGACTTTATAAAAATAGCACCGAATGGGATCGGTGCTATTTTGTGTGCATTTACGATTAGTAATCTTCGTCGTCGTCTTCCTTGCGCTTGGCAATGGCAAAGAGAATAATGCCGGTAGTGGCAGCAACACCAGCAGTAACAGCTAGGCCGGTGGCAAGAGGAGTGCCTTCGTTGATACTGGTAGAAGTTTCGCCTAGCGGGTCGTCATAACTATCATATTGGCTATTATTGGTGGTATTAACCGAAACGGAAGACTTACTACTAGTAGATTCCTCGTCGTCCCCGGTGTCTGATGCGACATTGAGAGTGCGGCTGACACGGGCCACAGAGGATGTGTTGGCGGTATTGGTAGGCGTAGATGCGGCATCTTCTGGTGGGGTATAACCAGCCACTACACTAATAACAACAGAGTTCGTATAAGTACCAGCGGAGGTAGTAGCCGTAGGCTTGGCGGCAAAATAAATATCTTTCTCGGTAGTGGTAGCTTGGGTGCCAGCAAGGACATAAGAGCCAATTTCTTCTTCGGCAGTAGCCATACCATCGTAGGTGACAGGAATTGCGGCGCCTTTATTAACTACATTCCAGCCCCACATATTATCCATGGAAGCAGAGGTGATGCTAAATTCGTTTCCTAGCATATTAAAATACAAGCTGGAGTTATTAACTTCTATGAGCCGGTTTTCGTTAGTAGCAGTAGACATAGTAGCCGTATAGCCATCCGAATTGGACGAGACACTGATGCCGACCTTCTTGATAATGGCACCGTAAGAATTCTCGACGTTAACTGGCTCATCTATATTAACTGTTATTTCGTCTTGAACGCTAATTTTGAAATCTGTTCCAGCTGCACTAACCTTGCTAGACCCAGACTTTACGATAATAGAAGAAAGTAATGTGACCGCTAGAATAATAATACTGTTTATCCTTGTTGCCTTACTAATCATAAGTTTATTATAGCACAGCCTTTTTGAAATATGCAAGATTTTTATGGTAAAATTAAAACATAAGCGGAAAAATGACATGCAAGAAAAAGCTATAGATAACAAACAGCTAGAAGAACCAAAATCAACCCCAAAGTCTAGGGCGGGAATCGTAATGATAATTGGTGGCATTGTTTGCCTAATTGGTGGTGCGGTGCTTTTTGCCTTGCCTTTTCTCTTACCAAAAGAGGTTTTGCCAGAATTGTCTTTTCCGCAAATTCCAAGCGCAGAGGTCAGCGAGAGCTATAGTAATCTGACTGGGCTTGCTATTCAATCCGAGGCCGACAAAACAGCCCCCGCCTATTGTATTCAAACCCCAAATGGGACTGACGGTGCCAGGCCACAGGTTGGCATGACTCAGGCTGGCGTAGTGTTTGAGGCGATTGCCGAGGCGGGAATAACGCGCTTTGCCGCCATTTACCAAAATCCATCTTCGGCTGTGATTGGACCAATTCGCTCTTTGAGGATATATTATTTGCAATGGGATACACCTTTTGATTGCACGATTGTGCACGCAGGTGGAGCAGCCGACGCGATTGCGGCCGTAAGGAATGGCGGTTATAAGGATCTTTCCGAGAGCTATGCGTATATGTACCGGGGCACTGCCGGTAGCAGGCTTTGGAATAATTTGTTTACTACGAGCGGCAATTTAGCAAGGTTTAGTGCAGATAACGGATATAATACCTCTAATGTGACTGGCTTTACTAGGATGACGCCGCAGCAGTCATCAAAGGCGCGCGTAGATGGCACAGTGAGAGAAAAGCTAGTAATCACCGAGCCGGCCAGTGGCGATACTTCAGAATTAACACCAACCGCAACACACATTGGTATCAATTTTGGTGGTTGGGCCTCTTTTAATGTGCGCTACGTTTATGACGCCAATACCAATACCTATGCGCGCAGTTATGAAACTGGTGTGCCACATGAGGTTTTTGAATGTCCAAATGAGAATTTGGGTGAGGTTGAGCCAGAGAATGTCTGCACATTAAAACAGCTTACTCCGGCCGTGGTAGTGGCGATGGTGGTGCAAGAAAAAAGAGCCGCCTATGACGGCTACCACGAAGATATTACTACTTTGGGTTCTGGAGAAGCGTATGTCTTTCAAAATGGACAAGTTTTGCACGGGACCTGGACCAAGAATGCCGTAGCAGAGCAGATTAGATTTTATGATGATAGTGGCGTAGAAATAGCCCTTGCGCCTGGGCAGACTTTCGTAGAGGCAGTGCCGCAGTACGGAAGTATTGAATATTAAAATAAAATATGCTATAATTAGGGTATAGTATATGGTCTCGTCGTCTAGTGGTCTAGGACGTCTGGTTCTCATCCAGAAAATCGCGGGTTCGACTCCCGCCGAGATCACCACAGGCTCCAGTGAGCCTTTTTTGCGGTCGTCGGACTTTCAGTGCGACTCCCGCCGAGATCACCAGCAATAAAAGAAGCCCCTTGTGGGCTTATTTTGTTGCTGGTAATTTTTCTGCCGGAGGCGAGCCAAGGGTTCGCACCGAGCGAAGCGAGGTTCCTCATCCCGCCGAGATCACCACAGGCTCCAGTGAGCCTTTTTTTGCATGAAAAAACGCCGGGGTTACCGGCGTTTTTGGGTTATTTTGCAAGCATTCTCTCCATTGCCTGTTCGGCGAGAGATAAGGACAGCGCCTCGTCATACATCGCGTTGGCGATCATCGCCGTCAGGGGCTGATAGTCGCCGCGACGAATCAGGTGCTGAAGGTCGTCAATGCCGCGGATGCCATAGACGACCATCATCTGCCGTTTTGCGATTTGGTACTGATCTTTGATGTACCAGTCAAGGTGCGGCATGACTCTGATTAGCCGGAGAATAGGTTCAACATAGTGCCGATACTCGCCTGCAAGCGTCTCATATCCGATCATTTCTGAGCGTAAAAACAAGATGCGTTCGTCCGCAAACTGCGGATCAAAGAATCGCTCCTCGTTGCGCTTCACCCATGTGTCGTGAACTGACGTGAGCGCCCGATAGGCGATTTCGCCTTTGCATTCCGCGCTGAAGCGGTGCGCGTCGATCACGACGATACTGGATTTGAGGTCCTCTTCCGGAGTATCGCTCCAGAGAACGTAGTCGGCAAATTCCAGAGGCAAGAACACGTCGCTAGATTCAAGAATACGGCGGATAGTGCAACATCCTGCCTCGATGTATTCCTTAACTCCCGCATACGCGTCGATCTCCTGAAAATTGCCACCCTGGAGTAATTTCTGTACCTGTTCCTCGGGCATTTGCCCACTCAACGTCTTATGCGCAATCTCCAAATATACCTTGCCAGCTTTCATCTGTAAAACCTCCTGCAAAAAAATATTGGTAAGGTGCCTATACTTCCATTATAGCATACTTTAACAAAAAAGTCAAGTTTCAGGCTAGTTTTGATGCATTTTCACTGGTATTTTCGGTAAAATATGTTATAATAGGAGATATGAAAAAGTTACCTATTGTAGCACTGATTGGTCAAACAAATGCTGGTAAGTCTAGCCTACTTAATCGTATGGCGCATAAAAACATTGCGATTGTGGCCCGTGAAGAGGGGACTACGCGCGACAATGTGGTAACTACCATTGATGATAGATTCGTTTTGATTGATACGGCGGGGCTTAAGGACCCTAGCGATGATTTTGAGGCTTCTATTCAAGATCAAATTCAAGATGCCATTGAAACGGCAGATGTAATTTTGGTAACATTAGATTCGGCAAAATATTTTGACCACCGCGACGCCCGCATTGCCAAGGACGCTCTACGCTCCAAAAAACCGGTATATTTAGTGCTTAACAAATGTGACCTCGGCGAATCTCTGCCAATTACAGAGTTTCGTGCCTTGGGTATTGCGCCAGAGCAAACTTTCTACGTGTCAGCCACCACTGGCCAGGGCATGAAAGAACTTAAAAATGCCATATCTAGTACTTGGGGGTTTGATAGTCAGAAGGTTGGCGACAACACTAAATCTTCTCCAGCACTAAAACTTGCGCTGATTGGACGTCCAAATGTGGGCAAGTCGTCACTATTTAACTCGCTCGCCAAAAAACAACAGGCGATTGTGTCTTCTAGGCAAGGAACAACCCGCGACATAAACCGTGTTGGCATTAAATACAAAGGGCGCGAAATTGAAGTTTTAGATACTGCTGGCCTGCGCAGACCGGGCAAGCGGGAAGTGGGAATTGAAAAGTTTTCAGCCATCAGAACCTTGGCGGCTATTGAAGAGGCAGATATTTGTGCATTGCTTATTGATGCCACCGAACCACACAGTAAACTAGACCAGACTTTGGCTGGCCAAATCGTGGAATCTGGTAAGGGAATTATTATGGTGGTGACAAAATCAGATTTGTTGGAGAATGCCGAGCCGACTAATTTCTTTGGTGAGGAAAATGTCAAAAACCGTACAGCGGCGGATTTTCTGCTTGACGCGCTTGAAAAAGATTTTAATTTTTTGCCGTATGCACCAGTGTTAATCACCAGCTCGGCGACTGGTTCTAATGTGGCGCAATTGTTTGAGCTGGCCCTTGAAGTGGATGCGGCGCGTCGTACAGAAGTAAAAACTTCTGAGCTTAATAAGATTTTGGCTCAAGCAATCGTAGAACATGCTCCGGCCGGATTAAAAAATACACGTCCTAAGCCAAAGTACATTGTACAAACCGATACGTGCCCACCCTGGTTTGTGGTGCATGGGCACGATTTGGGGCTTTTGCACTGGTCTTGGAAGCGCTATTTGGAACGTAGAATTCGTGAAAAATATCCGTTTATGGGTACGCCGATAATGTTTTCTTATCGTAGTGAAAACAAAAAGGACAAAGCCGAATGAAGCTAGTGGTAGGTCTTGGAAATCCGGGCAATCAATATAATTTTACAAGGCACAATTTTGGGTTTTTGGCATTAGATTTTTATTTTAAGGTGCGCAAAATTGAATGGGCGGCACAGCCGAAGTTTGGCGCTATCTGGGGGCGAAGTGGTGATACGATTTTTATAAAACCTCAGGATTTCTACAACATGAGTGGCAAGGCTGTACGCGAATTCGTGCAATATTATAAAATTGCGCTGGATGACATTTTGGTGATTTGTGATAATTTCGATCTCGTTTTTGGCAAAATGCGTTACCGCAGCACTGGCGTAGCGGCCGGAAATAATGGGTTAAAATCTATCACCGCCGAGCTAAAAACCGATAATTATCCACGCCTGAGATTGGGAACCGGCAATGATGAATTGCGCAAAAAAATGGGCGACGTAGATTTTGTATTATCTAAGTTTACGCCAGAAGAAAAAGCCAAGTTGCCTGAGATTTTGATGCAGGCGGCAGACAAAATTGACGAAATCATAGCTTAATTTACTTACTAGGGGTTTGTGATATAATAATCATATGCCAAATTTTAAGCTTGTCTCGAAATATCAGCCTACTGGCGACCAGCCAAAAGCTATTAAGCAGCTTGTGGATGGGATTTTGGCGGGCAAAAAAGCGCAGACCTTGCTTGGTGTTACTGGCTCCGGTAAGACTTTTACAATGGCAAACATTATTGAAAAAGTGCAGCGCCCTACTTTGATTTTGGCGCACAATAAAACCTTGGCAGCCCAACTTTACGCCGAGTTTCGTGATTTTTTTCCAAACAATGAAGTGCACTATTTCGTATCGTATTTTGACTACTATCAGCCAGAAGCCTACATCGCGTCTACCGATACTTACATTGAAAAAGATTCGGCCATAAACGACGAGATTGATCGCTTACGACATGGCGCTACCGAGGCATTGCTAACGCGTCGCGACGTAATTGTGGTGTCTTCAGTATCGTGCATCTATGGCATTGGTTCGCCAGAACATTATTCCGAGATGTCTATGCCTCTTACCCGGGGACCTGAAGGTTGGACCGCAATAAACCAATTGGATTTTATTAGACAGCTGATAGCAATGCAATATCATCGCAACGATTTGGCGTTTGAGCGTGGTAACTTCCGTGTAATGGGCGACACGATAGATTTATTCCCAGCCAACGGTGAATACGCTTACCGTTTTGAGTTTGGGTTTGACACATTAGAAAGTGTTAAAATTGTAGACCCTTTAACTTTTGAGTTGCGCGAAAAGCCAGATCATATCCATATATTTCCAAATACACACTATGCCACACCACGCGACCAACTGGAAAAAGCGCTAGTTACAATCCGAGCGGAATTTGATGAGCGCTTGGCCTACTTTAAGAAACATGAAAAATATCTTGAAGCAGAACGGTTATCACAGCGCACCAAATACGACTTGGAAATGTTAGAGAGCACTGGTTTTGTAAAAGGAATTGAGAATTATTCTAGGCATCTAGATGGCCGCAAAGCAGGGGAGCCACCTGCAACTTTGTTGGATTTTTTCCCGGACGATTTCTTGTTAATTGTGGACGAATCGCACATGACCCTGCCACAAGTGCGTGGTATGTATAACGGCGACCACGCTAGAAAGCTAAATTTGGTGGATTATGGTTTTAGATTGCCAAGCGCACTAGATAATAGACCATTAACTTTTGGTGAATTTGAAGCGCGAGTGGGGCAAGCGATATATGTATCGGCAACACCTGGGGAGTATGAGCTAGAGCATTCACCAGAGCCAGCCGAGCAGGTTATTCGCCCGACAGGATTGCTCGACCCAGAGATTGAAGTCCGCAGTTCGGATGGGCAAATTGACGATTTAATGGAAGAAATTGACCGGCGTATCGCCAAAAATCAGCGAACCATCATCACGACATTAACAAAAAGAATGGCAGAAGATTTAACGGACCACTTAAAAGAGCGCGGTGTAAAGACGGCCTACATTCATTCTGATATCGATACCTTGGAACGTGGCGACATTCTAAGAGATTTACGGGCCGGAGTTTATGACGTATTGGTGGGAATCAACTTATTGCGCGAGGGGCTAGATTTACCAGAAGTATCGCTTGTAGCAATTCTTGATGCCGATAAAGAAGGTTTTTTGCGTAGCGAGTCGGCCCTAATTCAAACTATCGGGCGTGCCGCTCGCCATGTAGAGGGACGCGTAATTATGTATGCAAATAACATTACAGAGAGTATGGAAAAGGCAATTTCTGAGACGAACCGTCGTCGCGAAATTCAGCAAGAATATAATACTCAGCATAACATCACACCAACCTCAATCAAAAAAGATGTGTCGCTAGGGCTTCGTGCAATTATTCCAGAAAAGGAAGTTGAAAATAAATTAGATATTAAGAGAGTACCTAAGGATGAGCTGCCAAACTTGGTGAAGTCTTTGTCTTCTGAAATGCAATTGGCTGCTGCCAACCTTGATTTTGAGCGTGCCGCCCTGCTTCGCGACGAGATACAAAAAATTAAGGAGTTTCTAAATGGCAAGGGTTGATGTATCCATTATCGTACCTGTCTACAACGCAGAAAAATATCTTGAACGTTGTTTAATTTCCATTGTGAATGCGCTGAAGGAATACAATGGAAGCAGTGAAATCATTGTAGTTGACAATATGTCACAGGATGGATCGATTGACATTATCAATAAGTACGCTAATAAGTATCCAAAATTAGTTAAACCAATTAGATGTACTACGCCAGGTGCTGGGGCCGCACGAAATTTAGCTATAAAGAAATCATCCGGAAGATTTTTTTGGTTCGTGGACGCTGACGACGAAATTAGACATGATGCTGTTTCTATGCTTGTCGATGAAATCACAACTTCCAAGGCAGATTTCGTAATGCTTGGAATGTCTAAGATTTATCCCGATAACCATCGTGATATTGTCCATGCGCCATTATCAACTAGCAATGATTTTCGCAGCCGCTTCATTAGAAGTGAACTAGGTCCAGTGCAAGTCTTTGTCCGCAAAAGTTGGTATGTTAAAAATAATTTTGTTTTTTGCGAAGGCATGATTCACGAGGATATGGAGATGATGCCAGCTTTAATACTATACACGGATAATTTCTCATCCATAGATGAGCCATTATACTTATATCACCAAAATATTAATTCCACCCTACATAAGGTCAAGTGGGATGCTCATTATTTTGACATTTTTCCAGCACTAGAAGGATTATATGCTCGTTTTAGCAATGCTGGCGCTATAAACACATATTATGCCGAACTTGAGTGGTTTTTTATCTGGAATCTGCTAATGGATTCGGCGGAATATTTTCATAAATTCAAAGAAGGAAGAGGGGGGAGGGAGTTATCCCGCAAAATGCTTAAAAAGTATTTTCCAAAATGGCGCCACAACAAGTTCTTAAAGAATGTAAATATTAAAACAAAGATAAAGATTTTCGTAAATTATTATATTTAATTTTTGCCAATGTGTAAATGACGTTTAACCTTGTTAATGAAGAGCTGTTTCTTGTTTAGAACAAGACGAAATCCGCCGATATACTCCTCAGTAAAGCCACCTAGTCCATTCTTGAAAAAAAGTAGTGGGTTGTTTGCGGAAAAATCACCTTTCATGCCATAAAGATTCATACGCGTTTGACCACGACGCAGGCATTCTTCTATGTTCCACCCCTTAATCGCCGTAGAGCCATTGAAGTGCTTGTTTTTTTCGATAGTGCCGGCCACGAATGCAACCATTTCATTTGGATGAAAAATATCTACTTCAGAAGATACAAGCTCGTTATTATCTTTGCGCCTGGCTTCAATGAAAACTATGTTCTCACCAAAAGCGTCCCACATATCCTCAAAATATTTAACATCACGGGTGGATATATGATTACGATTATTACTATCTAGCAACGCCGAACGCCATTCCGGTAATTCACTTTTATCCTTTAAGGCTTTAATTTCCAATTCACGCTGAGTTTTATGTAATTTCTTACGTGTACTGGAGTTCATAGTTAGCTCAGCATCACGCAAATTTTTAAGTCCAGACAAATCTTTTACAAACATCCAACGGTTAGCTTTGTTTTCGATTTCTATAGTAAAGCCCTCGTGCTGAAAACCGTACTTGTTAAATGTATTAAAGATTTCGGAACAGTCAAATTCTTCAATGGTAGAACCATCCACACGGCGGGTTCTTATAACGATTGGCGGGAAAATCTCCAACATTACAATACCGTGAGCCTTTGCATACACTATCACTTCCTTAAGAAAGAAGTCCAACAACTCGATGTTTGTATAGTCTAAAATTGGCCCCAATTGGATCCATGCCTCATGATCCTGTTTTTCAACGATTAATGCGACCGCTACTACTTTTTTATTGGCTTTTACCCCAACTAGATGCGTAATATATTTCATTTTTTTACGCAAGTTAGCACGTGGTACACTTTGAAAAAAGTTGCCATATTTATTGTTCTGTTCGAATTGTGTAAAATCCTTTTCTGGAATTGTACAAAAAATCATTTATAAGTCCCTTTGCTCTCTTGTATGTATTTTGGCCAAATATAGTCGCCCAATGATATTAAGTGGCGCCGCGAATGCGCCAACAAGTTCTTCTTCCTCACCGTGAAAACCTTGTTTGAATTGATAAACTCCATTATTTGGATCTGGTTTGGTACCCCAAAAATTATATTTTTTATAACCATTAGCATAGGCGTACTTGATCATCGTCCACTGTATTAGATGTGGTGCACCATATTTTTTATATTCTCTAGTAAATCCACTAGACAGATAAATAACCTCATCACCGTAAAGAATAAAGAAGGCGGCAGCAATCGGCAATCCGTCTGGGGTTTCTACTGCCATAGCTGCTACTTCATCATTAAATGCATCCTTCATTTGCCTAAAGAACTCAACGTCCCGAGGTACAAACCCATTAAACTTACCGGATTCCAAAATCTGATCATACAATATCTGATATTCGTCAACAGGCAGCTCCCTAATTTTTAGATTATACCGCGAAGTCGCATACTTAATTGAGTAGCGATGGTCTCGGCGAAAGCTTTGCTAGAGTTTATGTTCTAATTCTGGGTCAAGTTGTGGGTTAAGAATTGGTGTCTTTTTGGATTTCATTGCCTGCTTAGGCAAATCTGCGATTTTGTCAAATTCTATAGAGTAAATCCACTTTACCTGCTCGTATTCCCCCAGGTACTTAAAGCCCGCTTTCTTCGTTAATGCGTGTTTAAAATCTTTGGGGGCATCTGCTTGACGTAGATATGGAGTGATTTGTAATACAATTCCATTTTTCTTCTTAAGCTCTTCCTTGCAATTCTCTAGAAAAGAACAGAGTACTTCTGGACTCTGTGAAAAATCAGCGAGTGGTCCGCATGAAAAGGTGAATATTTTTTTACCGAATCGTTCGTAGATTACGCTGGCAAGACCAGCAACTACAAGCTTGCCATTAGAAAAAGCTCCGAACAAATATGCTTCACGGCCAATTTTCAAATATCTATTGTACATATCCGGGCTTTGCATGTAATTTTTGGTGACGCATGCATCTGTGAAAGCCTTGAATTCGGCAAGCGTAATCTCTCTAAATAATTCTTTCATGACTAATTTATATTGTATCACGTTTGTATAAAAGCGCTACCCTTCAAATAATATGTTATAATTAAAGTATGAGTAGTGTGGGCATCTCAAAAATAGAAAGTATAGAAAAGCGGATTCGCGCGTGCGATTATTTATGTGTAGCTCAGTTATATTTAAGAAATAACTTTTTGTTGGAACATCCGCTTAGTTTTGATGATATTAAACCACGGCTACTTGGCCATTGGGGAACCTGTCACGGCATTAATGTAGCCTACGCTAATCTCATGGCTTATTTTGGTGACGACCCAAATTTCTCTTTTGTTTTGGGGCCAGGGCATGGGTTTCCGGCTTTGCAAGCCAATTTGTTTATTGATGGCGAGCTAGAAAAAGTAGATCGCCAAGCCACTAGAGACTTAAACGGTATCCGATATATCTGCGGTAAGTTTTCCTGGCCAGATGGCTTCCCATCTCACGCCAGTCCAGCAACGCCTACCGTTATTACGGAAGGTGGGGAATTAGGATACGCACTCGCCAATGCCTATGGTGTAGCTTTGGGGCACCCAGAAAAAACAATTGCTGTTTTGATTGGTGACGGGGAATTAGAAACCGCCACAGCGCTTGCTTCGCTCAATCTGCGTGATTTGCTAGACGGCGCAAAAAATGGACGCGTCTTACCAATGCTTCACTTGAATGGCTATAAGATTTCGGCACCTTCTATTTATGCAAGACGTGGCGAGCGTGAATTAAATGAAATGCTGCGGGGGTTTGGGTTTACTCCAGTAATAATTGACGGCGACTCGGCGGATGCCTTTCAAGCAGCATTGAGCCAAGAAATAGACGCACCATTTTATATTATGAAAACCGAAAAGGGCGAAACTGGACCAAACCGTGGTTATTTAGCACATCAAATCCCACTCAAAGAGCCTGCCTATAATCATGCAGAATTGAGCCAGTTGGAGTCTTGGCTAAAATCATATGATTTTATGGAGTTATTTGATAAGGAGAGAGGGTTTTTGATATGATAGACAAGGTTGAAGTGCCAGGCATGGAGTATTATTCGCCAGCCGAACGAATTGGTGAGCTTTTGAAAGAACAGTTTGTAAAGGACCCTCATTTTTATTTCTTCTCGCCAGACGAAACAACGTCTAATAAGTTTGCTGCCGTATTTGATACGGAAAAACGGGCATGGGGAAAACTATATAAACGCGAAGATGACTTGCCGGAATCTCCAGACGGTAGAATCATAGAAATGCTATCCGAGAACGTATTATTCTCCGTAATGACTGGGCACATTATGAACGGTGAGCAGGCCATGCTTGGAAGTTACGAAGCATTTTTGCCAATTATCACTGCGCAACTTTTGCAACACATTAAGTTTATCAAGCAAAGCAAACAGATAAAATGGCGTGCGCCACTGCCAGCAATAAATCTTTTGTCTACCTCTACCTGTTGGCGGCAGGACCATAATGGTTTTACACACCAATCGCCAGCTTTGATTTCTACATTGCTTAGCGTCCCATCCAATTTAGTGAACTGTATTTTTCCGGTGGACGATGTAGCCGCCGAAGAGGCTTTTTATTACATGCTGGCCTCGCGTGATGTTGTAAATCTTACAACGTTCAATAAAATTAAAATGCCGCGTTTTATAGATTCGCATCATGCAAAGTTTTTGTTTGATAATGGTGGGGCCTCTTTGTATAAATTCGCCTCGGACGATAATCCAGATTTTATTTTCACCGCCGCTGGCGACATTGCAACGCGTGAAACAATTGAAGCGATTAAGATTTTACGCCAGGATATGCCTGGATTGAGGTTGCGGTTTGTAGGCATCAATGCGCTATCATACCGGGCGATTGGTACAACTGAAAACAAGCTGTCCCAAAAGAAATTCGACGAACTTTTTACTACCGACCGGCCAATTATTGCAAACTTTCATGGCTATCCAGTGGCGCTAGAAAGCATACTGGAAAATTATGCTGCAGCGCGTAGACTGCGGGTACATGGTTTCTATGAGGAGGGTTCTACTACAACTCCATTTGAAATGCTGAGGCGAAATGCCTGTTCGCGTTATGACCTTGCTATGGACGTAGCTAAGGTGCTTGGGCGAGGAACGCTTGCTAAAAAATACGAGCATATCCTAAAAGAAAATCACTTGCATGCCGTGCGCTATGGTGAGGACTTGATTAAATAGCGATTTATGGTATAATAGTGATATGGATTTATTGATTTTGATTGTGTGTCTCGCAATATTGGCTGAGACGACCGTATTGACGGTTAAAAAACGTCCGTCTGCGGGTGGGGGGAAACGTAAAATATATGTGGATACGTCTGCACTAATTGATGGCAGAATATTAAATATTGCCAGAACTGGTTTTTTGGATGGCGATTTAATAATCCCAAAAACAGTACTACTGGAATTGCAGCTACTTGCAGATGGCAAAGATTCCGATAAACGCACTCGGGCGAGGGCGGGACTTGAAACTGTCGCTGAATTAGAGCGGGTGATTAATGCCAATACGGAGATTTTAGACAATACCGACGGGCTCAAAAAAGTAGATGAAGAGCTCTTGAGACTCGCAAAAATGAATCACGGAGCAATCCTGACCATTGACTATAACCTCATTAAGGTGGCAGAGGCAGAGAATATCGTAGCTCTCAATATCAATGATTTGGCGATAGCTACGAGAAGCGAATTTGTACCGGGCGAAAAGGTTAAAATAAAAGTGCTAGAGAAAGGTTCAAATAAAGGGCAGGGGGTAGGGCATCTAGCCGACGGGACAATGGTGGTAGTAGACAATGCAGCTAATAAGGTTGGTCGTGAAGTGCAGGTGGAATTAATAAAGTTTTATGAAACACCAGCTGGTAAAATGATTTTTGCGAGGTTAGCCAGCGAAGCTAAACGGGGCAGAAAAAACACTAAGCGTGCATAATAATCCGCGGGTAACCCGCGGATTATTATTAGTCATCGTCTTTGACGACGGTAGGCGTGAGTGGTAACTCGGCAGACGCGGAGTAGCCAGCCGAATCGGTGATAACAAGTTTGATGAGAGACTCTGTACCATCAATGGCGTAGCCACTAATAGCACCACTAGCGCCAATAGTAACTTCACCCACCGATTCGCCATCTACATATAGTGTGCGGCTGACAATATCGTTTGAACCCTGTCTTACTATGGCAATCAGTTTTGAACCACTACGCGAGAGAGAGACTTGTGGAGCTTCGTAATCACAAGTATCCGAGGCGTCTTTATTGTATGGTTCTGGCACATTGTAATTTTCCTTGCCGGTCATAGGGTCGATAATCTTGGTGACTTCTATTTCTATTTTGTAGGCTTCTGGTGTACAGGAAGATGCTAGTAAGTGGTTGTATTTCTTAAAGGTGAGGGTTTCCTTAGTGATGCCGGAGTTTTTGTCGGCATTGAACCAGCTGGGCCAGATATCGGTTTGACCGTTGACTGTAAGAGTCTTAATGCCGGCCGGCTTAATCGGCTGGTCGCCGGGGTTCCACTTACCGTCTGGCTGATAGACTTCTTTGTGGACACGCTCCATATAGTTGCCTACGGCGTAGCGCACCGGTTCACCTTTCGGTGCAGAGAAACCAGATCCATCATGATTGCCGTTCCAGACGAAGGTAGATACTACGGTAGAGAAACTTTCAATCAAAGAATCCTTGACGACGGCAGCATTTGTAGTAGTGGTAGTGCCAGTCTTAGTGGCCGTCCAAACATCTGGCACGACAAACCCCACTCCGTTATCATAGCGCGCGCTCCGGTCACCCAAAATATTTGTTACAAGGTAAGCTACTTGCGGGTCAACAATTTTTGTTGCTGGAGAATCTTTCCATGATTCAACAACGTCACCAGCCGAGTTCTTCACTTCTAGCACATAGGAAATATCTTTATAAGACCCGCCTCTTGCGATAGACGCATAAGCATTGGCGTGCTCCACCATACGTACACCACAACCAGAGCCGATAGCAATAGAAAGGCCATAATTACTACGTCCTTCACAATACGAGGTGTCACCTAGAGCATGAGCGATTTCTAGGGAATTATCTATACCATTAATATACAGTGCTTTTACTGCGGCAATATTAAGAGAATGCCCAAGAGAATATCGTATTGTAACATTACCATGATAACCTTGTCCTGAAGCATTCTGTAAAGTACAGCCCCCAGAGTAACCGGCACAATAAATACTATCGATATTTTCATCCTTTAGAATTGAGCCTGGGCCATAATTGATGCCTTGGCGCTCCATAAAGAGTGGGGAGTAGTCCAAAATTGGCTTAATGGATGAGCCTGGTTCGATCAAAGAATCCGTGGCAACGTTTAACTCGCCATAAGTGGGATTATTGAAGTCTGCGGATCCGACCATAGCAATGACTTGCGATGTCTCCACATCAATAGATACCATAGCCATGTTGTCGGTACCATTCATATAATTATAGCTCATGCCGAGCGCAACAGCGTCTTCGGCAATTTTCTGAGCGCGGTAATCTAGCGTAGTAGTAATAGTCCATCCCCCAGCGCGCATAGTCTGGATGCCATATTTTTCTTCTAGCTGCCCCTTAACTTCTAGCACAAAATGTGGTGCAAGGGCGTTGGCATATTGGCTCGACTCTGGTTTAATCGTATCCAGAATTGCCACCTCTTTAGCTGCTTCGGCTTCTTCCTTGGTAATAAAACCCATTTCGGCCATCACGTCTAGCGTATAGTGCTGACGCCATAATAGTTGCTCGTGACCGTACTCGTTGTATGGGTTAAAGACGGCTGGGTTATTTGGGATTGATGCGAGCAGGGCACACTCTGCCAAAGTCAGCTCTTTGGCAGACTTGCCAAAATATGTCTGCGCAGCTGACTCTACACCATTGCGGCGGCCACCATAAGGCGACTGGTTGAGATACATAGCAAGGATTTCATCCTTAGAGTACATCCGTTCCAGCTCGATAGCTAGAATTAGCTCTTTAATTTTACGCGTGAGACCACCGCGATTTTCGCTAGCTGCTTCGTCGGCAAAATAAACTTGCTTAATGAGCTGTTGAGTCAGCGTGGAACCACCCTGAACTTGCCTACCAGATACCGTAGAAACAAAGGCTCGCACCAAACCAATTGGATCAATGCCAATATGGCTATAGAAATTGCGGTCCTCAATTGCGATAGTGGCCTGTTTCATATATTCAGGAATATCATTAGCGTCTATAACTAGGCGATAGTTTTCGTTGCCCGTATCTTTCCAGAGGACTACGCCATTGCGATCTAGGTAGGTATTAACTGTCTCAGAGATTTCCATCTCATCGAGGCGTATTTCGTCGAGATCCTTTTTGTAGTACAAGAAAAGTCCGCCAATTCCGATAACGAGCAGGATAAAGATTACGCCTA
The DNA here is from genome assembly GCA_017433855.1 of Candidatus Saccharimonadota bacterium. Taxonomy (GTDB): domain Bacteria; phylum Patescibacteriota; class Saccharimonadia; order Saccharimonadales; family Saccharimonadaceae; genus Nanosyncoccus. Next base: position 10,272 of record JAFRGM010000004.1, on the reverse strand, counting down.
AGGTCTTAAGAATAGTTTTTTGGCCACGCCAAGAAAACCACCACTTGAACACTCGCTTCGGGTGTAAACGAGCAAAGAACCGCTTGACTGGCTCTTTTGGCAATGTAGCTAAATCATCCGCCTTCTTGCGCGCCGCTACTTCTTTTTTGGACTTACGACGATCACTAAAATTGATGTAAATATTATTCTTACTACTTTTAGATTTTTTCGCAGTTTTCAACATGGGTTTTTTCTTATCCATATTTAATATTATAGCACATCAAATATTTTATACCACGTGTTATAATGGTAGATATATGAAGCGTTTTAAGTTCCGTTCGGTCGTGGCAATGGCAAACATGAAGCTGTCGGTGAAATCTGCGGCGATTGTGCTGGCTAGTTCTACTTTGCTCTCGGCGCTACTCGGTTTATTTCGTGATAGGCTTTTGAATTCATACTATCTTGGCACTTATCCTACCGGCATTGATGCATATACGGCAGCTTTTACTATCCCAGATTTTATGTTTTTTATTTTGACGAGCGGGGCGCTGTCGGTATCTTTTATACCCGTATTTAATCAGCGGCTAACCAGTGGCAATAAGAAATCTGCCTGGGAATTATCGTCGTCGCTACTTAATTTGTTAGCAATCTTAACACTAATTACTAGTGTGCTAATAATGATTTTTGCCGACCCACTAATTCGCTACGTCGTGAGCCCCGGCCTAGATGAGTCTGGTATGATTTTAGCAATCAATATGACGCGCGTAATCGCTATCAACCCGTTTCTTTTTAGCATCGTAACGGTTCTAACTTCCATCCAGCAGGCAGTGCGACGATTTGTTTTTTATGCATTCGCGCCAGCCATTTATAACGTGGGGATCATCATTGGTATCACCTGGTTTACGGGCGGGATAAATCTATTCGGTTGGCAAGTTTTTGAGGGGGGAATTATGGGCGTGGCTCTGGGTGTAATTTTAGGCGCAGTTTTACAACTAATTGTGGCACTAATTGGAATGTTCGGTCTAGGGTTTGACTACGATTTTAAAATTAACTGGAAGAACCAAGGTTTTCGTACGATTTTGAAATTATTACCACCACGCTCACTAGACCAGGGAATTGACTATGTTAATTCGATTGTCAGCACCAATTTGTCATCACGGATGGGTGCCGGTGCAGTGCGATCGTTTGATCAGGCCACATCATTGCAGTCGATGCCAGTAAGTTTAATTGGCGTGGCAATTTCTACGGCCTTTTTCCCTAAGCTAACTGAAGACGTAACTGGTGATGATAAATCGGAGTTTTACGAGACTTTCCGACAAGCGCTTCGGACGATTACTTGGATTGCGCTGCCAGTGTCTATCATTGCATTCTTTGGCCGTGGCTATGTGACTAGCTTTATTGCAAACATTGGCAATAGCGATAGTAATGGCACAATTGCGTCCGTGCTCGGTACGCTTTGTGTTGCGATTTTTGCGCGTAGTGTTTTTCATATTGCATCACGCGGATTCTATGCTTACCAAGATACGCGTACACCTTTTAGAGTATCAATCGTAGCGATTGGCATTACCATTGGCCTATCCATCTTATTTACGGTACTTGGTTGGGGTGTAGATGGGCTTGGCATTGCACAGTCACTTGGCGCAATACTAGAAATTGCTATTCTGCTTGGCATATTGCAAAAACGCTCTAGGGGTGAAATACTAAATAAATCTTTTTTCCGAGGATTCTTTAGAATGTTACTTGCGACTTTTATTACTGGTTGCGTAGCATTCTCGATGACAAAGTTCGTGCCTTTGATGGCCACTGATACTTCGCTCGTAATTACGATTCCAAAGTTTTTGCTTATTACAGCGGTGTCCGGAGTAGCCTACCTGGCCGCAAGTTACTTCCTAAATATAGACGAAGTAAAACCACTGCTAGCCTTTATTAAGAAAGTCCTTTTCCGTAACATAAAATAGGTTTGACGCTTTAGTGCGACTTTATGGTATAATAATACCATGGAAGTAGATGTGAGTACAATCAAGCATTTGGCAAGGTTGTCTGATTTTCGCTTGAGTGAAGCGGAGGAAGAAAGCCTAGCAGGTGACTTAAAGAGCATAATTAATTATATTTCTGAGCTTGACAAACTAGACACTAGTGGCGTAGAGCCGACTTATCAGGTGTTTGAGATGGAGAATGTCTGGCGCGAGGATGAGATTCTGCCGCAAGACGCATCACGCGAAGAGCTGCTTGCGCTCACAAAAGAAGAAAAAGATAACCAAATTAAAGTTCCGAAGGTACTCTAGATGAAGATAGCAAACAAAACCGTGACCGCCACGAGATTAGTAAAAGATGCCCTGGAAAAGGCCAAGCATTTTGCGGATTATAACATTTTTACTTTTATTGATGAAGAAGGAGCACTGAAGCGTGCCGCCGAGATTGATGCAAAAATTGCACGCGGAGAGAACGCGGGGAGACTCGCCGGCGTACCATACGCGCTTAAGGATAATTTCTTGTCGCGCAGGGGCGACACGACGGCATCGGCACACATTTTGGAGGGAACCGCTTCGCCAATTGACGCTACCGCTGTAGCAAAATTGGAAGCCGAAGGCGCAATTATGATTGGTCGTACTAACCTTGACGCTTTTGCGCACGGTTCATCTACAGAAAACTCATATTTTGGTCCAACCCTGAATGCCTACGATAAAACTCGCGTAGCGGGCGGTTCGTCTGGCGGGTCAGCAGTGGCGGTAGCACTAGATATTGTGGAATTTGCAACTGGTACAGACACCGGCGGCTCCATCAGACAGCCAGCTTCATTCAACGGAATATATGGCATTAAGCCAACCTATGGCACGATTTCACGTTATGGCGTAGTGGCGATGGCCTCATCACTAGATTGTGTTGGTTTTTTCGCTAAAAGTCCAGAAGATTTAGATTTGGTGATGTCAATTGCGGCAGGGCAAGACCCGAAAGATATGACATCTTTGCCAGATTATTATGACGATGATGCTTATGGCGATGATGCCTCAGCGGGTCCTGCCGCCGCATCTTCCCCCACCGTCGCAGGGGTTCCGGCGGGGGTCCCCCAAGCGGCGTCACCCGCTGATGCTAAGGCCGCCAAGAAAATTGGCATTATCAAGGATTTTGACAATGACGTTGTGAATGCCGAGATTCGCGAGGCTCTCCGGAAGAAATGCAAGTTGCTCGAGTCAAAAGGCCATGAAATTGTAGAGCTAGAAATGCCGACCCTAAAGTACGCACTGGCCGTATATTATATCATTCAGCCAGCCGAGGTGGCCAGCAATCTATCGCGTTACGATGGGATACGGTATGGGTTTCGCTCTGAAAATTCGCAAGATCTTGACAGCGTTTATAAAAATACGCGCGATGAAGGTTTTATGCCCGAGAACAAACGCCGCATTATGATTGGTAACTTTGTGTTGTCGTCTGGTTTTTATGATGCATACTTTTTGAAAGCCGCTAAAGCGCGTACTATGATTATCAACGAATACGCCGCCGCGTTTGATAAATGCGATTTTATCTTAACTCCAGTTTCACCAAACTATGCCTTTAAACTCGGTGAGAAGGTCAACGACCCAGTAGCCATGTATCTAGAAGATTTAATGAGCGTATCTTTGAACCTTGCTGGCATACCTGGCCTTGCCATCCCAGCCGGAGAAGCTAAAGACGGCAATAAACTTGGCCTGCAGTTAGTGGGGCCACGCCGTAGCGATAAGAATTTGATTGCGTTTGCAAAGGAATTACAAGATGAAAATGACTAATCCTTCTATTATAGCACATTTTTCTCAAAATGTCAATGTTTACAGGGGTCAAAAGTAATGGACGGTGGCGTATTAGCATTTATTGCGGCAATTCTAATCATAGCCGTCTTGATGGTTGTGGCGATGGCGCTGACCAAAAAGCGTACCCACAAATTTGACGTAGAAGAATACCAGACGCGTTTTCTGAAAATTGAAAATCATCTCAATAAAGAGGCGCCCGCCACTTGGTCGCTTACTATTATCAATTGCGATAAACTACTAGACCGAGCGCTGACCGAAATGGGAGTTCCCGGCAAGACCATGGGGGACCGGCTCAAAAGGTGTGGTGATAAGTTTACCGACCTAAACGCCGTATGGCGCGCGCATAAACTGCGCAACATGATTGCTCACGAGGATGATCCAGAGATTTCATACCGGCAGGCCGCCAATGCTCTGGCGATTTACAAACAAGCATTAAAAGATTTAGGCGCTATTTCATGATATATATTCCAACAATCGGTATTGAGTGCCATGTGCAGCTCAAAACTAAGACAAAGTTATTTTCGGAAGTAGATAATGATGCTCGTGGCAAAGAGCCAAATGCGTGCGTGTCGCCAGTGGACTATGCCTTGCCTGGGATGTTGCCAAGGCTCAATGGCGCTGCCATTAAGTACGCCATCTTGGCTGGCCGCGCTATGAACTGCAAGATTAACCCCTACTCGCGGTTTGATCGTAAGCATTATTTTTATCCAGATTCGCCGAAGGGTTATCAGATTACTCAGTTTTATCACCCAATTATCGGTGCGGGATGGGTAGAGCTGCCGTCTGGCACTAAAATTCGGATTGAACACGCGCATCTTGAAGGTGACGCCGGGAAATTGACTCATTTTGATACTTATTCTTTGGTAGATTTAAACCGCGTAGATACACCATTAATTGAAATTGTGTCTATGCCAGATATTCACTCTGCCAAGGATGCACATGATTACTGTAAGGAATTGTGGCGGCTAATGTGCTACGCTGGTGTAACGTATGGCGACCTCTATAATGGCAATATGCGTTTTGATGTCAACACTTCAGTAGCCGAAGAGGGCTCAGAGCAGCTGGGAACAAGGACTGAGGTTAAGAACTTAAACTCTTTCAAGAGTGTGGAGCGGGCCGTGGAATACGAAATCGTGCGCCAAACTAAGCTCCTAGAGGCAGGGGAGAAGGTAGTACAGCAAACGCTTGGCTGGAACGATGCTACCGGCAAGACCTCGCCACAGCGCTCTAAGGAAGTGGCGGCAGACTATCGTTATATGCCAGAGCCAGATTTACCACCAATCCATTTGACGGAAGAGTTTATCGCTACAGAATCTGCCAAGTTGCCACTAATGCCGGCAGATTACCGGGCGAAATTTGGCGAGATTATCGCGCATGATACGCTTGAGATTCTGCTGGACTATCCAGAGCTAATGTTAAAACTCAACGAAATATCACTTCAGACAGGTCTTGCTGCCGATGTAGTCCTGATTTCTAATCTATTCGCCTCAGTACTGTTGGCGGAGGAAAAGTCCGCTGAATATCTCAACGATTTGCCGAGCGCGGCAGATTTAGCGAAACTTGCTGATATGAATACCAAAAAAGAGCTTTCGTCTACGGCCACGAAGGAAGTCTTCCTTAAGATGTTTGACCCACAAATGAAAGGGCGTGGCACTGAACAAATTGCAAAAGAGCTGGGACTAATTCAAGAGAATGACCTCGGGGCGCTGGAGGCGATAGTGGATACCGTACTTAAAAAGCCAGAAACTAAGAAGGCCCAGGATGATTTTAGGGCAGGGGAAGAAAAGGTAATCGGCTTCTTGGTGGGACAAGTCATGAAGGAGTCTCATGGCAAGGCCAACCCGAGTGCGGTGCAGGATATTCTGCGAAAGAAACTAGCGTAAGACCACCGCTGGACTACTAATCTTTTGGCTTGTGCTTGTGTTTTGGTTTTTCGTGTGCTAATATGAGTAGTACACGAACGATGCAATATCTCGTTTGTAGTTTTTTAGAAAGGAGGTGGCTTCGTGAGAGATGCGTTCCTGCGCTATGTGATAGCGTTAGGTCCACTCGCTGTAGAGTCTGTAGGTGATACGGGCGTCCGCTACCAGCCCGTTGACAACGCGCAGCATATACACTTACGGATGAAGCACACGCTAAAGTCATCGGAGTTCAAGTAGCTATGGGGGTGAATAGAAAACTGGTTTTGACCTGAGTTCCCGGGTACGAATTAAGGTTTTCTATCCGCCCCTGGTGGCTCAGCCACGAACACAGCAAAATCCGAGCGAGAAAAGCGAGAAGGCAAGAAAAGTAAGGAAAGTAAGACACTAAGCCGCGGGGCAATCCCGCATAGGAAGGTGATCCGAAATCTACGGCCTAACGGCCGTCGCATACCAAGCGTATAGATATCGCCCACAAAACCTCCAAACCCACGTGCACCCCGGAGCGAAAGCTCCGGGGTATTTTATAGCCAAAAATGTACCTATATTGACTTTTTAGCATAAGTATGCTATAATATAGGTAATAGGGCTAAATCTTAGTTATTTCTTGTAAAATCTCGCAAAAGTGTGATATAATGGCTGTAAAATTACGTCTTGTTTTTGAGTGTGGAGCTCTAACAGACAGAAATAATAAATAATTAAAAGGAGCATATGGCTACTGAGATAAATGACCTGGCGAATCTCCGCAATATTGGTATCATTGCGCATATTGACGCCGGCAAAACTACCACTTCCGAAGCGATTTTGTATCGTACCGGACTTAAGCATAAAATCGACCTTGTAAAAGGCGGCACTGGTGGTGCTGAAACCGACTGGATGGAGCAGGAAAAGGAACGTGGTATTACGATTACTTCTGCTGCGGTGACAGTTTACTGGAAGAATCATCAGATTAACATTATTGATACCCCGGGACACATTGACTTTACCGCCGAGGTAGAGCGCTCACTTCGCGTGCTCGACGGCGCCGTAGTGGTATTTGATGGTAAGATGGGTGTGGAAGCGCAGTCCGAAACTGTGTGGCGCCAGGCAACCAAATATGGTATTCCACGCATTTGTTTCGTAAACAAAATCAATCAAATTGGTGGCGATTTCTATAAATCTCTCGACTCAATCCACAAGCGCCTATCTAAGAATGCCGTGGCAGTGCATCTGCCGATTGGCTTTGAAAAGGACATCTGTGGCGTAGTAGACTTGATTGATATGAAGGCTTACACCTACAAAGATTACACCGACCACGAGCTAACCGTGGGCGAAATCCCAGCCGATATGCTTGAAAAAGCTAAAAATGCTCGTTCTATGTTGGTGGAAGAGGCTGTACAGGCCGACGAAGCCTTGATGGATAAGTACTTTAACCAAGGCGAAGATGCAATCACCGAGGTAGAGCTGAAGGCCGCACTGAGAAAGCGCGTGCTTGAAGGCGACTTCTTCTTGGTGACGGGTGGTGATGGCCGTGGTGTAATTGTAGAGAAAGTTCTAGACCTTATGACCGACTACTTGCCAAGCCCACTAGATCGCGACCAGGGGCAAACCGTTGGTACCGATCCAAAGACTGGCGACCAAATTGTCCGCAAGGCTAGTAACAGTGAGCCACTAACTGCGTTGGCATTCAAGATTGCAACCGACCCATTTGTGGGTAAGCTCATCTTTATCCGTGTGTATGCTGGTACTTTGAGATCTGGCGACACAGTGCTCAATGCGTCAACTGGTGACAAGGAAAGAATTGGGCGTTTGGTGCGTATGTACGCCAATGACCGCAACGAGATTTCCGAGATTAAGGCTGGTGATATTGCAGCCGTGGTAGGGCTTAAGAACTGTACTACTGGTACAACGATTTGTTCTCCAAGCGCCCCAATCTTGCTAGAGTCTATTGATTTCCCAGACCCACCGGTATCTATCGCAGTAGAGCCAAAGACCAAAGCAGACCAAGAGAAAATGGGTCTAGGTCTATCTAAGCTTGCTGAAGAGGACCCAACCTTCCGCGTGCATACCGATGAAGAAACTGGTCAAACGATTATTTCTGGTATGGGTGAGTTACACCTAGAAATCATTATTGACCGCTTGAAGCGTGAGCACGGCGTAGAAGCCAACACTGGCGCGCCACAAGTGGCTTACCGTGAAACTATCCGCGGCACTGCCGAGGCACAGGGTAAACACATTAAGCAGTCTGGTGGTCGTGGTCAATACGGTGATGTTTGGATTAAATTTGAGCCAAACGAGCCAGGCAAAGGCTTTGAGTTTATCGATATGATTAAGGGCGGCGTGGTGCCACAAGAATATCGCAAGCCTGTCCAAAAAGGTGTGGAAGACACTTTGGCGGGTGGCGTGATTGCTGGCTACCCAGTGGTAGACGTCAAAGCTACGCTCTACGATGGTAGCTACCACGATGTAGACTCTTCGGAGCTCGCCTTTACCTTGGCTGGTGCACTCGCAACTCGTGAGGGTATCAAAAAGGCTAACCCAGTGCTCCTAGAGCCTGTGATGAAACTTGAAATTACCACCCCAGAAGAGTTCATGGGCGACGTCATTGGCGATATTAACTCTAGGCGCGGCCGCATCGACGAGATGGAAGATTTGAATGGTGGCGCCAAGCTCATTAAGGCTTTCTGTCCACTAGCTAACCTCTTTGGCTATACTGGCGATCTCCGCGGTATGACCCAAGGGCGCGCAGCTTCGTCAATGGAGCTCTTTGCCTACGAGGAAGTACCACCTAATGTAGCACAAGAGATTATCGAACAGAGAAACTCTAAGTAGCAAAAAAGCGGGTAGAAATACCCGCTTTTTGATGCCTAGTTTGATGCCTAGTTTGATGTTTCGCTGACTGCGGTGGTTTCCGTAGGTGCGTCTTCTGGAGTATTTACCTCGCTAGATGCAGGGGACTCGGTAGCAGAAGAGTCGTCTGTGGAAGTGTTATCAGAGGCTGGAGCTTCACCAGTTGTAGCAGCGAGAGTTTCTGGGTTGATGGTGGCAGCGAAGGTAAGTGTAACACCAGAGTATGACCCAACTGGGATTGAGTTATCGAGCTTGGCACCAAAGTAGATTGTGGTGATATCTGAATTGGCAGGGCCTGTAGTAGTTTTAATGGTTTGCGCTCCGCCCGTAGTGGTAGGCACAGATGAGTATGCGGCCTCGGTGCTAACACGAAAGCCCCATTTATTAACAGTAAACCCAGTACAAGTACTATCGGTTTCGTCGGTGCAGGTAATGCTAGATTCAAGAGAGTCAATATAATACTCAGTGTTGTTTACCTTGGCATCGCGCGTAAGTCGGTTACTGCTAGAGAGCATTGTAAGAGAATACCCAGTGGCACTGTTGGTGGATACATCTACGTCTAACTGAGCACGGCCGAATTGACCTTCAGCGCTAGTCTTGAGCGCTAGAACAAGTGGAGTAGACGGAACGCTTACGCTGATACTGTCGGTAGACTCAATACTAAAATCTACGGTATTACCCTCGGCCAGAGCGCTATTCATATTACTAAAACTGTAAGTAGCAAACAGACTACTCAAAATAGCAATAATAGCCACACTAAGACTGTAAAATACCAAATTTAGCGAGTGTTTTGCTTTTGTATTATGTATGTTGATTGCTCTTTGCATAATAAATAATCTCGTTGCCAAGAACTCTGACCTTCTACTGCTATTAGTTTAACAAGTTTATGCTTTGCTGTCAATAGAATTTAGTGAGATTATTTGGAATTAGAAACCCCCGACTGGCTGTCGGGGGTTAAGGGAAAAGCTCTTCAGGAGGCCATCTGTGCGGCGAACGACATAGGTATAAGCGCCGCTGACACTTTGCCGAACTTAACGATGTCGTACCGCATATTGAATGCGGAATACATGTTAAGATCGTCGTCGGCATAGAACAGTACCGCCTCGCCGCCGTCAGTTTGTACGGTGAAGACGGGGTTGCCATCTTCAAACGTAAACACACCAGGCATGATGCCGTAGTGGATTCTGCTCATGCTGCGCCTAAAACCACGCAGGGCGATTTTGTCGGCTACGTCGCCGAAGGCAAGCTGAGCGTCATGATCGGCGTTCAGCGCCTCGAAGGGCCAGTGCGGTTTGCCGTCCACCATGAACTGATGGTTCGACATATCGACGCGCAGTTCGACCTCGGCCGAACTGTTCTGGCCGCCAGCGTGGTGATAAATTACTGCCGGCGTCTTGAGCCGATAGCCGTAGACCTTGCCGGCCTTGTCTTTCAGCTCGTCCACCTCGAACGTGTCGAAGTGGTGACGAACGGCTTTCATGCCGACAAGACCACCGAGGCTCCCCAGAAGTTTTTCCTTGAAATTAAGGATCGCGTTTGCGTTCATTATATTTCCCCCTTACAACTAATTTGCCTGAGAACGCAAAACTCAGGCTATAATCTGATTATAGCACACTTTATGCAAAAAGTCAATAGTGATTACCGATTTAGGTAGAATCAGCCCGATTTTCGTCCCAGAGATTTTATATTTTAATACTTTACAAATTTACAAAAGTAAGATACAATAGCATAGTAGAGATTTGGAGCTGGTTTTTATTATC
>JAFRGM010000003.1 GCA_017433855.1 Candidatus Saccharimonadota bacterium | reverse complement strand
TAAAAAGAAGCTCCTGCGGTAGGAGCATTACACCCCGTGCAAGAACTTCGATACTTTCATTATATCAAACTAAAGCAATAATGTCAATAATTTGTCCGCGCTTGTTTATGAAAAGTAGGTTTTTAAGGCCTGGCAGGTCTTTGACTTTATTTTTTAGTGTTCTCTGAATCGCCTCATCATTTAGCCCTTTTACTCTAGAAGAATCGATAATTACGTTCGGACTCTTTTCCAGCGCGCGCTTCACATTGCGAACAACCTTCTTAGGATTGTTGGTGATCGGTGATTTTATCTCGTAGATTGTACTATCTAGATAAATATCCGGGGTTTTTAGATTAGTTTCTGGTATAAATTCGACATAATGACCAGCCAATGCCAAAATCTTTGCCACCTTTTGCTCATGTGGCCATGGGTTTGCGTCTGCCGGCGTAACGACCCTACCTCGCTTAGTATTCTTATTGTTCATTATTCGTATTTTATCACAGAGGTTGCCTCTTGTCGATTATGATACTTAGAGGGACGAATTGGGTAGGTATTAACAGATTATAGAATGGATGATTATTTAAATAATACGGAGTCTTTTCAGTAATTCTCTCCATGCATCGCTATAATAATCTGTAAAATATTTTCCAGCCTCATTTATATGTATCCATTTAACTTGTTCAACCTCTTCTTCCTGAGGTAAAGCTCGCAATTCAGTGGCTTCGCTATGAACAATAGGATATTTTTGTAAACTGTACCGCCATGCACGAAATGCCCGGTCTTGATTGGTACAATGTCACTAATTTCAACATCTAATCCGGTTTCTTCTTTTGTTTCTCGAATTGCGGTCTCTATATCAGTCTCGTCGTTTTCTTGGTGACCCTTTGGAAATGACCAAAAAAGTTTTCCGCCATCATCTTTTGCGCCGATCAAGAGCACTTGATTATCTTTCAAGATGATACATCCGCAGCTTTTTTCGGTTTTCACACCATATATTATATCACAATGTGGCGCATAAAATATAATAAGCGTATGGAAAATCCCTATAAGCGAGATAGTCACAATAAAAAAGGGCGCATTAAGATGCGCCCATTCCCTGGTATCAAATAAGCGTCGGATTAGAGAGTTCTGGAGTAAAGAATGCATCGTAAACGTTCATGATTGTTTTAGTACTACGATGTAATACTAAGATTGGCAGTCTTCTTTGCCGCGCGGCTAAGAAATCGTCTTTAGTTGGCGTGTCTATTGCTATGACTACGGAGGGTAACAATACATTCTCGCTTACCACAGGTCCGTTATATAATATCACCTTAGACTTTATTGATATCTGGCAATATGTTTTTTCCTGCAAAGCGTTAGCACATAAGTCCTCTATATCGAGTAGCTCTTCTGGGTATTCCGATAACTCCAATCGCGTTTCTGCATAAGCATAAGTGTCTGCATCGCGATGGCAAATGTAACCAATCATTGAAGAGCTAATATTCTGATAGCCATAAATCACACGACCAGGAAAATGCGACAGATTTTTCTCGGTTAAAATAGAAAAACTAAGAAACTCTCTTTTTCTTGCCGTTTCTTCGATCGTCTCTTTTTCGTAATTCGTCCGTACTCGGGCCAGAATGTAGAAGTGATCGTTTTTACAGTAAATGTGATAGATTTTCTCAGCTTCCATATTTTCAAAATGCTTTAGGCTGTCAACTATCGATTTACATGCATATTCTCGAGCATTTCTGTAGAGATTTTCCAATTCCTTTCTGTTTATAGATAAAGGAATCTGGTTTTTTATTACCTTTCTTACGTACGATGAATACTTTAAAGGATAATGGAGTTCTCTGTCTGACATCTCGCAAATCACGTCCATATAATTTTCCTCCTTGCGAATATACTGAGATTTTAATGTACCAAGGTCTATTAATTATATAATATTCTATGCATTTTGTAAATATGTCTACACAGATTGCAGTTTTGATAGGTGTTTTGCGCAGGTTAGATGCCAATTTATTTACTTTTTGGCGAGGGTGAATTGGGCAGACATTAACAATCTATAGAGAAGATATTCAAGAGAGGCTAAATAATTTGATAGAATGGTCTAGTTTTTTATGTAGAAGTATGCTATAATATAAAGGTATTACGATGAGGGTAATGCGAACGGAGAAATACCTAAGCAAATCCCTCTTTTTTGTGCTATAATATTGGACATGGGAAAACTGCTAAACATTGCTTTTATTGATGCTCAAAATCTAAATTATAGCACTGTAGATAGCAAACCTTCCTGGAAGATTGGGCTATGAATATACATATCATTTCCTCAAAATCATTCTACGATAGATTTCCGAGTAAGAAATTAGCATTGGAAAAGATGGGGCACAAAGTAACTTTGCCACATACTGCAGACGCGCCAGATATTGAAGTGGAGGCATGGAATAATGGAGTCGAGGCGCACGCAAGACTCGTGCGTGAATGTTTTGAGGATAGCGAGAATAAAATTGCAAAAGCAGATGCCGTATATCTTTTAAATTTGAAAAAACATGGGGTCAACGGATACGTTGGTGGTGCTACATTGATTGAGCTATATATTGCCTATAGGAATGGCAAGAAAATTTTTCTAGAGAATGATGCTCCTAAAGGGTCTATGTATGATGAAATTATGGGTTTTATGCCAACGGTCATTCATGGAGACTTGACAAAAATTAAATAAGCGACAAGAATCTTAGACTAAATTGTTTAGGGTATTAACAGACATTTTAACAGGGGTTAGACTTACATTTTTGGCATATTTTTGCTACAATAATGGCCCAAAATTGCATACTATTCCCGCAGGGTACTTAACAGGAACTTATCACTAAAAATCGGTAAAAATGCCGAGTTAAATATAATCTGGTGGGGCTTAATTAACCAGGTTTTACTCGCGTACAAAGAGGACATAGATAAATGACTCCAATTTCGTATGCACGAAAAGCAGCCGACTATCTTATGCTACACACTTTCTAATTTAAAAGGAACAACAGATCCATAAAACATCCCATGGCTACTTTAGACTGGGATTACACAACGAAGCTCCATTCCCGTACGACTCGATTTTTTCCTAAACGTATGTTATAATATGTGCAGTACAATCGGTGGGAGATTCTGTACATTTTTTACTATGCCGCGCCCTCGGCTAGTAAAGCACATTAACAATTCGGAAGGAGTATATTATGCAGATACTTGATTATGTCTATTACGCAGTACTCGGTATCGTTGCAATCACTGGTCTGTATATGTTCACGCAATATCGTGGCGTAAAGAAGATGAGTGAAGGTAACGACAAGATGATCGATCTTGCAGCGAGAATTCGTTCGGGATCAAAAGTATTCACGAAGGCGATGTATCGCCGAATACTGGTTGCGGCCGCTGTTCTGGCTTTAGTCATTTGCTTCTTCGTAGAGCATTGGGCTGGCTTAGCATTTTTAGTAGGTCTTGCTATGACCACTGTTTCGGTTCTTGTCGGGATGAGCGTAGCGACCTATGCAAATGTGCGCGCTGCAGCAACAGCACTGAAGGGTGTTGATGACGGCTTGAAGGAAGAGCAGATTTGTGCGCGCACGGTTAATACGACCGTCAAGGCTTCTCAAATCTGTGGCCTTATTGTCCACTCATCATCACTTCTCGGACTCACATTAGTGGTTTTATTCAGCGGTAAGGATAATTTTTACTTGCAGGAAGGCGCGCTAATTATTCCTATAGTCGCGAGACTAACGGCATACTCGATTGGTTGGAGTATCGTGGCATTGTTCTGCCGTGTAGCAGGTGGTATTTTTACGAAGGCAGCAGATATTGGTGCGGATCTCATTGGAAAAGTATTTATGCATTTCAAAGAAGATGACCCAAAAAATCCGGCCGTGCTTGCGGATTTTGTTGGCGACATTGCCGACGATGTCGATGGCAATCAGGCTGACCTCGGTGAGAGTTTTACGGCGACACCAGTTACAACCATCGTTACTGCGGTTAACATGTATGGTCGTGCGAGTGATCCTACAATGTTGGCGGTAGCAGTCGCTTATCCATTCATTCTTGCATCAGGTGGATTAATCAGCAGTATCATAGGTCTTTTCTACGCTTCTCATGCTAAAGAGAGTAAAGATCCTGGAAAGCAGATAAACGCTTCGATGTACATCGCTGCAAGTGGTGCATTATTGACGAGTTTGGTTGCTTCTTATTTCCTTTTTGCGAATGGCAGTAGCGCTCCTGCAGAGTTTAAGCTTGGCTGGAGTTCACCATTCTGGAGTACGGTTTGTGGAATTGTTTCCGGTGTAGCTATCGGAATGATTGCGCAGCACTACACGGATCTTGAAAGCAGATGGGCAAAGAGAGTGTCGGAAATGGCACAAAAAGGTTCAGCGCTTTGCGCTTCATTATCGCAATCTGCGGGCTGGATTTCCTGTTTTGCGGAAATCGCAGTGGTAGCACTCTTCTCATACGTAGCTTCATTAATTGCCGGCCCTTATGGTCGCTCTGTAATGGCTCTGGGAATGTTGTCATTTGTTGCCCAGCCGATTAGCGCAGACGCATTTGGTCCGATTTCGGACAATGCGGGTGGAATTGCAGAAAGTTGCGGATTGCCGCATAGGGTACGAACTATCACCGATAAAAACGACGCGTTTGGTAACTCATCAGCAGCTGTAGGCAAAGGTTTTGCTATAGGTTCCGCTGCGGCAGTTGTCCTGTCTCAGATTACGACCTATCTTACGGCTTATGGTGGCACCTCACTCGATTTTAATAAATCAAACGTTATGTTTGGCGCGTTTATCGGCGGTGGTTTGATTGCAATGTTCTGTGGTTTACTTGCAAAGTACACAATTGATGCAGCCGGCGAAATGGCAGCAGAGTGCAGAAAGCAGTTCAAAGATCCGGATATTGTTTCTGGAAAGAAATTACCTGATTCTGACGCTTGTATTCATATTGCAACAGTGAATGCGCTTAGAAAGATGGTTTCTCCGGTTCTCATAACAGTCGGAGCAACACTCTTTATCGGATTCGTCTTCGGACCGGAAACGATGGGCGGAACATTGGTCGGTGTAGAATTAGTCGGTCTTCCGCTTGCGATTTACTTCAGTAATGCAGGTGGTTTGGCAGATAATGGTAAAAAGCGCTATGAAGCAAATCTTGTCAAAGGTTACGAACGTGGTACAGAAGGATATAACGCTGCGTATGACGCCGCTGTGGTGGGCGACACAATTGGCGATTGGGAAAAAGACGTTGTTGCTGTATCTATTGATATCTTCATGAAGATTATGGGTACACTCGCAATGATGCTTGCTCCTCTGTTCGCAGCATATCAGATTCTCCCGATGATGTAGCTCTTTAGACCCCTGGCTTGCCCAGGGGTCTTTTATTATGATGCAATATGAATAAATTAAAACTATCCATAACATTGAAACAAATTACAATTTTTGATGTGTTTTTTGTTGCAAAAAGACATAAAAAATAGTCCTCTATTTCGTCGAGAGATTTAATAGGCATTTATAGGCTACGAAATAGTGAAAAAATATTTTATAAACCGTTTGGTGGAGGGTACTTGGACTAGACTTTTGCTAAAGCAAAAGTCTTCCTTTCTGCGTCACTCGAAATCAGAAGAGTGAGCTCTTCTGATTTGCTCGTTTCCTTGAAAGGGCGAACTTCGTTCTCGTCCAAGTTCCTATTATAGAAATCAAAAAAAGACCTAAAGGTCTTTTTGATTTCTATGGTGGGGGTACTTGGACTCGAACCAAGGACACTGCGTGTATAAGACGCATGCTCTGACCAACTGAGCTATACCCCCACACATTTTATTTTATCACAAAAATGTTATAATTAAAGCATGAGTGGAGTACGAAATAAACTACGCCAGTGGAAATATCGTTTGAAACATGATTTCTTGGCGGTAGAGAATATTGTACTAGTGGTGGCAGTAACGATGTGCCTAGTGTGGACATACCAGTCAATTGTGGCGATGAACCGTAATTGGGAGTTAACTGAGCGGCTCAGTATGGAGAAGAAAAACTTGGAATTGCTAGAGATAGAAGTAGAAACAGCGGAGCTAGAGAATGAATATTTGAAAACGGATGAGTATCGAGAACTGGCGGCAAGAAAATTGGCTGGAAAACAGTTGCCGGGTGAGCACATGGTCTATCTACCAGAGAATACTATCGCGGCGCAAAATAAACATTTGGTAGTGGAACAAGTGAAAGAGACGACAGCGCGGGAATACACAAACGTAGAAAAGTGGCTGCTATATTTGTTCCCCAATCGCTAAGTTAAATATGTTATAATGAAAACATGAAACATAAGCGGCATGGGTTTACTCTAATAGAAGTAACGCTTTTTGTGGCGTTGACTGGGTTGCTATTCATGGGGGTGGTGATAGGTACTGGGCGGTCGATCGCAGGTCAAAGGTTTTTCGATGCGGCACAAAACTACGGAGAGTTTTTGAAAAGTGTGTATTCGCAGGTATCTAACCCGCAGAGTATTGGGCAGGGGCAGGGTGACATAGCGATTTATGGCAAGATGATTTCGTTTGGGCAGAAATATGGTCTGGATGGTAGTGAGTTGCCTAAGGATGAACAGCATATTTTTGTGTATGATGTGGTGGGGAATGCGAGTGGTGATTTTGGCGGTGAAATAGTGAAAGCGTTGAAGGATGCAAGTGCGAATGTGGCGGTGGTGACTAGCAAGAACGGGTCGACCGTGACCGAAATGCAGGCGGCGGGAATTGTGGTGGATTATGAACCGCATTGGGGGGCAGTAATTGAAAAGACGGAAGCGGGAGAGTTGTATGAGGGTACGGTTTTGATAGTGCGGCACCCATCTAGTGGCACGATTAATACGATTGTGAGTCCGGAAGTGATAAATGTGAATGAAATTATTTACGATGAAAAAAACTGGAATA
This sequence comes from Candidatus Saccharimonadota bacterium, assembly GCA_017433855.1. Lineage (GTDB taxonomy): Bacteria > Patescibacteriota > Saccharimonadia > Saccharimonadales > Saccharimonadaceae > Nanosyncoccus. Next base: position 67,727 of record JAFRGM010000003.1, on the reverse strand, counting down.
AGGGGGAGAAATTGTTGAGTGATGTGTTGGCTTATACGGAGATGCGGACGACCAATCCAGATCTTTATCAAAAGCGGTTTGTAGCGGAGACGGTTGATTTTTGCGTAAACCCAGAGGGGATAAATGCGGCGGGAACGCGAGGGATGCCGGCGGATGCAAGATGGGACATTAGGATTCTAAAAAATGCAAGAAATGCGTCCGGCGTGGAAGTGATTGATTTGGATGATATTACTTTGGGGGCGGATGATGTGCTAAACCGTTGCCGTGTAAGCAACTGGCAAGCAATAGAAGGTTCTTAACGATAGAGTTTATGCTATAATTTAGATATGAGATTAAAAACACGCCGAGCTGGGTTTACGCTGATTGAGTTGTCGCTCTCGATGGTTTTTGTGGGGGTTTTGTCGCTAGCGATTGCGCTGATTATTAGCGATACGATTGCGTCTTATAAGCGAGGGTTAACTTTGAATCAGATTAACACGGTGGGGATGGACATCGTGGATGATATGCGGACTGCCGTACAAAACTCGTCTGGGCGGGCGGCGACGACGTATTGCGAACGATATTACGGTACCAATAATAATGCATATACTACCGAGGGCGAGATTGACCAGAATGGTGATATGTATAAATGTCAGCACGATGGGGCATATAGCTTTATTTATTTGGCAAAATATTCTACGGTAAAAATTAATAATAAAGAGTATGCAGATGTGCCGGTGTATGGGGCATTTTGCACGGGCACCTATTCCTATCTTTGGAACTCTGGGTATTACGAGGCGAGCAATGCGGAGTTTGACGAGAAGACGCAAAAAGAGTGGGCGAGATTAACGTTTGACTATTCAGCAGACGGGATAACAGGGGCTACGCCGGTGACGATTTTTGGCACATCGCAAAATGCCGATGCGACGGATAGGGACAATGAGCGGCCGTTTCGGTTATTAAAGGTGCGTGATGATTACCGGGCGGTGTGCGTGGGCTTGACGAGAAGCTACAATGAAAATAATGGTAGCTTTGATGGTACATACTGGGTGCGAGGTGGTAAGGTGCCGAATGACATAAATGGCGACGTTTTTAAGGGGACTTTTACGATGCAGGGATATACAGTGTTGACGGCAAATGAGTGGCCGGTAGATGTGATAGTAACGGATAAAACTTACGATTTGGCTCTGTATAATTTATATGTGCCAAGGCCGGCTGAAAGTTCTACGCAGAAAAATGCATTATATTCGGTATCTATGATACTAGGTACAATAGGCGGTGGGATAGATATTTTGGCGCAAGGCAAATCGTGTGCGGTGCCAACGGATTTTGCTAATGAAAACTTTAGTTATTGCGCAATTAACCGTTTTAATTTTGCGGCGCAGACGGGAGGAGAATAATGTTGTGGTATAATAAAAATATGAAGAGATTTACGCGAGGGGAGACGTCGTTGTATGTGGTGGAGTTTTCTACTTTGATTCTGGTGATTATTGCGGCGAGTTTTGCGACGGTGATTATTTCTGAACTTACGAGAACATCAAATGATGAGTTATCGCAATCGGCGTATGATTCTGCTTTGGCTGGAGTGGAGGATGCAAAATTGGCGTATGCTAACTATCTACGTTGTGCGGGTAGTGCGCCAGTGGACCCAAACGGTGATAACAACGTGACTTGCGGGGAAATTGTGTATTGGATGCAATACCCAAATTGTTATATGGTGGGGCGTATTTTGGGTAGGATCGGTAACGATGACACTGATGAAGTGCCGATTGTGGAGACAACCTCTACTTCTAGCGACGGTGGTGTAAACCGGATGAATCAGGCCTATACTTGCGTACAGATGAAGACGGAGCTTAATGACTACCGTGCTAATCTTACGAGTGATAATAATGTGAGGGTAGTGAAGGTAAAGTTTAAGGATATGGCCGCTAGCAGTATTGATAAAGTGAGGTTAAGTTGGTATATGGTAGATGGCACTAAGGGTCTTAATACAACTAATTTTACGATAGATAATACATTGGATAAGGGAGTAGTAACTTTTAGGCCGCTTGGTGAAGTGCAACCTTCTACGCCACCTACGGTTTCGTTGCAGCTGGTGCAGACTGCGCAGTCTTTTACATTAGAGCAGGTGAATGGTATAGCGCCAGATAATTCTCATACTGATAGGGCGACGATGTTTTTCGTACCGACTAGTAACGCGGCTGCCGCTAGGACTAGCGTAGCTGGTAATTATACTGGGATATATGATGGTAGCACGAACGTATTATCTGTGGCGCAAGTTGTAAAAACTAATGATCAGAAAATTAGTAATGTACCGTATGCTACTTTTTGCAGCGCAACGTCTGATTTTGCGTGTTCGGTATTGATAAACTTACCGAGTCCAGTGGGGGGTGATCGTAGTGATGATACCTTCATGTTTGTGGTGACGTTGCCATATGGAGAGCCAGATACAGATTTTGCGCTGGAGTTTTTGGACAGTAATAATAATCGTGCGATTATTGATGGGACGCAGGTGGAAATTGATTCAACCGGGCGAGCAAACGATTTATTTAGGCGAGTGGAGACGCGACTGGAGTCTTCTGATACGTCTTTTCCGTATCTATACTATGCAATGGAGCTTTTGGGGAATGGGACCACATTGAAGAAGGATATGACGGTAAGTTGTGAAAATAACTTCTTATTAAATTACGGTGGAAATATCGGCGGAAGTAATTGTAATTACTAAAAAACTATTGACATTAGCATAAAATAGGTGTATAATAGACGTATGCTTTGATAAAAAGCTGTAGTTTGTCGCGGGGTAGAGCAGCCTGGTAGCTCGTTTGGCTCATAACCAAAAGGTCGTTAGTTCAAATCTAACCCCCGCCACCAAAATTAGTGTTCTGAATGCGTTTCAGAGTAGAAATCAGCCCAGGTTACCCCCCTAACGTGGGCTGATTTTTTTAGGTAAAATTAGTGGTGGCGGCCGTCGATGAGCTTCTTGGCGGCGAGTTTAACGGCTAAGTTCCAGCTATTAGAAATGTGTGGAGTAGAAGCAATTTCGAGAGCGGTGAGATGATGGCGGATGGCGATAGCAAATTCTTCTGCCATAAGGGAGGCATGTGGTGCAACAATAGTGGCGCTGATGACGCGGCTGTTGCTATCGGTGATGATTTTGACGAAACCATGCGCTAGACGTTCGGTCTTGCTGGCTGGAATATCTTTGAGCGGCACGAGAGCCTTTTTGTATTTGCGTTTTTTCTTAATGAGATCAAGTTCGGTAGGGCCAATGACGGCAACTTCTGGGTAAGTACTAACAACACGAGTGAAACCACGATAATTGATGGTGTTTTTGGTGCGACTCATGAGATTGACGGCTAGGACGGAAGCCTCGTATTCGGCGCGCTCGGTGGAAGAATGATGACCACCAGTGCAATCGCTGAGGGCGTAGATGTTTTTGGCGGTAGTATGGAAAAGTTTGTCAACGACGATGCCGGATTTTTTATAGGAGACGCCGGCGTTTTCGAGGCCAAGGTCGGTGTTTGGCTCGGAGCCGGTAGCTAGCACGATGCAGTCGACGTTGACCATTTTTTCTTGGCCGCCAACCGAGAAAATGACGGTTTTGATGTTGCCTTTTTGGGAAACGGCGACGACGTAGGAATTAGGAATAACCATGATGCCGAGCTTGTTGGTGAAGTAATCGGTGAGAAGGGCACCGGCTTCTTCGTCTTCGCCCGGAAGAATGCGTGAGGCGCGTTCCATGATGAGGGTCTTGGCGCCGAGTTCAGCAAAATATTGTGCAAGTTCACAACCAGTGGGGCCACCACCGATGATAAATACGAAACGAGGTAAGCGGCGGACTTTGATGGCGGTATCGGGAGTGAGGTAATCTACCTTGTCTAGACCGGTTATTTCGTCGGTTCTGAGGTGGGCGCCAGTAGCAAGAATAAAAGTAGTGGCGGTGTATTTTTGTTCATTGACGGCGATGGTGTGATTGTCTAGGAAATTGGCATAACCATCAATGCAGGTAATGCCGGCAGATTCGTAAATGGTTTTGTCGTTGCCACCGAGAAGGGAGACAATATGACGTTGATGGGCGACAACGGTAGGGAAATTATAACGCATATCGCGAGTGTTGATTTCTGGGTAGGCGCCGAGCTTGGCGAAAGTATGAGAAAAGCCTAGGCTGACGGCGTAGGGAATATCGCGATGATTAAGATTGCTGCCGCCATAAGCATTGCCTTCGACAATAGCGACGCGATTTTTTTTGTTGCGTGCGAGCGTTAAAGCCACAGTAGTGCCCGCTGGCCCGCTACCAATAATAATGTAATCGTAATTGTATTTTTTGCCCATCCTAACTACCTTTATAGTATTATATCATAGTTTTCGTAAACATAAGCGACATCTTGTTTGTATTTTTTGCGGGTTTTGGCAGTGATGCGCTTAAGGTCGGCATCAGTAATGAGGGATTTGGTACGGAGGGATTTTTGGACGGTGACGAGGGTTTCGTCAATAAAAGCATTGGCGGCGCCAGGCGGTAAACGCAGACCTTTGGCGTGGTGCTTGAGGGATTTTTCAAGAGTTTTATAAATGTCTACCATGTGAGAACTCCTATGATGGTAATGGCGCAAGTGATAATGTAGCAGAGTGGAACGATGATTCTTAGAAAAGGTTTTAGTTTGACGCGGGTGCGTGTGATGCTGGCGAGATTGGCGCTACCATGAAAGGCAAAAAGAATAATGAAGGTTGGCAAAACTGCGGCGATGACTAGCGCAATGACGGTGATGGCGCGAGGGAAGACGGTGGTAGATTGCATAAGAACGGCAGTGAGGAGATAGAGTGGTAGAGTAAAGATTAACTCGGGAATATTGATGAAAAAGCCGAGCAAGAAAGCATCGCGAGGGGATTTTATTGATGCGGTGCGAGCGGTAATGCTGCGGGCGTGCCGGCGGGAGAGAAAGAGGGTGGTGGAAGGACTTTTTTTGAAATAAAAGCAAAAGAATGATATGGCAGTGGCGGCAAGAATACCGGCGATGATCCAATATAGAATGGCGGTGGGGAAGTTGGGAAATAGGTAGAAAATGCTAAAGAAAATATAGTACATGGCGAGCCACAAAGTGACTATAAAAAGTTCGGAGCCAAGGATGTAGTTGAGGGCGAGGTTATCGGATTTTTTGATGCTGTATTTAGCAAGAGCATTATGATAAAGTAGCGAAAAAGTGGCCGGCTTTAGCTGCAGTAAAGCCTGAATAAGCATAAATAGGGTAACAATAATAACAGAGAATACAATGCTCATGGTTATATTATAACATAGAAAAATTGAGTAGGGGGTTGAAATTGTGACTGAGTTGTGCTAGGTTCGCAACATGAAGACATTTTTCGTTAAATTAGGTATGATGATTTTGGCTTATAGTATCGTGTTTGGCGCTTTGGTGTTTGCGGAAGAACGCGAAGTTAATGTTTTACCGGAGATTTACATTAAGGCGGTTAATCCCGGATACACTGTGGATGGGGTAAGTAATGTTGGAGAAATGATAGAACTAGCTCGGCGCGACGATGACCTAGAGGCCGAACAAATGATTTCGCTCGCTGGCGTAACTGTACGCTATACTACTTCAAGCGGGAACAAGACTACGATAGTGGAGTTTCCCGAGAACAGTTATCTAGCTGGCGAGTCCATCCTCCTTCGCTTGGCTAGCTCGCCAGACAGCGAGCTAGCGGCTATGGATTATACTAAAACTTTAGCTTATGAGGGAGCGATAGAGATACTGAAAAATGATGAGGTGGTGGATGCGGTGTGCTGGACCGGTAAAGAAGGGTGTAAACCAAAGTTTAAGACTGGTAGTATGACCACGCTGATAAGGAATTTGGAGACATTAGATTTTGATTTGGTGAATGATTATGTGCCACATTATGAAGCAAAGAACTATGTGATAATAGAAGAAGATGGCAAAGGTGAGGTACAGGAGCGGCAGTGTAATGGTGTAATGTTGGCGGAAGTTTTAAGCTATTACGAAGAGACACAGGCTGAGCAGTTTATTGAGATTTATAATAATGGGGCAGAGCAGGTGTTGCTAGACGGTTGTATGGTGAGATATAAGAATAAAAATTATCCACTAGAAGGGGTGCTAAAGGCGGGAGAATATTTTGTGCGTTATTTAATGGATTTTAGTATTGCGAAAAATCCGACTAATGTGGGGAAAATAGATATCATAGACGTAGATGGAAGCGTGGCACATACTTTGGAATATCCGAATGGACAACGCAAGGGGACGTCTTGGGCGTTTTTGGGCTATGACGAGAGCGGGAAGGAGCTATGGCGGACAACTTACAAGGTGACGCCCGGAGAGCCGAATGTCTATCAGGAATTTAAGACTTGTGAGGCTGGTAAAGTCATTAATGAAGCGACTGGAAATTGTGTGAAGGTGACGGAAATAACAGAGAAGATTTGTGCGGAAGGACAGTATTTGAATATATTGACGGGGAGATGTAGAAAAATCGAAGAAAAAACGACGACCGAATGTAAGGAGGGTTATGAGATAAATCCGGAAACTGGGCGATGTAAAAAGATTAAAGAAAATAATGGCACTAATTATGCGCTAGCTACAGAAACTTATGAAGAAAAATCGGCTTTTGTGGCGGTGTATTTAATAATTGGCGTAGTGGTAGTGGGGGTGGTGTATGTGGTTTATGAGTTTAGGGTGGAAATTGGTAAGATATGGCGAAAGATTAGAAAAAAGTAGGGCTGGTTGTGGTGGCGATTGTTTTAGTAGTGGCTATGATTGCTTGGTGGCAAAGAGATAGAGTTTTGCAATGATTTCCGCAAAAACCTGATCACGGGGCTGGTCGCCGTTAATGTTGATGAGTAAACCGAGATTTTGATAATGCTCTAAAACGGGGAGAGTTTTAGTGCGGAATTCAGCAAGGCGGGTGCGAAAAGTTTCGATATTTTGATCGTCTTTACGTTCGCCACGGTCGCTGAGGATTTTGGCAGCTTGCCAGCGACTTTCTACATCGGCTTCGGAGATATTTAAGAGGATGGTGGCCTTGATGGGGTGGCTAGCGTTAGCGGCGGCGTCCATGACAGCATCTTCTTCGCCGTGCCAGCGACCAATTGAAGACAAGACAAGAGGAAACTCTAGCAAATCTTGGCGTTCAAAATAGGGTAAGACCCATTCGTAGAAAATGTCGGTAGGGATAAGAGCGCCTTTATCGGAGTAATTTTGATGAGTTTCTTGCTCCATGGCGCGAATGATTAAACCTGAGGATAAAAATTTAGCGCCGAGAGCTTCGGCGAGTTTGAGACCCTGAGTGTCTTTACCGGACATTGGCAGGCCAAAGATATTAATGCTACCAGTGCCAAGCCATGATTTGATAGTTTTGAGCTGATCTTCCATTTATTTATTATAGCATATAGCAATGAAAATGCGAAAGACAAGGGGAAAATTAGCACTCTTGCATTTTGAGCGCTAATTTTGTATAATATAGTTATGGAATTAACTGCTCGTCAAAGAGAAATATTGAGTCAAATTATTGAAGAATACGCCGAGACGGCCGCACCGGTGGGTAGCGTAACGATGGCGAAGTTGTTTAAGGTTTCGCCTGCAACTATCCGGGCGGAGATGGCTAGGCTGGAAATGTTTGGTTTGATTGCGCAACCACATACTTCGGCGGGACGCGTGCCGACGGATGCTGGATATAGATATTATGTAAATAATTTAGATAGGAACAAGGTAGAGCAGGAAAGTGAACAGAAGGCGCTGGAGCGGGGAACGCATGCGCTTGAAGTGAGAGTATCGGCGCAATCTAGGGCGGATGCGGCAATTCGTGGGGCGGTGGATGCTTTGGTGGAATTAACTGGTAATTTGGGATTAGCGACGATTGGCGGGCAACTTTATCTGTCGGGAATATCGCGATTGTTTACGCAGCCAGAGTTTGTAGATACTAGAAGAGTGCAGTCGGTGGCAAAACTTTTGGATGAGTTGGAACCATGGCTACGGGAGGCGGCACCGGGCGAGCCTTTGAACATTTTTATTGGGCATGAAAATCCAATAGGTAAGAACTCAGAAGTCTCATTGATTATTTCGAAGTTTAGATCACCGTATTCCGATAAGAGCTATGTGGGGGTGCTAGGGCCAACGCGACAAAATTATTCGCGCGTGATGGGGCTAGTGCGACGCGCCGGTGAACTATTAGAGGAGATTTTGTAAATGGAGGATAAAATGAAAGACAAGAAAATGCTATCAAAAGAAGAGGAGCTGAAGGAAAAGATTGCAGAACTTACAAATGACTTGCAACGGACGCGGGCAGATTTTGAAAATTACCGTAAACAAGTAGAAGCACAAAAAGAAAACGAGAAAAAAGCAACGCGACTTGCTACTATTTATCGTTTGTTGGGGCTATTGGATGATTTGGATAGGGCGTTTGCGACCTATGCGGAGCTTGAGCCATTAAAAAAGACGATGGATAAATCTTTGAAAGAACTGGGACTGAGCAAAATAGCCACAGAGGGTGAGTTTAATCCAGATTTGCATGATGCGGTAATGGTAGACGGCGAAGGTGAAAAAGAAATAATTGAGGAAGTTTTGAGGCCAGGGTATTATTACGAGAAGGAAGTTTTGAGGCCGGCCATGGTAAAAGTGAAGAAGATCTAAAATAAGGAGGTATAATGGAAAAACCAAAAGTATATTACATAAAAGAAATCAGTGCGGAAAGTTTAATTAAAATATACAAGGCCTTAGGAGTGGAGCTACCTGGTAAGGTGGGTGTTAAAGTGTCTACTGGTGAGGATGGTGCGAAAGGATATCTGAAGGCAGATTTGATTGGGCCATTCGTGAAATCTTTGAACGGGACGATTTTGGAATGCAATACGGCATATCCTGGAGCGCGGAATACGGCGGCAGATCATATGAAAGTGGCTGAGGCGCATGGGTTTACTAGTTTTGCAGAGGTAGATATTATGGATGCCGAGGGTGAATTTAAGATTCCGGTGAAGAATGGCAAGCATTTAGAATATGATTTGGTAGGTAAAAATCTGGTAAATTATGATGCGATTGTGAATCTTGCGCATGGTAAAGGTCATGCGATGGGTGGGTTTGGCGCAAATCTTAAAAATCAGTCGATCGGAATTGCTTCAAGGAATGGTAAAGCTTACATTCATTCATGTGGGCAGTCTGCTGATCCGGATGTGGCATGGGATTTGCCATACGAACAAATTGATTTCATTCATTCGATGGCAGAGGCGGCAACGGCGGTGGCGGATTATCTAAAAGAGCAGGGCAAGCCGATTGTCTATATTACGGTGATGAATAATTTGTCGCTGGATTGCGACTGCGATGCGCATCAAGGTGCTCCGGTAATGGAGGACCTTGGGATTGTGGCATCACTCGACCCAGTAGCTAATGACCAAGCCTTTATTGATATGATTTGGAAGTCTACAGATCCAGGTGCTGCTGAGCTAAAGGAACGCATCGACTCGCGCAAAGGACGCGAAATCTTGCCATATGCTGAGTCGCTTGGCCTTGGCACTCGTGAATACGAATTAGTGGAGCTTTAATGAAACTGGAAATTGAAGCGGTCTTTTGCGACATAGATAAAAATGCATTGCGTGACAAGCTAAAATCCCTCGGCGCCAAACTCATTGCACCAGAACGTAAAATGATTCGGACGGTTTTTCATTTTTCGGACGAACGCCCACATTCATTTGTGCGCGTTCGCGATGAAGGCGACAAAATTGTTTTAACTTTCAAAGAAGTACATGATGGCATTGTGATTGGTAAAAAGGAAATCAACATCATAGTGGACGATTACGACGCCACAGTCGAGCTAATGCGAGTGCTGGGGCTTCGCGAAAAATCCTACGAAGAATCCATGCGCGAGTCTTGGATGCTAGATGGCGCCGAAATCGATATAGACACTTGGCCATGGCTCCCGCCATACGCTGAGGTCGAAGGTACTTCCGTAGAAAATATGACCGCCGTTTCTGAGAAGCTTGGGTTTAATATGTCGGATGCACTCTACGGTTCGGTTGGCTTAGTTTATGAGAAATATTACGACATCTCGCAAGATGATCTCAATGCCGGGCGTGGTATTTGGAGCCGTATCGAATTCAAACCTATCCCGGATTACCTAGCCAGCAAGAAAAAAATGATATAATTGTTTTATGAAGGAAATTAAGATTCATGGCGTCTATCGGCATTTTAAAGGGAACTACTATTTAGTTGAAGACATTGTTTTTCATAGTGAAACCCAAGAAAAAATGGTGTTGTATCGTGCTCTTTATGGTGACGGCAGTCTCTGGGTGCGTCCGTATGATATGTGGTTTGAGGAAGTGGACCATGTTAAGTATCCAGATGCTAGGCAGAAATATCGTTTTGAACTTCAGGAAAGCTATAATCCCACCAAGCTATAATTACTTTAAGGAGGAAATATGACAATCATTGCTGGAACTCTTGTAGAAAATGATGGCAAATACTTACTAATGCAAGAGGCGCGTGAAGATATACGTGGACTTTGGAATTTGCCAGCTGGGCATGTTGAAACAAATGAGTTAGTGCAAGATGCGGCGGTGCGTGAAACCCTTGAAGAAACTGGCTACAGTGTAGAATTGACCGGTGTATGCCAGATTGTGGATTGTAAAGTAGAAGACGATGCTTTTGTTGTAATTGTATTCACGGCAAAATTAAAAAATGAACCCGTGCGAGAGGTCGACCCAGCGGAAATAATGGACGTAAAATGGCTATCCTACGACGAAATTTTGGCTAAGGAAAAGGAAATTAGAAACAAGACGTTGCTATTTGGCGCGCTCGAAAATGCCAGGAGTGGAATTGTCGCACCGATGGAACTCATTGATATCTACGGAAACAATGACTAATATGGCGTACAGACTATTATTGAACGGTAAATCTACAATATGAAAGAGACGGAGCGCAAACATATAAATATAAAAAAAGTTTCTACTAGCGCCGAGCTTTGCGCTGCACTTCGGAAAAACTTTGGGAACGAACTTTACGGCCAGCCTACTGACGTCATCGGCTTTGGCGCTCACGGCAAGGAAATCGCAAACGCTCTCGCTCCACTTGTGAGTAAGAAAGAGATCTGCTTTTATGATTTTAATCAAACTTCCGACACAGATTTTCACTATTTAGATTTTGACGACATGCTTTCAAAAAGCGGAATCATGATTATTACCAACCCTGCATATCTCAAACTCTTTAAGGATGCAACTATCTTCAATCCCAATACGCAATTCTTTTCATTATTTTAACAAAAGGAAATTATGTCAGTACGCAAAGTTTTAACTACTCCAAATCGAAAGCTCCATCTGAAGAGCCGCAGGCTGACGCCTTCCGAAATTGGTTCCACTAAAACCAAAACGATTATCTCAGACATCTATGATACGCTTAGAGCTGGCGAATATGGCGTCGGCATGAGTGCAATTCAGGTCGGCGAGCCAATCGCAGCTTGCGTAGTCATGATACGCCCCACCCCAAATCGTCCCAATTTGGAACATTTTGATAGAGTTTATTTTAATCCTGAGATTATTAAGACATTTGGCACAAAAGTGCCTATGTGGGAGGGGTGTTGTAGTGTTCTGGACGACAATGGTGACCCCGTATACGCTGAGGTTCCGCGGTATAGAAAAATCAAGGTCAGATATTATGACGAGTCGAGTTGTGAACATATCGAGATTGTTGATGGATTCCTAGCGCATGTTTTGCAACACGAAGTAGACCATATCAACGGCACAATTTTTACCGATCTTGTGCCGCTATCGAATACTATTTCGTTGGAAGAATACCGGAAAAAATGTCAACAAAATAAGCCCTAATGGGCTTCTGTTTTCATCCCTGATGGGGCTTAACAGGCCAGGTATTAACAGCATATCATTAATTTGACAATATTTGATATGCATGCTATAATAAACATGGGTTTCTTCATTGTGTTTGATACTACAAACAAATACGGGGGTGATTAAATGGAGCTGGTAGAAGTTTGTAAGAAAACAGATGGGCTATTCTTTCCGCAACAAGAATTTGTGCTAGTTGAGAATGGAGAGATAATGTGCAAGTTGATGGCAATGGAAATTGCGACAGAATCCAGACTAGATTTGACCGTTATAACAAATCCCAAATATCAACATAAAGGCTACGCAACTACTGGGCTAAGATTACTGATAAAATGGGGAATACGGAATGGCTACAAAAAAGCAACATTAACAAATCTATTTGGATCACAAGCTATCGACAAAATAGCAAAAAACCTACATTTTACCGAAGAGAATCAAGGCACTTGGAGCAAATCTATTACTGGACCGCTAAATATTCAAATCTCAGAATAGGGAGGGCTAGGAAATGGCTGAGAAAATGAACGAAGGTAACCTCGGCGAAATGATGGCTATGGTGGGGATAATAGAAACCCCAACCGGCCCCGTGGATGTCCTCATATTGGACACTATGGATACTCGCGGTATACCTAACAACGATTGTTGTGGGCGCGATCCTAATTAGTTTGCCTGCATCGGTAACTCCATCGAGATGGACGGCATTTAAGCGTAGGCATGATTCCGCCGATGACATTTGCTCTTTAAACAAGATGAAGTCCGCTTTTCAAGCGGACTTTTTCATGGGCTATAAATCATTCGAAGAAACGGTTACTTTCAGTATATTAAAAATGGTATAATAACACTATATGGAGAAATATGTAATTCTACACGGAAGTTTTGGGTCTAATAAAGGAAATTGGTTCCCATGGTTAAAGAAAGAATTGCAAAGTAAGGGCAAGCAAGTTTCTGCTCCACAAATGCCAGTTGGCGTTGGAAAGCAAAATTTTGAATCTTGGAGTAATGAGCTAGATAAACTGATAATTGATGAAAATACTATAATCATTGCTCATAGTATTGCTCCAGTTTTTGTTTGTAAATATCTAATCAAGAATGACATAAGAGTTAAAAAACTCATTTTCGTTTGTGGTTTTAATAAGTATTTAGGGATTAATTCCGACTACGACACAGTAAACGAGCCAATGTATTTTGATAATCTTGGAGACGTGAAAAAGTATTGTGATGATATAGTTTGCTTCTATTCGGATAATGACCCATATGTAAAGTTTGATGTCGAAAAAGAATTTGCCGACACTATTACTGATAAACAGATTATCGTAAAGGATGGTGGCCATATTAATTCAGAGAGCGGCTTTAACAAATTCGAAGAAATATTAGACTATATTGACTAAACCAAAATACTAGGGTTTAATAGCCAAAATTATAGAGGTAAATTTCAAATTTTGGCTTATTTTTGTCGTAAAAACGGTACAAAAATAGCCCCCTATTTTCGCGAGGGGATTTAACAGACATTTATAGATTACGAGATAGACCACAACAATGGTACAATTTTCACTGACTTCAATCTTTAAAATATACCAAGGGTAACGAGGCTATAGCTCTTATTTTATGTCTTACGTTTTATACCGAATACTAAGTATATCAAAGAAATTGTGAAAGACAACGGCAATACTACGCGTATCGTTATATCTATCTCATCGAACGCTTTTAGAAGTATCGGGTAATCCGTAGTTCCGCTAGTAACCAATACGAGGGGAGAAATATATGTCCCAATGTAAGAATCGTAGTCATTTGATGGCAGATATAAAAATACCATCGCCCAACAAAGCATCAAGACAAATTGTCCAGATAATAACAGTGCCGCAAAAAGATACACTGCGGACATACTATCATTGGCCTTTCGGCAAAACCAGAACTTTTGCCAAAATATTACTAAAACAACAAATGTATATAATACTCCGATTATCGAGCCACCAGTCTCAACCGCCAAGAAAAAATTGATAGTGGATTGGTCGGGAACATATGGTGGAGCCATACAGCACGACTCAGCGACTGGATCCCCTTTTGTAATGGCTAGTACATGCGCGGCAATAGCTAAGAAAACTGGAACTACGGCAAGCAAAATAATGCCGATTATCTTTAAAATTTTTTTTGTACTTATTCCTCGTATATTCATGAATATAAGCTATTTTAATGAATAATATAGCTCGCATCGAGCGAAGCGAGTTTCGACGCTCCGTTTTTTTAAGCTTTATGTAAAAAATGGTGGGTGATGAGGGGCTCGAACCCCCGACCTTCTCGGTGTAAACGAGACGCTCTAGCCAACTGAGCTAATCACCCGCTTTATACATTATAACACATTTTTTGGATTTTTTGGTATATTTTTGTGATTGTACAGAAAATAAAACAGATGTTTTGTAAAACGAGAACTGACGGAAAGTGGTAGCGAAAATGGTGATAGAATTAAGCTACGGAGGAGAAAGGTTTTTGAGATGCTAAAAATTGTAGTATTTGATAGTGGGTTTGGTGGAGAATTATTTGCGGATCAGCTAGAAGCGGAGCTACCTGTGACCGAAGTAATCCGTGTAATAGATTGGCGTAATGCGGAGATAATCTTAACAAATGCAAAACTAGCTAGGAAGGTTGCAGAAAAAGCTCTGAAACCATATCTTGGCAAGGTGGACTTAATTGTTTTTGCGAATTATATGCTATCTGTGACAAGTTTAGGATATTTTCGGAGAAAATATAAGAACCAAAAATTTGTAGGTTTTTCGTTGAAGCCAAAGCGAATGATGCTTAGTAAAACTACACTAATAATGACAACAAAAGCAACGACAAAAAATTGGAAATACTTAATGCTAAAATACCGCGTTAAAGCCAAAACAATCTGCCTAGATAGTTGGCCACTCCTCATTGACGACGGTGAGCTAACGAGCGAAAAAGTTAAGACTGATTTAAGTGCGGCGCTTAGTAAACTTAAAAACTTTTTGCCTGAGCAAATAATGCTTGCATGTGGCCAATTTACGGAACTAAAACCACAATTTAGAGAAGTGTTTGGCCATAATGCCCGAATAGTAGATAGTTTTAGAGATACATTAGATGACGTTTGCAAGACGCTAAAAATTAAAACTTTACGCAAGCGGAAGTAGTGGATGCGAGATTAGGCGATGACACCAAGGATACCACGTAGGGCATAAGCGGTGTCTTCGTGACTGCGGACAGTGATAGTGTCTATGCCCATCTGGACAACTGGATAGTCATTGCCACCAGGTTGCGTCATGTCGCCAAAATATAGAATATCGGTTTTTTCTACGTGAAGCTCATCTAGTAGGTGATTCATACCAAAAACTTTGTTCATGCCGGGAGTAATAGCGTTAATAGAAGTGGTACCGCCGATTTCGTAGTCGAACTCTGGTGCGAGTTCTTTGCAGCGAGCAACGATTTGCTCGCGTTTTTTACAATCTGGGTCCCAGGCATATTTGGCCTCGGTGCCGGCTTTTTGGCCGAGGGCTGAGAAGGTCACTTGGGAAAGGCGATTTTCGATGATTTCATCACCTTCTGCGAGCTTGTCTTCTTCCCAGAAACCGAGTTCACGTGCGGCTTGCTCTAGAGCGGCGCTGATTTTGGCGACCTGTTCGTTCGTAAGCGGATAATTGTAGATTTGCTCCCAATCTGTGCCGTTATAACGATAGTATTGTGTACCCTGAGCTACAAAAAGATGAAGATGGGTGAGCTCGTCGTCGGTTACACCGTTGTCGCGGAGGCGGTCAACAATCTGGATTAAGAATTGATCAAACTTTTGACCGGAAATTGGACAGATCTCGAAATGGTCGAGACACTTAATGAGTAATTTGGCGATGTCGTCGGTGATGGGGGTCTTGGCGACGTTTAATGTTTGGTCTATGTCGAATGCTAAAACTTTTTTCATGATTACATTATAACATGTTATAATGGTATTATGAAAACTTATGTCGTGGGCAATTGGAAGTTAAACTTTAATATCGGCGAGGCTTCGATTTATCTTCACAAAATTCAGAAAAAATTGCCGAATTATCGGGATGTTGAAGTGGTGGTGGCGCCACCGTTGATTGCGTTGCAGCCTTTGTCGTTGCAGATTGATAGACATAAGATGAAACTTTCGGCACAGAATGCTTTTTACTGTGATTATGGTGCCTATACGGGCGAGACTTCGTTTAACCAATTGAGAGGACTAGTGGATTACGTGCTGATTGGCCATTCTGAACGGCGCTATATTTTTGGTGAAGATGAAAAAATGATTGGAAAGAAAGTAGAGGCGGCGGTACGAAACAAAATCACGCCGATTCTGTGTATTGGTGAAACTGAGAGTGAGCGAACATTTGGAGAGACGCGTGACAAATTGCGCGATCAGATAATGAGTGGTTTAAGGAATATCGCGATAGAAGATGCCGACAAGGTGATATTGGCGTATGAGCCGGTGTGGGCGATTTCGTCGGTTAAGGGGGCCAAATTGGCGGCGCCAGATGACGTAGCGGATGCTGTGAAAATTATTCGGGAAACGCTGGGTGAATTATATGATAAGAAGGTGGCAGAGGCAGTGCCGGTGCTGTTTGGCGGAAGCGTAAATCCATCTAATGCGGGCGCGTATTTAACTGTGCCTGGCATAAATGGGGTTTTAATGGGGGGTTCCTCCTTGATACTTAGCGAATTTATTGATATAATCGAGATAGCTAAAAGAGTGCGGTCATGAATAAGAAATACATCGATTTTGTCCCGAAGACGACTGATATAAAAAATGTAAAAGTCGCTAAAAGAAAGCCAGCCAAGATAGAGGCTCCAGTGGAGGAGCCGGCGGTTGAGTTTGAGATGTCGGAGATTTTTGAGGAGAGAGAGTCGGATGAAAGAGGGCTGAGGCTGGGCGAAATCGAAGATTATTCTGATAAGTTTGTAAAAACCAAGGTGGAGAAACGACCACTAAGTGAGAAGCGCGAGGTAGTGAAGCAGGCGAAGTCTAAGAAGGTTGGTGCGCGGATGACGATGCTTGGTAAGGTGAAGGCCAGTAAGGCAAAAAATGCGGCTCTAGAGAAAGAAACCATAGAAAAAGCACGCAAGCAGGTGGCCAAAGAGAAAATGCAGATTCCAAGGCGTCCGTTCGTGAACACTGAAAAGGTTGAAAAACGCCCCCTGTCTAGAAATGCTTATCCGGTGCGTCAGGCGGTGGTACCAAAAGAGGAACCAAAGGGCACGGTGACGATTATTGAAAAGCCAGAAAAAGATTCGCGCGTGGGGCTAATTGTGACGATTATCATTACGATTATTCTTGGGGCGGCGGCAGGAACAGTGGCGTTTTTGTTGTTGCCAAAATAAAAATAAACCCTTGAGGGGTTTAATTTACTGGTGCGGGTATGGAGGGTCGAACTCCAATCCTCAGTTTGGAAAACTGATATACTAGCCGCTGTACTATACCCGCAGCGGCAAGTCATACTGGGGTGGGATATCGGGATCGAACCGACGACCTTCTGGACCACAAACAGACGCTCTAACCATCTGAGCTAATCCCACCATGGACTTGCAGTATTATTATACACTAGATGAAGAGAAATGACAATAGTTTCGGATTATAGATAAATGTGGTTTTACTATTGACATTTTTAGAAAAGTGTGCTATAATGGGGATAGGTTGGGAGTTTGGGGACTCAAAACTGATTTTTTACAAGGAGGATTATTTTATGAGTAGGAAAGATTATGACGCGGTGGCGGCGCGTGCTGCAGTGGATCCGTCCAACCCCTTCAACTGGGGGCTGGAAGACAAAGAGCAGGCGCGTAAGTGCTTACTCGAGCATATCGAGCAGTACACAAAGAAGTTCGGCACGGACGGCGTGCCGATTATCACCGCAGAGGTTAGGGCGCAGCTTTTCGCATTTGCGTCCAACCTGGAGTCCTTGGCCGATGAGGCAAAGGGCGTCCTGGTCAAGGCAGACACCGCTTTAACCCCGGATCCGGACGATGACGAATTTGTCCGGATGTACGCTTATATCCAGAATGGCAAAACCGAGTACGCAAAGACGCGTGTGGAAGCGCAGATGCGCTCGACTCTGGCGGATCTGGACAAGGTCCGCCTGGCGTTTGTGGTACCGCAGCAAGACGGTACCTACAAAGAGATATCGCTTTCCCCCAGTGACGGCAATTCCGCCGCCACTTAATCCCCCTTTCTCCCCCGCACCTTAGAAAGGCCCAGCGGCAACGCTGGGTTTTTCTATGGCCGGAGATATTTATTCTATGTTTTAGCCATAAGCGCAATATTATGGTAATGCTATTGACAAAATTGAGTATGTGTGCTATAATGAAAGTAGTCTGAGTTTTATAGTTGGTAAGACAACGAAGACCATTAACAACCGAATCATCTCAGGTTTCAATGAGACCTGTTAAAATAAAGTCTATGTCAATCCCCCCCAAAAAAATGGGGGCTTGGCCCCCGAATATTATGAAAGGAAGGTGGCAAAAATGAAATTGTTGTCATCGATTGTTGTTTTTGTGACAGTATTCCTCCTTATCAATGCTGCGAGCATGCAGCTTGAGGGGACCAAGTGGTTCAAAAAGGATGGCAAGATTGCCAAGCGGCTGCTGATTGAAGGTGGCGGCGTGGCGCTTGCGGTGGCGCTGGTGAGCTTTCTGGCGTCCATCCTCGAGGACACCTGGTGGTGTTTGTTCCTCTACGGAGTGATGGCCACGGCGTTTGTTGGTCTTTTTATCTGGTGGGGAAACAAAAAAACCGGCGGAACAGAGTGGAAAGAGGCAATTTCGTTTGCTCTCCTTGACCTCATGTTCGCCTTGGTGGCGGGTGGTCCGGCAGGAAGCCTGGCTAACCTGGTGGATATCCCAGTGTTGACCGGTATTGTTCGGTACTCCAATTGGTTGGCGTTTATCGCCTTCCTAGGATACATGGGCACGGTGTTGCTCTTCTATCATGCAGAGCGGCGTAAGAAGAATGGCGAGTCGCACAAGAAATACCGTATAAGTGGTATTATTGTGGCGGCGATAGCCGGAATCCTGTTTCTCTTGGTGCTGATTGGTGCCGTGAGAACGCCCGTGGCGGAAGCTACACCGGTTAATACCGCGTCGTCTACTGAGTCGGTTGGGTCCGAAAAGGCCACTAAGACCGACGAGGAGCGCTGGGTTTCTCAGTGGGCTACGGCGATTTTTGGCAGTGCCAAGAAGGCGCCGGCTACCGAGAGGACCGAAGACATCCAGGCCGAGACGCCGACGCTTACGGAAATTCTTCAGCAAATTTTAGCTGAGATCAAGAAACTCACCAGCCGGGTGGAAGCAGTAGAGGAAGAAGTGGCGGCTGTAGCCGAAGTGGTGGAGACTACCCAGATTGAGGCGACGGAAGAGCCGGCGCCCGAGATGTGGGATGTGTTTTTCTACCATGAGGTAGTCGAGCAGAACGATATCGAGGAAGATGACGATAACTTCGGCACCTCCATCCTGGACCAGATCCTGTTGGAGAAGGTTCAGGCCGGCGAAATTCGGATGACGGACATCGCCAAGGAGCCGAAGGAGCTCATCAAGCTCGTAACCACCGAGGAGTACCTGGCGAAGGTAGTGGAGCGCATGGGGAAGGATCCGGCGCTTGGAGCCTCTTGGATGGCGACATGGGATGCCTATATGGGGTCCGACTACCTTGGTCAGTTTTCCACTGAGCTGAAGGATCACCCGGATGCTCGGATGGAACTCATTAACGGCAAGGTTGACGAGTGGTGCTATGACCAGGAAGGTTATTATGCCACGCTCGCAGCTTTTGTCGGGGCCGTTGAGGATGGCGACGAGGTGTACCTGGAATACTATGCGTCTGGCCTGGATGACCAGATGTTTATGGCCGGTCATACTGTGGACGGTATTCCGAACGTAACCGTCATGACGTCGCTCAATCACAGCGGAGTGGTTTTCGTAGTGAAAAACCGTATTAAGAATGGTGACACGGTGGTTACGATGCTGTTCCGTGACGACTGTGGTGGCCAGCCGACGAACATGGCTAAGAAGCTCGGTGTAACGCCGAAAGCTAACCCGCGGGCTTCGACTGGCGGGAATGGCGGTTCGACTGGCGGGAATGGCGGTTCGACTGGCGGCAAGTCTACTGGCGGTTCGACTGGCGGCAAAAGTGGAAATGACCCAAAAAATGTTAAAGAGGGGATCACTCATGTAAATGATAACCCCACAATTAACAACGACCCGTTTACGGGGAGCACCACGGGACATTCCACGGCGGAAATCTCGGCGAATTCGGAGTTCGATAAAACTATCCGCGATCTCACAAAAGAGACGGATAGCTTGACGAAAACGAACAAGATTACCCGTGACGTGGGTGAACAGAATATCGTTACGACGCCGACGTCCGATGGCGACACAGTGGACGGCAATGCTGTTGCCGGTACCGGTCATGGCGGAACTGACACCGCCTCAAAAGTGTCAGGGGAAGTCACCGGATCTGTACAGGATACCGGTGTTAAAAATACGACTTCTAACAAAGCCGGCGGAGCGGAAGAGTCCTGGGGGGGACCTCCACTCTGATGACATAGACGGGTGTATGTACCTTAGCAAAGAGCCCGGCGGCTTAAAAACCGCCGGGACACCCAAAAAACAAGACATTGAAGGTTGAGACGATTCGGTTGTGGACGCAAATTAACAATTCGGCTAGCGATGGAATGTTAATTTGAGTTGCAATCAATTATTAATTTATGAAAGGAATACTATGAATAAAGTTTATAAAACTATTCTTGGTGCAACTGCCGCGTTGATTGTGGCGGGCGCATCATTTGCTCCGGCTAAGGTTTTGGCTTGGGGTGATTCTGCGAATGGTCGTAACACCTATACACTTGAGCAGATTAATGCTGGTGTGTTGGGTGACACCATTACGTTTAACTCTATTACCAATGGTAAAATCGGTGACGAGCGTAATTTTGTGAGCGCTAAGAATGCGGCTTCAAATACTACGGTTTGGAACTCCGATGAAATTAATGTAAAAGACGGTGATACTATCAAAATTAGTGTCTACGTACATAATAACAGTCCGCTTGGCACCAATGCAATTGCAAAGGGTGTGAAAGCGAACATTTCGCTACCAACTACGGTAAGTAAAACCCAAACCATTATTGGTTACATTTCGGCAAACAATGCTACGCCAAATCGTTATTGGGATGAAGTTAAATTGACTTCTGACGATAACTTTTATGTAGAGTACGTACTAGGTTCTGCTAAATATACTAATACTCAGGGTACCTTTAACCTACCTGACGAAGTAGTAGTATCTAGCGGCGCTCAGCTTGGTTACACTACAATGGACGGCGAAGTACCAGGTTGCTACAACTATGATGGTGAAGTAACGATTGAACTTAAAATCCATAAATCTGTCACTTCTAAATTGTCTAAGACGGTGCGGATGGCCGGTACTCACGATGAATTCGTAGAGTCGGTAAACGCAAAAGTTGGCGACGAAGTAGAATATCAGATTGAATATAAGAACTTGACTGACAAACAAGTTGACAACGTGATGATTCGCGATATTTTGCCAACTAATATGGAGTACGTGAAAGGTTCTACTATTCTTTACAACTCAGTTTTCCAAAGTGGTTTGAAGGTTGACCAGGATACGGTAACAACTTCTGGTATTAATATCGGTAGCTATGTACCAACTGGCAACGCGTTTGTACGCTTTAAGGCTAAAGTTGTAAATAAGACTTTGGCTTGTGGCAATAATCAGTTAGTAAACTGGGCAAACGTAACGGTAAACTCAACGGTAACCGGCAAAGATGATGCATCTGTGATGGTGAAGCAGACTGAAAACTGTAAATCAAAGACCGAAGAAACTACTGATAGGATCGAAAATACTGGTCCAGCAGAAGTAGCGGGCGTGGCACTAGGTGCAGGTAGCTTGGTAACTGCAGGTGGATATTTTATCGCTAGTCGCAAAAAGTTAATGAAATAGTTGACCGCTTCACGGTGGGTCAAGAAAACGAGCTGGTATTTACGCCAGCTCGTTTTTTGGTGATATTTTAACTTTTTGATGATGCTTATGATATAATGGTTGTATGAATCCGTCATACAATGATTCTGAGGTTAGCTCGCAGGCTAAGAAAGTTGACGGTGGCGTGAAAAGGCGCTGGGGGATTTTGTTGGGAATAATTATATGGGCGCTGAGTTGTCTAGGGATTAGTACGGAAGTTTCGGCTTATACTTATAGGGTTGGCGCCGACGCAACTTTAGACAAAATAGTAGCAAATAATGCAAGAAGCTGTTTTGGTGCACTGCGCGAGACGGTTTTTTTGGAGGATGCAATAGTGAGTTCGTCCGATACGGCGAGCAAGCTTGACGCATTGTTTTCCGATGTAAATATGACGGTGCCGATGCCAAATACGGTGTTTAATGGGACAGCCGAGGCGAGTCCGAGCATTACTTGTCGAGATTTGATTTTGGGGAACGACAATTGGACAGGACTTATCAATATAGGAAATTATTATACGAGTTGGGTGGCACAGGGGTCTGGCATGACGCCAGATTATACTAATGCAGTGAGGCTGCTCAATAATCTTGGGTATGAGCAGGTAGCGGCAACGGAGCAGCGATGCTTTGATATCGCGTATAAAAGTACTGCTTATGTGAATGCGAATGGTGATGCAATAGAATACCATTCCAATAATGTCTGTGTGAATTTGACGGAAGATGGTAAGGTGGACTTGGAATCGCCACGGGGGCCATTTGCAGTGACTGGAAATGCCGGTGAACAAGGTGTAGTTATAGCAGTAAGTGCTTATGATAATAATAGGCTACAGCTAAGCCTACGAAGCGGAGCCAGTTCGTTTGGTAATAATGGAACGGCGTTGATATCAGCGAATTGTGGCAATGGAGCGTGTACGTGGGAAGAATTAACTAAACAAATAACGGACGTAATAGATGATTATGTAAATCAACCGTTCATTATTAATGCTAATGGTGGGCTCTCAATAACACTGAATGAGACGACCGATACTGAGGCTGACAGTGTGTTGGCGATGAACACTCAGTTTGAGCATAGCAGCGAAGATCAGATGATGACGGGTTTAACTGGAGTAACGAACAGAGGTTTAACTGATGCGGACGTCTTTAACGTCTATACTAGATATATTGGTAATGGTAGTTATGTACGGTTTGCGTGTGGCGAAGAAGCCTTGTTTAGCGGTAGTAATTGGAAAAAAGTGAGAGTAAAAAGAAACGGCGCAGTGGATGATTCTTGCTATGTGAGTGAAACAAATAAGCAACTCTATACTGGAGCAACTAAAGTGGGTGGGTTGGGTTACTTGGCGGTTTTTGATAGTTCTAATTTGTCGCTTGATTGGATAGTGGAGCGGATGAACGAGACAGATATTAGTGCGATACTTGATCAAATTGACGAAGTGGTGCCAAATCAGATCATTGATGAAGACGCTATGGACGGCTCTGCGGATGAGCTTGATGAGACGAGCTGTAAGGATGCGGCTGGTTCGCTGGGTTGGGTGCTTTGTCCGATTATGAAGATGTTGAGTGGTGCGGCAGAGGGACTATACAATAATACAGTAAAGCCAAATCTTGCGATTGAACCACAGTTGTTTAGTAATAACGGTGGGGGCGGTACTAAGCAAGGCTGGGATATATTCCAAGGGATTGCGAATGTGCTGCTGATTGTGTTGTTTTTGCTGGTGATTATTTCGCAATTAACTGGGTACGGAATTGACAACTATGGCATTAAAAGGTTGTTGCCGAAAATCATTTTGGTGGCAATTTTAATGAATTTGTCGTATTATATCTGTTTGATATTGGTTGATGTGTCAAATATTGCTGGTAATGGGTTGCAGAGTTTGTTTGAAAATCTACCAGTAAATGAGATTGATAGTAGTTTTAATTTGGGGTCGTCAGTAGGGTCAACTTTGACGACGGTGGCTTTGGCCGGTGGCTTAGGCTGGGTTGCGTCGGCCGCGGGGGTGTTTTCGGTAGCAACACTACTTGCGCTATTACCAACGCTACTGAGTGTGGTGATAGGGATTTTCTTCTTGTTTATTATTCTGTCGGCGAGACAGGCGGCGGTGGTGGTAATGGTGGTGATTTCACCACTAGCCTTTGCGTGTTATCTTTTACCAAACACCAAGAAGATGTTTGACAAGTGGGTGAAGGTGATGGAAGCACTACTTGTGGTGTATCCAATTTGTGGATTGCTGGTGGCAGGTGGAGATTATGTATCTAGGTTGTTGCTATCTACAGGTTTTGCGAATAATAATTTTGCAAGCGGGATTGCAGCAATGTTGGTGGGGATTGTGCCGATATTCTTTATTCCAATGATGCTCAGGAGCTCAATGGCGGGGTTGGGTAACTTGGGGACAAGGATTTCTAACTTTGGGAATCGTTTGGGTTCAGGCGCGGCTGGCGGTTTAAGGCGCAGCGAGGCATTTCAGATGGCACAGCAAAAGGCGGCGGAGCGGCGCAATATGAGACTGTCTGGTATGCGCTGGAATAGTGAGACTAATGCATGGGAGCAGGATACTAGTTGGCGGGGTAAGATGCGCAATAATTTGGCTGGAAGTAAATTTGGACGGGCGACTGGGCTTGACCGTTTGCAGGGTAGGCGACGAATGCAAGCGGAAATGGCACGGAATACGGCTGAAAATGAACGTGATAATAGCAGACTAGATGTAGTGAATGCGCAGCGAGCGCGGGATGACGCGGCGCAGGATGCCAGATTGGGTGAGGCTAGGGCCTATGAAGAGGTGCGTAAAAGTCGTACGGCGGCAGCGGCGCGTCGGGCGCGAGATAATGAGCAAGAAGCCGCGCGGCAAGATGCACGTGGTAGATTGGCTACACAAGAAGGGCGTGCAGCTGAGATGGCTAGAGTTGCAAGGGCTGACTTTAGTTTTGAGCGCGATACGGCAGGTAATAATGTGATGGAGCAGCGGGCACGGGCTAATGCTGGTGCGCCAAAACTTAGTGTTGATACTTTGAATGCTATGGCGAGGAATACTGTAGAAATGACCAATGCTCAACAGCGAGTTGGTGTGGCGGAGATTAACCGTGAGTTGGCAGATGCGCGAGCGCTAGCCTCATTTAAGGCACAAGAACTTAGGAACTCTGCTGACATGTATGGCACTTATACTAATGCCCAGTTGATGGCGGCGGCTGGGTTTACGCAAGGTGCGGACGGTAAAATGCAGCTTAATGCGCAAAATGTTTCCGAGATGCTTAGGCAGAAGGGTGGCGCACAGCGCTTTATTGCGTTGACGCAAGCTATGACATCTAAAGGTTTGGAGAACGATATGTATTCTGTGATGATGAACAATGACGTTGCTAAGGCGCTTGCCAGCAATCCAGAAGCAGATATGGATGTGAGGTCGGCATTTGCAAGTTCTCCGGAGAAGTTGGCTAAGGCGTGGGGTAAAAAAGGTGCCGGGCTTTCGATGCTTAAATTTATGACTGAGATGGAGACGGTGAGGGACGATAATGGGCAGCCGTTAATGCGAGATGGTAAGGAAGTAAAAATGACGCGTCTACAACAATATATGCAGGGCAAAGGTGCGGCGGAGTTCTTTAATGGAATTACAGACAAGACTATTGGCCAGATTGCTAAAATTCAGAAGAATACTGATTTTAATATGATTAGTACGCCTGATTTGATGCAAGGCTTGACGATGGTGAAAGAGCAGAGTGCGGTGGATGCTATGGTAGACATGATCAAAAAGCGTGGAGACTTAAGCATTTCTAGCGATCAACTTACCAAAGTGGTGCCTAGCGTGATTGCTGGGCTTGAGACGACGGACGAAGGTAGAGCTGCATTGGTTAGTGCTTCTGACGACTTGATTGGTGATAAGGATAGAATGAACAAAATCGATAAAGAGAGTAGAAAGATTATCGATGATCTACGTAAGAAGGCTGGCAGAAAGGTATTAGTATGGGGGAACAATAGTAATAATGGCGGCGGGAATAATCCTAATAATCCTGGTGACGGTAGCCCGAGCGACGGTAATCCAACTGGAAATGCGCCAAGTGGCGGAGGTTCTGGTGGCACGCCTACTGGTAGTGCACCTACTGGTAGCGCGCCTACTGGTGGTGCACCTGTTGGCGGTGGAGGCGGAACAACATTTGACAGTACAGTGCCGCCACTAGGTGCAGTGCCGACTCAGGATATGGGGCAGCCAATATTCAGTAATAGTCAGTCTGTACCAAATATGTTTAAGAATGTAGATGCGGATGTACTACTAACAGGGGTATCTAGGGTAAGAGGTACGGGATTGCCACAATTTAACGAAGCGCTTCTATCGAAGCCCCAGCTCAATATTACGGGCGATCAGTTGGCGCAGATGGATGCGAGCACGATAAATGCTCTAGTAAATAGTGCTAATCCGGCACACCAGACTGCATTAATAAAAGCCTCGGACCAGTTGATAAATAATCCGACTCTGCTGGCACAATTTAAGGCGCGCAACCCTGATGCGGTAAGACAAATAAATACGTTGCGAGCTGGCGGGATTGATCCAACTCATGTTGGGCCACGTAGAACGTTATAGATTTTCAGCGGCCTGAATAACGTGGTCAAAAAGACAAGTAACTGTGAGTGGGCCAACACCACCAATTTTGGGGGTGATGGCATAAAGATCAGTGCGAGTGCGCACTTCGTCGGCGATATCGCCTTTTAGAATGCCTTTTTCGGAAGCAGTGCCAGCGTCTATAATGGTGGCACCTGGAGAAATGTGGGCGTTTGTAATAAGCCCCGGTACGCCCGTTGCTGTAATGATTATATCAAATTGCTTAAGTTTTGTCAAGTCTGAACCATGATGGAAGAGTTCTACTTGATAATTTGAGGCGGAAAACATCCGGAAAAGTGGGGCGCCAACTAGCTTACCACGGCCAACAATGGCGATTTTGGCAGTTTCTAATTTAATGTCATAACCGGCAAGGAGCCATAAAATAGCAGTGGCAGTAGCGGAATCATAGACACCACTAGTAGACAAACCATCGACATCCTTGGTGGGGGCGATAAGATTGGTTAATGTATCTGTTGCGGTTTTGTCCTGCAAAGGGAGTTGCAAAATAATGCCATGAATTGCGGGGTCTTGGTTGGCAGCGAGAATGGTGGTTTTAATATCATCGTTGGATGTGGCGAGGTGGTCAATAACGGTGACCCCAATGTCGTTGCCGTAGTTGATTTTAAGGTTGACGTATTTGGTAATGACGGGATTGTTGCTGTCACGAATGATTAAAAGTGTGGGTTTATGGTTAAGGGCAGCAACTTGATAAGCTTGGCGTTCTTTAATGAAGCTAGCTAATTCTGAACCGTTTAATGATTTCATAATTCGATGGGCTCCTGTTCTAATGTGTAGCCAAATTTGGCTTTGACTTGGTTGATAATTTCGGTGCGGGCTGCGACGAGGTCGTTATAGGATGTGGCAGATTCGTTGATGAGGACGAGGGCAGATTTGGGATTGATGCGAAAACCGTGGAGGAGCTGGCCTTTTAGCCCACAAGATTCAATAAGCCAACCGGAGTTAATCTTGAGGCCGTCGTGGCCACGATAAACTGGATATCCTTTAGATTCGGCGACGGCGGCCTCTTCTTCGGTGAGGTAGATATTTTTGAAGAATGAACCGGCACTGGGTTTTGTGGTAGGGTCGGGGAGTTTGTCGGCGCGAATGTCGGAGACAATCTGGCGGATACTGGCTGGGGAAAAATCTGTAATGTTATGTGCTGCGATGTAGGATTCGACAGAATTATAAAAAGGACGGGACATTTGACCGTGGTGGAGGCTGAAAGTGACGGAAATAACAAAATAGCGATTTTGCTCGGTGGTGTTCATGATAGAATGGCGGTAGGAAAAATGAAAATCGGTGGCGGAAAGTATTTTGAACTCGTGAGTTTTAGTGTCGTAAACGCGGGCGGAAATAAAAGTGTCGGAAATATCTTGGCCGTAGGCACCGATATTTTGAACGGGAGCGGCGCCGGCAAGGCCAGGGATTTTACTTAAAGCTTCGATGCCGGTGAGACCGTGCGCGCAAGCGAAAGCGACGGCATCGTCCCAAATAGTGCCACCCATGATGGCAATTTGGACGGGTCCTGCCGTCGCAGCTTCCCTCACTCTCGACTGGGCTCGAGCGGGGGTTTCCCCAGCTCCGTCACCCGTCCATAGAGGCCTTTCGAAAGGGTCTTTTTGACCTTTTGTCTCTTCTGCGCCCTCTAGAATTTCTATGCTTTGCATGGCGTTTTTGATGATGACACCATTAAAACCTTCGTCGTGCGCGATAGTGTTGGCGCCACCACCCAAGATAAAGAATGGAAGATTATGCGAGCGTGCAAAATCAAAGGCTGGCTCAATGTCGCTTTCGGACTCAATCTCGATGACATAGCGAGCAGGGCCACCAAGACGCATGGTGGTAAGACTAGCTAAAGGAATGTTTTCTCTAATAATCATAGGATAATTATACCATAAAGATGGGTATTATAACATATGCGGGTATGGTTTTCAACCCCCTACCTAAAATTGGGCAGGTTGGGAGTTGATTATAAAAAAGAGGTGTGGTAGAAACGGCGCAGAAGTGGGTGAATGTATAAAAATTAAGCCTACTTTTAAGTAAAATAAGGTATAATAGTATGATAGAAGAAAGGTAATACTATGGCGAAAAAAGATGCGGTGGAAGAAAATACTAAAAATGACGGAAAAAGTGAAGCCCTGAAATTGGCGATGGCACAAATTACGAAGCAGTTTGGTGATGGTTCAATTATGAAACTCGGCGAAGCGCCAAAAATGGATGTGGAGCTGTTGCCTTCTGGGTCGCTAGCACTTGATTTGGCGCTTGGGGGTGGTTGGCCAAAGGGTAGAATTATTGAAATCTATGGGCCTGAATCTTCTGGTAAGACTACGTTGGCGCTGCATGCGATTGCGGAAATTCAAAAACAAGGTGGGCAGGCGGCATTTATTGATGCTGAGCATGCTTTGGACCCGGCTTATGCGAAAAGAATTGGTGTAGATACGGCGAATCTTTTAATTTCGCAGCCAGACAACGGTGAGCAAGCGCTAGAGATTTGTGAGACCTTGGTACGCTCAAACGCAGTAGATTTGATTGTGGTAGATTCGGTGGCGGCTTTGGTGCCTCAGGCGGAAATTGATGGCGATATGGGC
Source organism: Candidatus Saccharimonadota bacterium (assembly GCA_017433855.1). Lineage (GTDB taxonomy): Bacteria > Patescibacteriota > Saccharimonadia > Saccharimonadales > Saccharimonadaceae > Nanosyncoccus. Next base: position 38,778 of record JAFRGM010000003.1, on the reverse strand, counting down.
GATGCACAGATGGGTCTGCAGGCGCGTCTAATGTCGCAGGCGATGCGTAAACTTACTGGTATTATTTCTAAGTCGCGAGCAACGGTGATATTTATCAATCAGATTAGGATGAAGATTGGAGTAATGTTTGGCAATCCAGAAACTACAACCGGTGGTAATGCTCTGAAGTTTTATGCGAGCGTGCGGGTGGATATTCGGAGGATTGGCCAGATTAAAGACGGTGATAACATTGCTGGTAACCGTACCAAGATTAAGGTAGTGAAGAATAAAATTGCGGCACCATTTAGGACGGCAGAATTTGATATTATGTATAACGAGGGTGTATCTAAAACTGGTGACGTATTGGATTTGGGGGTGCAGTATGGCATTTTGGAAAAGGCCGGTGCGTTTATAAAATATAACGGTGAAACGCTTGGGCAGGGCCGCGAGGCGGTGAAAAAGTTGTTTAAGGAAAAGCCAGAATTGATGGCTGAGATTGAAAAGCAGGTGCGCGAGAAAGCGGCGCAGTGAGCGAACTGAAAATCACAGATTTGAAACAGGGGGTAAGAAACGAAAATCGCGTTAATGTCTTCGTGAATGACAAATACGCGTTTTCGCTTGACGTGGCGCAAGTGGTAGATTTGGGGGTGAAGATTGGGCGCGTAGTCTCGGAAGCGGAGCTTTTAGAACTAAAAAAAGCGTCGGAACTGGGTAAAATCTACCAACGTGCGTTAGAGTGGGTGTTGATACGCCCGCGCTCCAGAAAAGAACTTCGCGATTATTTGTTTCGGAAGCAAACGGATTTTGCGGACGTTGTGGTGACGCGCTTAACAGAGCGGGGGTATGTGGATGATCGAAAGTTTGCGGAATATTATGTAGAAAATCGGTTTGTAAAAAAAGGGATTTCTAGAAAGCGGCTTGCCTTAGAGCTAAAACAGAAAGGTGTGAGTAGCCAGTTAATTGAGGAAGTCCTAGAGAAATCTGAGCGAGATGATGCTGACGAAATACGAAAAATGATTGCCAAAAAATGGGGAAGGTATGACGAGGATAAACTTATTCAGTATCTTTGTCGGCAAGGGTTTTCGTATGCGCTGGTGAGCGAACTGGTTCGGTCTTACGAAAAGGATTGACGAAGTTGGGGATAAAATCCTCGTTGGCAGCGCGTTCTCTAATGACCTTTTCTTCGTCCTTGACGATGATTTTTTCATTGGTAACTTCGATGATTTCTTTGCGAGGAATAATAAGCTCAGAGTCTAGAAAACTTTTGAAGATGGGGCGCTTAACGATGATTTGCTGAAGAATGTAATCTTCGGAAGAAATGGTGTAGTCTGCGATGCGTCCGAGTTTGGAACCCTTTTTGGTTTCGACTTTGAGACCAGGAAGTGAGAAATTAAGGTCGATAATTTTGCTAATTTTGACGACGTCGGTTTTGCTGACAAGCTCATCAATAGAATCTATGACCATGCCGTAGCGGGAATACTCGCGGATGGATTTAGTGTCTAGAATGTTGGTGTCACGAGAAATTTGGTGGCCGATGAGGTAAAAAGCAATAATCGTTAAAGTGTCTGGGTCGACAATGGGGCTGTAGATTTGCCCAATGCGAGAGGCTGATTGCATACTAAGAACTGGAGTGCCAGTGAGACGCGAAGCATAGACTAACATAGTTTAAGTATAGCATAAAAACATTAATTCTGGTGAGAAGAAGTGAAATCTGTGAGATTCTTGGCGTCTTTGACGTCGTAAGCGGCAATCTTGAGGCGACGCAAAGCAGTAAGGTAGGCGCCAGTGCCGAGTTTTTTGCCGATGTCTTCGGCGAGAGTACGGATGTAGGTGCCAGAGCTGACATGGCAACGAATTTTGAGCTCTGGGTAGTTGTAGTTTAAGACTTCAATATTATAAATGGTGACTTCTCTTTCTGGGGTTTCAAAATCTTTGCCGGCTCGAGCGAGCTTGTAGGCGCGTTCGCCATTGATTTTTACGGCGCTGAAGGTGGGGACTTTTTGTTTAATTTTGCCGATGAAACTTTGAATTGTGGATTCAATAACGTCCAGCTCGGGCTGCGTCGCCTCGGCCCGTCGGCACGGGCGAGGCGCGCTCATCCTCGCCTTGCCAGGCTCCGGAGGCCCGTCGCTTGGACATTCTTGAATCCATGGAAGCACATCTTCCGCTGTTTTATATTCCGTAATTTCACCTTCGGGGTCGCCGGTGGTGGAAACAAAGCCGAGGTTTAGGGTGGCTTCGTAAACTTTGTCTTTCTTCAAAAACTCGTCGGATTTTTTGGTGTTTTTGCCGGTGAGAATGATGAGAAGACCAGTAGCGAAAGGGTCCAGGGTACCAGTGTGGCCAACTTTGACTTTGTGACCGTATTTTGCGCGTAGATAGCCACGGATTTTGGCTACTACACCAAAACTAGAGATACCGGCTGGTTTATCAATAAGAATAATTTGGTCTTCAGGATTCATTTTGTGATTATAACATTAAAAAGCCCCCGCGTAAAGCAGGGGCTAAAGGTGCAGGAGGTTTAGTCGAGGGTGGGCCAGCCAGGGGCTTCTTCGGCGTAAGGCGGCGGGACGGGGGCATTTTTGGCGCCGCGGGGAGACTTCTTGAGGGAGATGCCACGGTAGACCTTGGGAACCGGCGGGTCGGTAGAGTTGTCGAATTCCACGAGGCTAAGTTTCAGCAAGAGGAACTCGTAGGGACTCAATGCAGTGTCGCTCGCTTTGGGCTCGGTATAATTCCAAACCTGGTAGCCCTCAGCGCGGGCAGCGCTAATAGTGGCGCCGAAGCTGGTGACGATGACGACATTCAGCCGGTTGAGGGTTTCTTGCTGATTGGGGAACGATTGACTGGGGGCCTGATCCTTAGCTGCCAACTTAGCCAAACGAGCGGCATGGGCGAGGACGAGCTGGGTGGGGATGAATCGGTCGCCATACAGACTGGGGTCGCGCGCGATGCCATGGGCAGAGTCGTGAACGAGACGGATGAAGGGGTTTTTGAGCCCGTAACAGATGTCGCCATCATTGGTGGATGTGCGCTCGAAAACGTGGTCCGCCAGGATCCTGTTCACGAAATCGAGGTTGGCGGGGCGGCCGTAGTTGTTGACCGAAGAATCGCCGTAGGCATGGACGAATAACTGGGTGGGAAGGTGGAACTCCGGGCGAAACTGCTTATGGTCGGAGTCGGGCGCAGCACGGTAGACAGTGGAAAGTTTGGAAAAAACAGCTTCGAGGTTGATGATGGCGTCAAGGCTTAAGACGAACGGACACATTTTGGCGGTAGACATAGAGTAACCTCCTTGTAAAATAATACGAGGCGCTTTTTAGGCGCCCACGACTTGATTATACCACAAAACTGTGATATAATGAAGAGGTTATGATAACAAAAGAGAATAAGACACAAGCTATTGCCAGTGTTGCTCGTAATAAGAACGACGTTGGTTCTCCTGAAGTACAAGTGGCTATTCTGACGGCTCGCATCAAAGAGGTGACTGAGCACGTAAAGAATAATAAACATGACTTTATGGCTAAAAGAGGTTTAATGCAGATGGTAGGCAAGCGTAAAAAATTGCTGAAGTATCTGGAAAAAACCAATTTTGAGCTGTATAAGAAGACTGTTCAGAAACTTGGACTTAGGAAATAGGAAAAACCCGCCCTTAGAGGCGGGTTTTTGCAAGGTGCTAGATGCAGGAGGCAAACAAGTTCACCTCGTTGACGGCCTCCTGAAAGGCTGTGATGAAATTCGCAATATCGTTAATGGTGAGGGTATTTTCCTTGCTGAAGGAAATCACCAGTGTAACGATGTCCTTGCGAGTTTCGTTCGGCTTCACCTCAAGGGTGGAGCCGGGTATGTCTGTCAGGATTGTGGTTTTAAAAAATCCTACAGACACTGTGGCGACCAGTTCGTGACCACTGAGCTTCTGCTCCTGGTCGTCACCGACCGACTTTAATTTAACGTCCACTGCGGTAATTCCGCGATTATCGTTACAATGGACGTCTATGTGTACTACGTTTATCAACGTATCACCCCCTATTGTTAATTAGATCACACTTATGTTAAAAAGTCAAGGATTGGGAGAGAAAAGGTGGATTTTGGGGTGGTGATGTGATATAATGGATAAAAATATTAATAATGGGAAGACGGCAGATATAAGCTTACTTAATAAGCCGGTTTATACCTGAAGTTTTCCCGAGGAAAGGAAAAATATGGATATAATTAACCCAAGCGGTAAGCAGACTTTGCAGGTCTCGACTGAATGGCTCGGGCGTAAGTTGACGTTAGAGGTGAATAGGGTAGGTTTTAGAACCACTTCATCTGTACTGGTGACTTACGGAGATACGGTGGTGCTAGGCTCGGTAGTGGTGAGCAAGAAACCAGTGGTGCAAGACTTTTTCCCATTGTCGATTGATGATGAAGAATAATACTATGCGGCTGGGAAGATTTCGTCGTCGCGGTTTATTAAGCGTGAGGGTAAACCGGCGGATGAGGCGGTGCTAGTGGGGCGGCTAATTGATAGGCCAATTCGCCCATTGTTCCCGAAGGGGTATCGTCAAGAGGTGCAAGTGGTATGTACGGTGCTTTCGATGGATCCGAATTTCCGCCCAGACTGCGTGGCGATGATTGCGGCAAGCTCGGCGCTGATGAATGCCGGTGTGCCATTTGATGGGCCGGTGGCCGGAATCAGAATTGGGCGCATTGGGGGCGAGTTTAAGGGATTCCTAAATGCAACAGAGCGTGAAATGTCGCCACTGGACCTCGTGGTGGCCTGCAAAGATGGTAAGGTGATGATGGTGGAAGCTGGTGCGAACGAGGTACCAGAGGACACGATTATTGAGGCGATGCATTGGGCTGTGGAAAAAGTGCAGCCGGCGTTAGATTTGCAGCGTGAGCTACGCGAAAAGGTGGCGGCGGAAGAATTGCCGTATGAATTGGTTTTGCCGAAGGATGAGATTTTGGCCGAGGTGAAAGAGTGGGGTGGTGAGAGGTTTGCAGTGCGTGGTAATGTGCTGGAGCGTGCAGAGAAACTAAGCGAGCTTCAGGAACAGATGAATGCCGAAATGGCCTTGAAACACGGTGAGGGTGAAACAGATGAAGAAAAACAGACTTGGTATGATGAGAATTTGAAGGCTGAATATGACCAAGCATTTGAGCTAGCCACACATGCTGAGGTGAGGCGGGGGATTATTGAGGATGGCGTACGACCGGATGGGCGAAAATTGACTGAGGTGAGACCTCTATCTAGCCAAGTTGGTATATTGCCACGCGTGCACGGGTCGTCACTATTTACTCGTGGGCTAACTCAGGCGATGAATATTGTAACGTTGGCTCCGTTGTCGTATGCACAAGAAGTGGACACAATGGAAGTGACGGATGGCAAGCGTCGCTATATGCACCATTACAACGCACCTTCTTATACAGTGGGTGAGTGTGGTAGGATTGGGTCGCCTGGGCGTCGTGAGGTGGGGCATGGGTATTTGGCGGAGCGAGCCTTGATTCCAGTGTTGCCATCGGAAGAAGATTTCCCATATGCGATTAGAAGTGTGACGGAGATTATGTCACAAAATGGTTCGACATCGATGGCGGCGACTTGTTCGTCTTGTATGGCGCTTATGGATGCTGGCGTGCCTTTGAAGCGCCCGGTATCTGGTGTGGCGATGGGGTTGATGGTTGACGTGCCAAAAGGCCAGCCAGTGGAAGCTGAAGATATTGATAAAGCATACGTATTGACGGATTTGATGGATGCAGAAGATTTTGCTGGTGACATGGACTTTAAGGTAACTGGTACAACTGAAGGCGTAACGGCCTTGCAGATGGATATGAAAGTGCATGGGTTGCCGGTGGAGATTTTGGAGAAGGCAATTAAGCAAAGCCATGACGGTAGAATGTTTATTTTGGATCACATTACTTCTGTAATTAGTGAACCACGTGCGAAGATTTCTGACAATGCGCCAAGAATTGAAAAAATCCAGGTGGCTAAGGAGAAGATTGGCACAATTATTGGTAAAGGTGGAGAAACTATCAATAAAATCACAGCCGAGACTGGTGCCGAGATTAATATTGAAGAAACCGGATTGGTGACGGTAGCAGGTACGGACGCGGCGAAGATTCAAGCAGCGGTAGATTGGATTAAGGGGCTAGTAGAAGAACCGGAAGTGGGGAAGATTTATAATGGTACCGTGGTAACGATTAAAGATTTTGGTGCTTTCGTGAATATTTTGCCAGGGGTGGACGGAATGCTTCATATTTCGCAGATCGTAGAAGGTAAGAGGCTTAAGAGTGTAGAAGAGGTCTTGCACGTGGGCGATAAGGTGCGCGTGCGCTTGGTGGCAATTGATAAAGGCAGATTGTCGCTTTCGATGATTGGCGTGGATAAATAGAGAAAATGGATAAGAACCGGAATTTTTGCATAATTGCACATATTGACCACGGAAAGTCTACGATTGCGGACCGCATGATGGAACTGACTGGTACGGTAGAAAAGCGGGAGATGAAGGCGCAGCTATTAGACTCGATGGAGCTGGAGCGCGAAAAAGGCATCACGATAAAACTGACGCCGGTAACTATGCAATGGAAAGGTTTTACTTTAAATTTGATTGATACGCCGGGGCATGTAGATTTTTCGTACGAAGTCAGTCGGTCATTACAGGCGGTGGAAATGGCAGTGCTAGTAGTAGATGCGACGCAGGGTATACAAGCGCAAACTCTAGCCAATGTATATCTTGCGATTGAACAAGATCTAAAGATTATTCCGGTAATTAATAAGATTGATTTGCCTGCGGCAGATGTGGAGGGGGTGGCGGCGCAGATAATGAATTTGCTTGGTTGTGGCAGGGATGAAATTATTGAGGTGAGTGGGAAAACTGGATATAATGTAGATAAAATATTGGATGCGGTGATAGAGTTAGATCCGGTAGACTCCGTTCATAGCTCGCTTCGCGCCGGGCAAGCCTCTAGAAACGCCGCCGAGACTGCGCCGGTATTTCAGTACCGTGACTCGTCTCGGGGCGCTTCTAGAGACTCACTCGGGCTCGCTCGAAATGAACGGAATCTACCGGATTTGCCTGGTAGCACTCGCGCATTGATTTTTGATTCGTACTTTGATGATTATCGCGGGGTGGTTTTGTATGTGCGAGTGTTTGAGGGGGAGATACCGGCAAAAGCGGAGATTGGTATGATGGCGGCGGGAACTAAGGGTGAAGCCTTAGAGGTGGGTATTTTAACGCCAAAGATGACGCCGCGGGAAAAGTTGTCGGAAGGACAGATTGGATATATTGTAACGAACCTAAAGACTACGCGTGAGGCGCGAGTGGGGGATACGGTAACTTTGACGAAGAATCCAGCGAATGAAGCTTTGCCTGGGTACAAGGAAGTGTTGCCGTTTGTGTACGCAGGGTTTTTCCCAGTGTCTAACGACCAATATAAGGAGCTAAAAGAGGCGATTGAAAAATTGAGTCTGTCGGATTCGGCTTTGCGGTATGAACCTGAGAATTCGCCAGTTTTGGGCTTTGGGCTCCGGATTGGGTTTTTGGGGTTGTTACACATGGATATTATTCGGGAGCGGTTAGAGCGGGAGTTTAAGCTGGATTTGATTGTGACGAATCCAAGCACTAATTACGAAGTGGTGATGAATAACGGTGAGGTGATAGAGATAAAATCCGCGGCCGATTTGCCGGATATGTCTGAGATTATGGAGATTCGGGAGCCATGGGTGAAAGGGGAAATAATTTTGCCGAAGCAGATGATTGGCAATGTGCTAAACCTAATCAATAGTAAGCGTGGTCATCAGACGAATTTGTCGTACATTGAGGAAAGGGCAGTGATTGATTTTGAGGCACCAATGGCTAATTTGTTGACAGATTTTTATGATCAGTTGAAATCGGCAACGAGCGGGTATGCGTCATTTAATTATGAGATAAATGGTTACCGGGCAGAAGATTTGGTGAGGGTAGATTTCTTGGTGGGTGGACATAAAATTGACGCGCTGTCAATAATGTGTCATAGAACAGAGGCGGATGCGATAGGTAGAGAAACGACAAAAAAACTGAAAGAAGTAATACCGAGACAGAATTACGAGGTGGCTTTGCAGGCGGCGATTGGGGCGAGGATAATTGCGCGTGAGACGATTGGAGCATACCGTAAGGATGTGACGGTAAAAATTCATACTGGTGATAGGGATAGAAAAGCTAAATTGCTGGAAAAGCAGAAACGTGGAAAAGCGCGAATGAAACGGTTTGGAAAAATAGATATTCCTAGTGAGGCTTTTACAGTTATGCTGAAGCGTGATTAGGTGCTAAAAGTATTAAAAAATGTTAGAAATTATTTTTTGATGGCAAAAAATGTGATATAATGATAAGCATAAGGAGAATAGATATTTTATGCAACCAAATCAAGCTATGCCGCAAATACCTCAGCGGCCTGCGCAGCCGGTTCCGCCAATGCGTCCGGCACAGCCAACGCAACCATTTCAGACTACACAACCAGTTCAACCAGTTCAGCCGGTACAGCCGGCACAACCAGCTACACAGCCAGTGGCGCCAGCCGACCCGATGATGTCGGAACCCGTAGAAGTTGCAACGATGTCTGAGCAGATGGACGAGATTTTAAGCGAGCCATTGCCAGTTGAGCAGTTTGCTCCAGCAGACGTAGCGGTAGAGACGCAAGCTCCTAAGAAGAAAAATACTACAATGATAGTAGCAATGGTGTGTTGTGCGGTGCTTGCGGTGGCTGGGATTGCATTTGGTGCGTTTATGATGATACAGCGCAATAACGATATTGCTGCCTACGATAAGAAGATTGCAGATTTAAGAAAAACGAATAGTGAGTTATCGGCGACGCTAGCCGAAACGGAAGAATTGACCGGCGAAGAAGCCTTAGCGATGCTACGAGAATCGGCGGCAGTGAATTCGCTTGGCTTTGATGTGGCTTATGCGAATGTTTTTGCAAAGTACGTTGGCGACGAAGATATGGTGGCTTATTGGGTAAAATATATGCCAACTAATGTCTCTGAAGGCGTAGCAACGGCCAATAATGTGATATTCGAGCAGGATGAAAATGGCGAATGGAGCTTTAGCTTGCCGGGTTTTACGGATGAAGATAGCGCCAAGATTATTAGCGATTACGAATTGATTGATCCATTAGGGATTTATGAAGAGGTAGTCGAAGATACCGAAGAAGAGGTAATCGTAGAATAGAAGAAACCCGCCACGAGGCGGGTTTTTGATGTGTAAATAACTGTGATATAATGGTGACATGAAGAAGATTTTAGCTGCGGTAATTGACCGTGGAATGATTGGGCTTTTGGTACCTTGCGTTGGAGCATCGGCGATTTCCGAAGAGAAACAAGCTAGTGTGGCTGAGAATTGTGAGACGATTAAGGCAAGATTAGTGACTCTGCAGCATAGTGATTCGCGGACGCGAGTGTATTTGGGGCGGTATTACGAGATAATTTTGTCGGATTTTATAACACCATTAAATATTTGGTTGGTGGGGCATAATGTATCGAACACTGGGCTAATTGACAATCAGAGTAATTTTGCTTTAAAAAGGGGGGATTTTGTGAGTGATTATATTACTTATCAAAAGAGTTTGGAGGGGTTGGTAGCGATGGATTGCAAAAATGAACCCAGCAAGTTTTATGATGAGCTAGTGCGGGTACGAGAAAAGCGTGAGATAGTAGAGAATGACGTTAAGAAAATGCGGAGTTTAATGACGGAACAAGTGATGCTGGTGAAAGATTTAAGGGGGAAGTTATAATGAAAACGGCGGGCGCAAGATTGGTGATTTTGGGTGTGATGGCGATTATGATTGCAGTTGCCACAACGGGAGTGTCGTTGGCGGTGTATCATAATTCTGGTGATATTTATTTGGATAGGTCACGGCCGGGTTTTTTGCCGGACGAAGAAGAAATCGACAGTGAAATAGATGAAGATGAGTATGATTTTGATGAGAATAGTATGTTGACGAAGGAAAACCTGGACGAATATTTAGAGAAATTGGACGGTGAAATTAAGGCGGTGGATGCTTACCAAAATCCGTTTGCGGCGGATGCTTTGAGCGACGAAAAATTGGGAATATAAAAACCACTCTGTGAGTGGGTAATAATCAATGGTCTGGGATACCAGATTTGAACTGGCGACCTCACGCCCCCCAGGCGTGCGCGCTACCACTGCGCTAATCCCAGGAATGATGTGGTCTGGGTGATCAGACTTGAACTGACGACCTCAGCGTCCCGAACGCTGCGCGCTACCAACTGCGCCACACCCAGTAACGAAAAAAATGGTCTGGGTGACAGGACTTGAACCTGCGACCTCGACTTCCCAAAAGTCGCGCGCTACCAACTGTGCTACACCCAGCCATAGTTATATTATAGCACAGTTTTTGAAAATATGATAGAATGGTTTTATTAAGGAGATAAAAAAGTGGCGGAAAAGAAACCGAACCAAGTGCCGGGAGTGCCGGGAAATGTAAATATGAATCGTTCCAATATGTTCAGAAGTGGATTGTTTCTTGTGTTGGCGATTTGTCTTGGCGCGTTTCTTATAATGAATCTAAACACTGATGCGGCCAAGAAAACTGAAGTGCCAATTTCTGAGGTGATTGCACGGGCAAACGATCCAAATGGTGATATCAAAAAAATTACTTTGAAGGGTAATACTCTAGATATTACGTTGAAAGGTAAAGATACGCCAACGGAAACTTCCCGCAAGGATCCGTCAGGGACGTTGTATGATCAGGGTCTAATTAATCATTGCGATGGGTTAGAAGGTACGGCGCTGACAAAATGCGTGGAGACTTATCCTGTGATTGAATATGAAGACGATGTGAACGTATGGGCGATTGTGTTGGATGTAGCATTGACGGTATTGCCAATTATTGCAATTGTGATTTTCTTTTCTTGGATGATGCGTCAGGCAACGGCGGCAAATAATTCTTCAATGTCGTTTGGTAAGGCGCGCGCACAGCTTTATGGTCCAGACAAGAAAAAAGTAACCTTTAATGATGTGGCCGGCAATGAAGCGGCTAAACAGGATTTGACAGAGATTGTAGATTTTCTAAAGAATCCGAAAAAATATGAGAAGCTGGGGGCAAAAATACCACGTGGTGTACTACTTGCAGGCGACCCGGGCACCGGCAAGACTTTAATGGCGCGGGCTGTGGCCGGTGAGGCTGATGTGCCGTTTTTCTCGATTTCTGGTTCTGAATTTGCTGAAATGTTTGTGGGCGTAGGTGCTTCTAGAGTGCGTGACCTCTTCTCGAAAGCTAAGAAAAATGCCCCGTCGATTATATTTATTGACGAGATTGATGCGGTGGCTCATAAACGAGATGCGAGGGGTGGTGCAGGGCGCGAAGATGAACAGACTTTGAATCAGATTCTGGTAGAAATGGATGGATTTGACAATGATTCTGGTGTGATTGTGATGGCGGCAACGAACCGTGTGGATATGTTGGATAAAGCTCTGCTGAGGCCTGGGCGATTTGATAGGCATGTAAATGTGACTTTACCGGAGAGAAAAGATCGGTTGGAAATACTAAAGGTGCACTTTAAGGGCAAACCAGTAGAGAGTGACGTGGACTTGGAATCGTTAGCTAAGAAGACGGCAGGTTCTTCAGGTGCAGATTTGGCAAATATTGCCAACGAGGCAGCCATTCGGGCGGCGCGTGAAGGGCGAAAAGCAATATCCAACGATGACCTTACCGAGGCGTTTGAGCGAGTGGCGATTGGACCTGAGCGAAAGTCAAAAGTTATGAACGACAAAGAACGTAAAATCACTGCGTATCATGAAGCTGGACATGCAATTGTGGGGCATGTATTGCCTGATTCTGACCCAGTACACAAGGTGACGATTATTCCGCGTGGACAGACTGGAGGCGTAACTTGGTTTTTGCCGCCAGAAGATAGAAGCTACAAGAATATCTTTGAACTTAAAGACATTCTGGCGCGTGCTATGGGCGGTCGTACGGCGGAGAAAATTATTTTCGGAACGGATGCTGTGACGACTGGAGCGTCTTCTGACCTTAGGAATGTGGCTGAGCTTGCGAAATCTATGATTGTGGAAGAGGGGATGGGCGCAAGTTTGCGAAATATTGTATTTCCAGGCGAAGAAACTGGCTACTACACCATCACCACCGGCAAACCATATTCTGAGAAAACGGCGGAGTTAATTGATGCGGAAGTGAAAAAGCTTTCTGATGAGGCAGCACAAAGGGCTGAGGCAGTGCTGAAGGCCAATAAAAAAGTTTTGGATAAATTGGCAGAAGAACTATTGGCACATGAAACACTTGAAGAAAAGGATTTGGAGCCAATTTTGAAGGAAACGAAAATGCCCGAAGCGGCAAAATTGCATTAATTTTACATCAATTGAAAGGAATAAAATGGAACGATTGCTAGAATATTTTGTGCCAGAAAAATATCAACTTAATCTTAAAATTGATAAAAATGCTAAGACGATTGGTGGAAGCGTAAGGGTAGATGGAGAGGCGCTAGCTGATAAAATTAAGTTCCATGCAGTGAATCTGGAAATTGATGCAGTAAGAGTTGATGGTGTTAATGCAAAGTTTGAACATGAGGGGGATGTTTTAACGGTTTTTGATGTGATGGATGGGGGGCGCGTGGTTGAGATTGAATATCACGGTAACCTAAATGAGAATATGCAGGGGGCATATCTATCTACTTATGAGTATGATGGTAAGACGGAAACTATTGTGGCAACTCAATTTGAGAGTCATTATGCGAGGGAGGCGTTTCCATGCATTGATGAGCCTGAGGCAAAGGCAGCATTTGAACTTACAATTGAGACTGGGGCGGATGATTTGGTGTTAGCCAATACGAAGAAAATTAAGGCGGAAAATGGGACGTTTGTTTTTGAGCCGACGCCAAAAATGTCAACTTATTTATTGGCGTTTGTGATTGGTAAGTTCCATGGTAAGACCATTAGAAATACGCATGGTGTGGAGATTACTACTTACGCAGCGTTAAATCAAGATATTGAGACGGTAGATTTTGCAAACGAGGTAGCGGCCCGAAGTTTAGAGTTTTATGATGATAATTTTGGTGTAAAATATCCACTGGACAAATTGGAACAAGTGGCGCTGCCGGATTTTGAAGCGGGGGCAATGGAAAATTGGGGATTAGTGACCTATCGCGAGTCGATGCTTTTGGCTGGGAAAAATGCGACACTGGATACGAAAAAAAGTGTAGCGTTAACAGTTGCGCACGAATTATCGCATCAGTGGTATGGTGACCATGTGACAATGAAATGGTGGGATGATTTGTGGCTTAATGAGTCTTTTGCAAGCATAATGGAATATTATGCAGTGGACAATGCTTATACGGAGTTTAAGATTTTTGAAAACTTTTTCTGTGGTGATGCGCTAGCTGCCTTAAAACGTGATTGTTATGAGGGGGTGCAGTCGGTACATCAGGATGTGGAAAATCCAGAAGAAATTGCAACATTATTTGATCCGGCAATCGTGTATGCAAAAGGTGCTAGGTTGATGTTGATGATTATTCGTCTAATGGGGTGGAATGAGTTTTGTCGGGGGTTAAAAGATTATTTCGAGAAGTTTCAATATGGTAATACAGTAGGTGATGATTTGTGGGCGGCACTCATGCCGTACGCTACGTTTAATGTTGGTGAGATGATGCACGCATTTATTGATAAGCCTGGATACCCGGTGATAACTGGCGATGATGATTTTGTGAAGTTTTCGCAGAAGAGATTTTTGCTAGATGGTGAGATGCGCGATGAAAGCTGGCCATTACGAGAAATACGCGAAGACATGAGTGGCCACTATGTGTTAAACCTGACGGATGCAGAATTTGCGGAGAGGTTGGAGCGTTTTGATGAGCTGGGGCTTGAAGAAAAATTGAGGCTTTTGATTGATCGTGACCTGCTAGCGAAAACTGATTTAGTGCAAAGTGCATCGTTGATTCCATTGGTACAAAAATTTGAAAAAGAATCCAGCGCGGCGGTTTGGGGAATCTTGGCGTCGATTGTGTCGGGGCTTAAGATATTTTTCGAACATGGATCGGAAGAGGAACGGAAGTTTAAGAGGTTTATAAAACAATTGTTGGCGGAGAAAATTGCAGAGGTGGGGCTTTGGACTGAGAAAGATGAGGATGACACAATAATTAGATTGCGACTGATATTGTTGGCTCTAGATTTTTATGCATCTACGGATGACGTGACTATGCAGGAAAATATGCGCAAGCTGGCTGCAGGATATGATAAAGATTTAGCCAAAATACCAGCAGAAATAAGAAGCTGTGTGCTTGATGCGAAGTTGTTTTTGGAACCGACAAAAATTAATGAATATGTTGAGTTGTATAAGAAAACTGCAGACCCAGAAATTAAATTTGACCTTTTATTTGCGATGACGTTAGTGCAGGACGATGAGGCTTTGAGCCAAGTAAAGAGTTTGTTGGAGCAGCCGGAAATTGTGAAACCGCAAGACCAATTCCATCTATTTATTTATCTTTATCGCAACCCGGCAGTAAAAGCGGAAGTGTTTGAATGGCTAACTCATAATTGGGAGTATGTAAAAAACTTAGCCGGGGATAAATCGTTGGATAATTATCCGCGCTATACGGCGACTTCGGTCAGAAATGGAGCTGAATATAGGGCGTGGTGCGATTTCTTTGAGCCAATGAAAGACAATTTAGCGCTGAATAGAGCAATTGAAGTAGGTAAGCGAGAAATTGAAGCAAGATTAAAATTGATTGCTGCAGATCAAACGGCGGTATGGAATGCGTTATAAACGATAAGGAGGTGAGCAAGATGAATGTGAATCAGTATGCAAAAGGGGTAGAGCGCTTGGTTGACCCGATGGCGGTGGGGAAGACACATTATTTACAGACTCAGCTAGCTAAAATGCCAGTATGGTTGCAACGGAAAATTATAAAAAGTGCCACCAAGAAGGCAAATAAAATGCCGTTTGTGGTGGAGCCGTATTGTACTTTTATGTTTTTTGAGATTTTGGACCCAAAACAGATTGAGAAATATATGCCGGAGGGTTTTATGCCAGCTCGTACCGGGATTTTTGAGGCAGATAAAGAGAAATATTATGGTATTGTATCGATGTTCCGGATACATACAAGTGTGTTTTGGGGAGCGAGAGCAGAATACTATTTGGTGGCTGAGAACACGAAGACCGGATTACTTAGCTGGGTAATGATGGATTATATTAGTGACACGATTTCTTATGATGAGAAACACGGTTTGAAGTCTCCGGATGTAAATAGAGCGGTAATGACGACTACCTGTGAGGGTGAGTTTATAGGTGAGATGTACACGTCTGACCGAAAGAAATATGTTGAGTGTGAGGCGAGTCTAAGAAAGGCGAAGATGAAGCCGCTGAACCAGAGGCTTTGGATAGAAGGCAATACTTCAATTGCGTATGGTAGGTTGGCTGGGGAAGCGGACGGGGACTTGTTTTCGTTGACTTTTATGCCAGAAGAGATGGCGGAGGCGCTAGAGGTGCCAATGACCGATGTAGTAATAGCAAAGGCGGGAACGTCTATAGGTAAGTTCGACGCTAAGATTGATCGGGTGGTGAGCTTTCCGTATGCACAGCATATGCTTTGTGATGCTCCGGGAAACCAAACTCACTATGGCTCTGAAAAGGCTTTAAGAGTAGCAGCAGAAGCAATTCGGTTTGATAAAATTACGACACTAAACAAAAAATCCCACTAAAGGGATTGGTGCCCGAGACAGGGGTTGAACCTGCACGTCATTGCTGACACTAGCACCTGAAGCTAGCGCGTCTGCCAATTCCGCCACTCGGGCCTATACTGTATATTATAGCACATTTTTGGTATAATAGAGGCAAATGGAGGTAGCATGGTTGAAGTAAATTTTAGCCCAGAAGTAGACATAAAAAGAACGGTGGAGATTATTCGAAATCTAAGGAATGATCCTATGGGTGGGTGGATAGATTTGCCGCGTGCGGTTAATATGGAGGAGCTTAATAGAATTAAAGCAAGCGCCGAAGAAATTGCCGAAAAATCAGAGGTGATGGTGTGTATTGGAATTGGCGGATCGTATTTGGGGCACCGAGCAATTATTGAGGCTTTGGGCAATAAGAGCGATGTAGAAATTGTATATGCTGGGAACTGCCTGAGTGAAAGGGAGCTAAATAAGGCTTTGCGGCAAGTGGGAGATAGAGATTTTACAGTTAATGTGATATCGAAATCTGGTACGACATTGGAGCCTGCAAGAGCTTTTGCGGTATTCAAACAGAAACTCATTGAAAAATACGGTGCGGATGAAGCGGCGCAAAGAATCTACGCAACGACAGATGCGAAGACTGGAACATTGCATGATGAGGCGGTGAGTGCGGGCTATACAAGATTTGTGGTACCAGATGATATTGGTGGAAGATACTCGGTGCTATCGGCGGTAGGACTATTGCCGCTGTGTGTGGCGGGTGTGGACGTGGACACATTACTGGCGGGAGCGGCAGAGATGGCGGCTGCATTTAGTGATGAAAATTTAGCCGTGAATGCCGGGGTGATGAATGAAAATCCTGTCGTGAAGTACGCCTGGATGCGGTATCTTTTGGGTCAAAAAGGTTACGATACTGAGGTGTTTGCAAGTTTTGAGCCAAGCACAACGTATTTTAACGAATGGTTAAAACAGTTGTTCGGGGAGAGTGAAGGTAAAAATAAGCAAGGGGTATGGCCGGCTAGTGTGGTATACTCGACAGATTTGCACTCGCTAGGACAATTTATGCAAGACGGCAGACGAAATCTATGGGAAACAATTATTGACTTTCCAACTGATGAAATGAACGAAAAAGTGGTAAAGGCGGTTAAAGTTGCACATGCTGCTGGTGGAATACCGGTGCTTAATGTTAAGGTTTCATCATTTGATGAAAAAGGATTTGGTGAATTAATTTATTTCTTTGAGATGGCGTGCGCGATGAGTGCAAAACTGTTTGGGGTGAATCCGTTTGATCAGCCGGGGGTAGAAGCATATAAGGCGCAGCTAAAAAAGTTATTATAACGCTAGTGTTTTTCGTGCTATAATAAAAGCATGAAAAAAAGAATTGTCTTGGCGCTAGGCGGTAACGCGTTACAAAAAAATGGGGAATCTACTGCAGAAGCTCAGAAAAAAGTGGCGGAGTCTGTGGGCGAGATTGTGGCAGAGTTGGCACAGAAATATGAAGTAATTTTAGCGCACGGTAATGGGCCACAAGTGGGAAACATTTTGATACATGAGGAGAATGCGGCTACGGAGAAAGCACCGGCGATGCCGTTGGAAACGGCGGTAGCGATGAGTCAGGGTCAAATTGGGTATTGGCTGTCGCAAGCGATAAATAATGCATTCATAGCAAGGGGTAAAAATGCAAAAGTTGTTACGGTGGTTTCGCAGGTGGTAGTAGACAAAGAGGATCCAGCGTTCAAGAACCCATCTAAACCGATTGGTCAATTCTATACTGAAGCTGAGGCGAAGAAAATTGCCAAGGAGAGAAATTGGACGGTAAAAGAAGATGCCGGGCGTGGGTGGCGCAGAGTAGTGCCGAGTCCGAAGCCAGTTGATATCGTGGAAAAAAATTCTATCATTGAAATGGTAGAGGATGGTATTATTGTGATTGCGGCTGGCGGAGGCGGGATTCCAGTGTATAGAACCAAAGTCTTGAAGCGATTAAAAGGTATAGATGCGGTAATTGACAAAGACTTTGCAGCGGAAAAATTGGCGGAGCTCACGAAGGCGGATGTTTTTGTGAGTGTAACTGCGGTGCCGAATGTGTTTATTAATTATGGGTTGCCGACGCAAGAAAAGCTCGAAACTGTTAAAGCAAAAGAGATTGATAACTATAAAAAGTATGGTTATTTTAAGGCAGGTTCGATGTTACCAAAGGTGGAGGCGGCGAGTGAATTTGCTCGGCGTGGTGGGATTGGTATTATAACGGATATTGATAACTTGAAGGATGCTTTGGACGGAAAGGCAGGCACGATAATCATAAAATAAACATAAAATATAATACTTATGCTATAATATATAGTATATGGATGGGAGCAACATGGACTTAAAAGGACGAGATTTCTTAAGAATATTAGATTTTAGTGAAGCAGAGCTTCGCTATATGTTGGACGTAGCAAAAGCGTTCAAAGAAATGAAACAAAAAGGTCAAAACCATAAATATTTTCCAAATAAAAATATCGTAATTGTGTTTGAAAAGACTTCAACTAGGACGCGATGCGCGTTTGAGGTAGCTGGGTATGATTTAGGTATGAATGTTACTTATCTTGATCCGACGGGGTCGCAAATGGGGCATAAAGAATCTATCGCGGATACAGCGAGAGTATTGGCAAGGTTTTATGATGGGATTGAGTTTAGAGGTTTTAAGCAGGAAACGGTAGATGATTTGGCGCGATACGCTGATGTGCCGGTGTGGAATGGATTAACAGATTCTTGCCATCCAACGCAGGCGTTGGCTGATTTTATGACGATTGAAGAAAAGTTGGGGACACTCAAAGGTAAGACCTTGGCATTTGTGGGTGATACGCATAATAACGTATCGAATTCTTTAATGGCGATGAGTGCAAAGATGGGTGTAAATTATATTGCGTGTGGGCCAGCAGCTTTAAGGCCTCATGAGGAAGTAGTAGCGGCCTGTCAGCCAATTGCGGAGAAGAATGGCGCAACCATTACGATTTCTGATGATATCAATGTGCTAAGTGGTGCAGATGCTATTTATACCGATGTATGGCTATCACTCGGTGAGGATAAGGAGAAGTGGGGAGAGAGAATTCAGCAATTGCAGCCATACCAGGTGAATATGCGGATGATGGAGATGGCGAAACCCGGTGCGATTTTCTTGCATTGTTTGCCGTCGTTTCATGATTTGAATACTTCGGTGGCGAGAGATGTAAATGAGAAATATGGATTAACTGAAATGGAAGTAACAAACGAAGTGTTTGAGTCGGAACGCTCCGTGGTGTTTGACGAGGCGGAGAATAGAATGCACACTATTAAAGCAGTGATGTATTTAACGTTAAAAGATAATTAGGTGTTTCTAGCTAAATAATAAAGAAATGAGAAAATGAAAAACACAATTAGCAATTTTAATGAGATAGGAAGGCTCAAAAAAGTCTTGATGCATCGTCCGGGTGATGAGTTTTTGAACTTGACTCCGAACACGCTTGAAAGACTATTGTTTGATGATATTCCATATCTGAAAATTGCACAGGAAGAACATGATGCGTATGCGAATGCGCTAAGGGCAGAAGGCGTAGAAGTTGTGTATTTGGTGGATCTCGTAGCTGAAGCACTTGAAAATGGTGGTGCGGCGGTAAGAAAGGAATTTATTCGCCAGTTCATAGCTGAAGCTGGAGTTACTTCGCCAAAAGTAGCAAAACATTGTTTTGATTTCTTAAATGGAATTAAAGACACTAAAGATATGGTGAAGAAATGCATCGCGGGAATTGATATATCCGAGTTGAAGAAATTGGGCGCGGTGTCTGGTTTCTATGCGACAAGGGATACCGGCAGGATGATTATTGATCCGATCCCGAATATTTATTTCCAGCGCGATCCAATGGCGACGATTGGGCATGGAGCAACGCTACATAAAATGTGGTCGGTGACAAGGACGCGTGAATCAATCTTCATGGAATACGTGTTCCGATATCATCCGTTTTATAGTGACACAAAACTCTATTATGATCGTACCGAACCATACAGCATTGAGGGCGGCGATATACAAGTGCTCTCAAGTGAAGTGGTGGCAATTGGGATTTCGCAGAGGACTGAGCCAGATGCGATTGCAAATTTTGCGCGTAAACTCTTTAAAGACAAAAACAATGAATTCAAATATGTGCTTGCGATTGATATTCCAGATGAAAGAAGTTTCATGCATCTGTATACCGTGATGACGCAGGTAGATGTTGATAAGTTTGCTGTGCAAGATGCAATTATGGATATTTCAACAATTTATGAGATCACTGAAGGACGGGGCGGTGAAATTGAAATTGTGGAAATACACCAGAGTTTGCAAAAGGTGCTCGAGAAATATTTGCACTTAAATAAAGTCGAATTAATTAAATGTGGCAACGGTAAAAGAATTGATGCCGAGCGCGAACAATGGAGTGATGGAGTAAACTTACTCTGCATTCGTCCGGGCGTAGTGATGGCGTATGATCGGAACTTTGTCACAAACGAAACACTGAAGAAACATGGCGTCAAAGTAATCGAAATTCCGAGTTCGGAACTTTCGCGTGGGCGTGGTGGCTCACACTGCATGACGATGGCGCTAGTTCGGGAGGATATGTAATGTTTAGAAAGAAAAATCGTAGCAAAAAACGCACGCGTGCGATGCTGTCAGCATATTCGATTATTATGATTTTAATCATTATGCTGGGTATTTTGTCGCACGTGCTACCAAAGGCACAATATACGGCGGCTGTTAATGAGGAAGAATCGGCTGCAGTAGAAGTTGGGCCTGGTGAATGGGAAGGCGAAGCGCCAGAAGGCGGCCCGGAAGGGCTTGAACCGATGGGAGCCCCAGAGGATTTAGGTAGCGAAACGCCGATGGCTTTGCCAGAGGGTGAAACTTTCACACCAGTTGTGGGCGACACGATTGATGGCGAAAACTTACCGGAACCACGCGAGCAAAGTGAGCCAACGCTGATTGCCGAGAATGAACTTGACGCCACGGACGAAGCGGAAGCCGAAGTGTTTGAGACTTTGGAGGCTTGCGAAGAAGTTTACGGCGAAGATGGATGTGCTATTGTAGATGGCTCCGGTGTAGTGGGGGCTGAGCTTTGGCAGGTCTTGATCGCACCGATACTGGGCTTTGAGAATGCGATTGATGTATGTATCTTCGTGATGATTCTTGGTGGCTTCTTGGCGGTAGTGGCTAGGACGAAGGCGCTTGAGACTGGCATTAAGCTTCTGGTGAAGAAATTGCACGGTAAAGAATATATCTTGATTGTGCTATTGATGTTGCTATTTTCAATCTTTGGTACAACTTATGGTTTCTTGGAGGAAAGCGTAGGCTTCTATGTACTGATTGCGGCAACGATGTTTGCAGCCGGCATGGACCCATTGGTTGGTGTCGCAACGATTTTGCTAGGTGCTGGTTCTGGTGTGCTCGGCTCTACGATTAACCCATTTGCAACTGGCGTAGCGATTTCGGCGATGAAAGATGCTGGAATTGAATATAACCAAGGAACTGTGATTTTGATTGCAGTAGTCTTGTGGTTAACTACTTTGGCGATTTCAGCATTCTTTACGATTAAATATGCAAAGAAAGTGCAACGTGATAAGGGTTCAACATTCTTAAGTTTACGTGAACAAGCGGCCGCTACAAAGAAGTACGGTAAGTACATGGAAACAAACGATGAGGAAGTAAAACTCTCTGGGAAGCAAATTGCAACCTTGGTGATTTTCGCGATTACCTTTATCGTGATGATTGTTGGGTTTATCCCATGGGGTGAATTTGGTGTAACCTTCTTTGACTCATGGACTGGTTGGTTGACTGGTGCGTCGCTTGGCAACTGGTGGTTCTATGAAGCAGCGCTATGGTTCCTATTGATGTCAATTTTGATTGCGATTGTGAATCGTGAAGGCGAACACGGTTTTGTGGATGCGTTTGTAGATGGTGCTGACGATATGGTTGGTGTAGTGCTAGTAATCGCAGTAGCACGCGGTGCTTCCGTATTGATGGCTCAGACAAGCCTAGATAACTTTATCGTTTACAATGCAGCAAACTTGCTAGCTTCGGTACCGGAAATGGCATTTGTGCCGCTTAACTACTTGCTACACATCGTACTGTCAGTACTGGTGCCATCATCCTCTGGTCTTGCGACTTTGTCAACGCCAATTATTGCTCCAGTAGCATCTACCCTTGGTTATAGTACAGATGTTGCAGCTATGACAATTGTAGCGGCAAATGGTTTGGTAAACTTGATTACACCAACCTGTGGTGCTATTATGGGTGGCTTAGCATTAGCGAAGGTGGATTACTCGACTTGGTTTAAGTGGGGAATTCGCGTAGTAGCTTGCATTGCGGTGGTGAACATCGTGGTGCTCTGTCTGTTCTCTTTGTAGCGGACAACTAAAACAGCCCACTATATGTGGGCTGTTTTTTGTGCTATAATCATAGTATGAATAAATTATCGTATGATGGGCCGATAGTTTTGGCGATACTTGATGGGGTGGGTTTGGCGCCAGATGGTGCTGGCAATGCTGTAAGTAAGGCAAAAACGCCGTTTTTGGCTAAGGTGGCTAAAGGATATTTGCATGAAGCGATTGAAGCATCGGGTGAGTCGGTGGGCCTACTTGATGGACAGATGGGAAATTCGGAAGTTGGGCATAATACGATGGGAGCCGGCAGGCCGGTTAAGCAAGGCATTGCAAGAGTTAATGAGGCTTTTGCAAATGGTGAGGTGTATAAAACAAAGGCTTGGCAGGAAGTGGTTTCGCGTTCTCAAAGAGGTGGAGTTTTGCACTTTGCAGGGATATTTTCGGATGGCGGGGTGCATAGCGATATTTATTATCTTGAACAAATGATTGACGCGGCGTATCAGGAGGGGGTGAAAAAGATGCGTGTGCATGCGGTGTTTGATGGGCGCGACGTGGGGCCATTTACGGCGCAAGAATATGTAGATAGATTTAATGATTTTGTACAGAAATATCCCGACGCGGATATTAAAATTGCTTCCGGTGGTGGGCGCATGGTCTTTGTGGCTGACCGGTATGAGAGTGATTGGCAGGTGGTAGCTAGGGGGTGGGATGCGATTGTGAATGCTCGGGCGGACTATTATTTCAAAACACCGACCGAAGCACTAGAAACTCTACGGCGAATTGACCCAAATGTACAAGACCAATATCTACCGGCTTTTGTGATTGTGGATGATAAGGATGAGCCGGTGGGCAAAGTGAAAGTGGGGGACTCTGTAGTGTATTTTGATTTTAGGGCAGACCGGGCGATTGAAATTGCCCAGGCATTTACTTACTGGGATTTTCCATATTTTAATCGTGGAGGTTATAAACCAACTGACGTGTATTTTGTGGGGTTGACTGAGTACAATTCAGATTTGCATGTGCCGGAACATCAGTTGATTACGGCGGCTGGGTTTACTGATACCCTGCATCAATTCTTAGGTAAGCAGAAGATATCACAACTGGCGTGTAGTGAAACGGTGAAGTTTGGCCATGTAACGTATTATTTCAACGGTAATAGCTATGAGAAGGCGGATGGGGAGGACTTTATTGAAATAAAGTCCGATAAGGTAGACTACGCAACGCGCCCGTGGATGAAGACTGCGGAGATTACGGATACGGTCATAGAGAAGATGGCGGATTACGATTTTGTGCGATTAAATTATCCTGGCGGTGATATGGTTGGGCATACGGCGGATATGGTGGCAACCGTGGTGGCGCTGGAGGCAATAGATTTATCTTTGAAGCGATTGGCAGAAAAGGTAGATGAGCTTGGTGGGGTGTTAGTAATTGTGGCGGATCATGGTAACGCAGAGGAGCTACTTGATAAAACAGGCGAGAAAAAAACTGCACACACTACAAATAAAGTGCCGTTTATGGTTTATGACAATACTAAAAACCGTGATAAATACAAATTAAGAAAGGTTAAGAATCCTGGGCTGAAGAATTTGGCGGCAACGTTGGCAGTTTTGCTTGGACAAAATAACTATCCTCGGGAATGGGAAGAGCCATTAATCCAATTAAAATAAAATGAAAAATGTATTGTATTTAAAACTTAAACGCGTTATAATGGTAATGTAAATTGGCATTGCAAATTGTTAGAGAGGAAAAATGCAAAAAATAATAGATAAAAAAATACAAAAAATGCGGGTCAAAAAGGGGCAACGGTTTTTTAGTATTATGCCAGTATGTGTGGCGTCTATTATGTTGGGGGCTTTGCTATTAGGAGCAAATCCAATAGCCACAGATGGGGCAAGGGCTGAATCTGAGGTAACTTTTGCAATTCAAGACGAAGAGAGCTTAACGATGAACTTATCATCTGATGCGGTGGTACTATCGGTGCAACCGGGGCAAGATGGGGTGTTTGGACGGACTTCGATGGGGGTGACAGTTTCGACGAACGTGGCATACGGTTATACTTTGACAATGATTGCTAATACTGATACGTTGACGCGCTCAGCGGCGGTAAACGGTGTAACTCCTACGATTGGGCCACTTACGAGTAGCGTAACTTGTGCTGTAACGGTGGATCAAGTGACTACACCGGAGACTGATACGACTTGTCTAGGTTGGACGATAGATAATAATAATATGTGGGGATATCGTGTAAATGATGGTGCGAGCTACATGGCGGTGCCAACTACGGCAACCGTGATCGATTCTACGG
The DNA here is from genome assembly GCA_017433855.1 of Candidatus Saccharimonadota bacterium. Lineage (GTDB taxonomy): Bacteria > Patescibacteriota > Saccharimonadia > Saccharimonadales > Saccharimonadaceae > Nanosyncoccus. Next base: position 14,466 of record JAFRGM010000003.1, on the reverse strand, counting down.
ATGCGGCTGCAGATAGTAATACTACGACGATTTACTTTGGTGCAAAATTAGATAATGATATACCGGTAGGGTCATATCAGGGTGTTACTTTGACATTTAGTGCGACTGCCAATGAGGCGGTGGCGGCTAGCTTGCAAGATGCAGAGCTAGAGACAACGAATGGCCAGTCCGTGGTGGAACCTGCAACTGATGAAGAGATAACTGAAGTAGAGGCAACTAATGCTACTACTGAGATTGAAGCAGCAGTAATGAGTGATGAGATGGTTGATACAAATGTGCTTTTGACGGATACTGCAAATGAAGATTCTTTGGACAGACGGTAGTGCCGAACCTAACCCTGGACCTGGTGGTTGGGCGGTAATTGAAGATTGTGGCGGAGGTGAGGCGCGCCCTGTGGTTTTGGGGTCTGAAGCTGACACTACTAATATACGGATGGAAGGGTCAGCATTGATTGCGGCGATAAAATATGCGAAGGGTGAAGCTGTAGAGATTCACACCGATTCGGAGTTTTGGGTGAACGTACTAAAAAAATGGGCGCCGAGTTGGCAAGCGAATGGTTGGCGTAAGAAAAATGGTCCAATCAAGAATTTAGAAATGGTGAAGGAATTATATCAACTATACACGGATAATGATGTTGAATTGGTGTGGGTTAGAGGACATGCTGGTATGCGGTTAAATGAGATGGCTGATGAATGGGCCGGTAAGGCGCGGACCGGCGCGCATCTTGAGTAGTGATACCGCTATATCTGGTGTGCCAGATGTAGCGTGCTAAATATAGCGTATTTCTAGCGAGGTTAATTATTGCTTGAAGTGGTTTTTTTGCGAAAAATATGTTATGATTAGCTTATGAAATTATCTGAGGAACTAATCTATCGCGGTTTTAAGGCCGAAACTACTATTGAGAATCCCGAAGAGCTTGATTCGCGGGAAAATAAGACGTTTTATTGGGGTGCTGACCCTTCAGCTGATTCGTTGACGATTGGTAATTTAGCAGCACTAATGATGTGTGCTTGCTTTGTACGGCATGGATATAAGCCGTATTTGTTGGTGGGTGGTGCGACTGGGCAGATTGGTGATCCTAAAGAGAATGGCGAACGTGATTTGAAGACTTTGGATGAGGTGGAACACAATAAGCAGTGCATTAAGAAACAAGTTGAAAATGTCATTATGAGTGCTATGGAATCTTGTGATGAGGTATCTCCACAGGTGACGATGGTAGATAATTATGACTGGTTCAAAAACATTAACTATCTGGATTTCTTGCGTGAGGTGGGGAAGAGTTTTTCTATGACGCAACTTTTGGATAGACAGTTTGTGCAGAACAGAATTGGTGAAGGGGGTGCTGGTATTAGCTACGCGGAGTTTTCTTATACCTTGATACAGGGATATGATTTTTTGCATCTCTTTCGTAAGTATGATGTGAGGATGCAACTATGTGGGGCCGACCAATTTGGTAACTGTACTACTGGAATGCATCTTATTAAGCGCTTGGAGAATGCCAATGTGGACGTGTGGAGTACACCGCTCATCATTGACCCGGTGACCGGTCGGAAGTTTGGTAAATCGGAGGGGAATGCGGTTTGGTTGGCTGGTACTGATAACGGCGGTGGGAACTTTACGTCGATATTTGACTTTTATCAGTTTTGGTTGAATCAGCCGGATGAGGCGGTGGAAGACTTGATTAAGATGTATACGGTGCTTGACAAAGATGAGATAGAAGATATTTTGCGGCAACACATGGCGGAGCCAGAAAAAAGAATCGCGCAGCGGGCATTGGCGCGTGGAGTGACAGAGGTGGTGCATGGTAAGGCTGCGGCAGAGGCGATCGAGAATCTAACGGCGGTGCTTTTTGACAGAAACACTGACTTTACGGAGTTTACAGAGGAAGAACTGACAGAGTTTGCAGCATATTTGCCAGTAGTAACGAAAGGAACGATGCTGGTGGATGCATTGGTGAATACTGGGTTGGCTGAATCTAAGAAGAAGGCGCGAGAATATGTGGGGCAAGGGGCAATTACAATTAATGGCGTGAAACTCTTGGAAGATAAGGCGATAGAACAGACTGCGATTGTGAAGAAGGGCAAGAATAAGTTTATTATTATAAAATGAGATATTTGGCAATATTAGGAAGACAACCAGAAATTTCTCTTGCAGAGCTTGAGGCGGTGGCCGGCAGTTCTTATAGGCTAGTGAAGATGTATCATAGCAAGAATGGGGCGGTGCTGGTATTTGATGCAAAGGAATTAGAGATTGAGCGGTTGGGTGGAACTATAAAGTTGGCGCAGAAAATTGATTTAGCGCCGCTTGAGTATTTGCGAGGTTTGCCGGACGGAAAGATTACACTTGGTGTGAGCGATTGTTCTAGGAAGGCTACCAGAAAAACTGCGGCTACGGAGGCCCTGAAATTAAAGAAAATTTTAGTGAGACATGGTAGAAGTGTGCGGGTAGTAGAGAACAAAGAGGCAATGCTGACGACTGCGACATCACTCCATAATGGACTATCTGGCAAAAATGAGCGAAAAGTTGAGTTTATAAAACTAGAAGAAGATTGGTATAGGGTGGTGGGCGTACAGGATATTGACGCTTACGCGAGGCGTGACCAAGTGAGGCCGGCGAGGGATGCGAGAGTGGGGATGTTGCCGCCGAAATTGGCACAAATCTTAATAAATCTATGTGGCGAATTGAACGACGGGGCGAGGATTTTGGATCCGTTTTGTGGAACTGGTGTGGTTTTGCAAGAAGCGCTGCTGATGGGGTATAGGGCGTACGGTACCGATATTAGTGAAAGAATGGTGGAATACTCTAATAGAAACTTGAGTTGGATTACTGATTCGTTTTCGCGTCTAAGTGCGACATCATCAGACTCTCCTATTGACGCTCAACATCAAAGGGAAAGTTTGGTGCAGAGCAGGTTTCAGGTTTCTTTGGGTGATGCTACGACTTATCAGTGGGAACAGCCGATAGACGCGGTGGCTTGCGAGGGGTATCTTGGTAAACCGATGTCACAGGTGCCGTCTATGATTACTTTGAAAACTGAGCAGCAAGAGTGTAAGGCGATAATTGTGGGATTTTTGAAAAACTTGGTTGGGCAGATTAAGGTAGGAACACCAGTGGTGATAGCGGCGCCGGCGTGGCTAAGAGATAATGGTAGTTATTCTAGATTAAATATTATTGACGAAATTGAGAATATGGGGTATAATGTTAGTAATAAAACACGCGAGGGGCTTATTTACGCACGCGTAGGGCAAGTCGTCGCGAGAGATATAATAATTTTAAGGAAGAAGTAATGTCACACGTAAAAGCTGGCGGTACCGCCAAGAACGTCCATAACAATGCTGGCCAGCGCCTTGGCGTCAAACGCTTTGGTGGCCAAAAAGTCAAGAACGGCGAAGTGCTCGTACGCCAAACTGGCGCAACTAAACTTGCTGGTCCTGGCACTTACATGTCTCGCAATTTTACGATTCATGCTGCAAAGGATGGTGTTGTTACGTTCGTTAAGACTAAGAAAACACACTTTTCAGGGAAAAGTTTACCTCGCGTTAGAGTAGAGGTTCGTTAAAAAATAGCCCCATTTGGGGCTATTTTTGTGCTATAATTTGATTATGGCTAAGAAAAAACGGTTCAAGTTCCCATGGCGGACATTGATTTCTCTTGCGACTTTTGCCTTGGTAGGGTATGTGGTGTATCAGAACTGGGATGGTTTCGTTGAGACTTTTGAAACACTGAATCAGGCAAATATCTTTGTGATTATTTTGCTGGTGCCAGAGCAATTGTATATGTATTATGCGTGCGGGCAGATTTTCTTTTCATATCTAGAAGATCGTTACAGAATGAAGTTCACTAGAAAAGAGAAAATGAAAATCTCAACAGAATTAAACTTCGTAAATAGAGCAGTGCCGGCGGGTGGGATTGGTGGTTTGGCGTATTTGACTTATCGGCTGCATCCATTCGGAATTACTGCTGGACAGGCAAGTTTTTTGTATATTTTTCGTTATGCGATTACGACGGTAGTAAATTATTTGCAGGCCTTAGTAGCGGTGTTAGTGCTACTTGCTTTGGGGCAAGTGCCGGGTGAGGCAATTTGGATTATCTGGGTGGCATTATTGATGAATTTTGGGGTTTTTGTGGCTTTGGCATTAGTGATTTATGTGGCGGTAAGCAAGAAACGAATAGATTTTTTTGCGAAGACAGTAGATAATGTGTTGGGGTGGGTAATGCGGATTGTAACTTTTGGCAAAAAGAAGCACATGATGAAATACGAGAAGATTCATAATTATTTTATAAGTATTCATGATTGCGTGGTGATTGTAAAAAAAGACAAAAAATCTTTGAAGAAGCCGGCACTGTGGGGGGTGGTTTATAGTTTTTGTGAGATATCTGTGTATTGGATTGTGGCGATTTCATTGGGGCGACCAGAGCTTTTGCCGGTAATAATGGTGGGGGAGGCGATTGGTTCGGTGTTTGATGGTATAGTGCCGTATGGACCGTATGAGTTGGGGATGGCTGGCGTGATGGGGCTACTGCTTGGCGGTTCTGAAGAGGCAGTGGCAATCTCGCTGATTATTACGGTGATGGCGAGAGCATTGTCGCTGATATTTACGATAGCGACTGGATATTGGCCTTACAATCAGGCAATTAGGGGCAAGAATAATGAATGAACAGACCTGGACGCCAACTGAATTTGTTGCGGCGATGAATCAGACGCTAGAATATGCTTACCCTATGACTATGATTACTGGTGAAGTGTCTAGCTACAAAGTCAACCAGGGCAAATGGGTGTTTTTTGATATTAAAGATGAAGAAACAAGTGTGCCTTGCTTTATGTCAATTTGGTCGCTAAGACAGCCACTGGAAGATGGCATGAAGGTGGTGTTAAAGGGTATTCCAAAGGTGACAAAATGGGGGAAGTTTTCTTTTACGGTGTCTGCTGTGCAGCCAGTGGGTGATGGGAGCATTAAGAAGGCTTATGAGATGCTGAAAAAGAAACTAGCGGCAGAAGGTTTGTTTGATGCGGCAAAGAAACGTGGAATACCGGAAGGTTTGACGAGATTGGGCGTAATTTCGTCTACTCAGGCAGCAGGGTATGCGGATTTCATAAAAATTATTAATGCTAGGTGGGGTGGCATAAAAGTAAGTGTGGCGCACACTCAGGTGCAGGGTGTGGATGCGGCCGACCAAATCGTAAGAGCACTTAATTATTTTAACGAAAAGGGGGAGGTGCAGATGATTGCAATTTTGCGTGGGGGTGGAAGTGCCGATGACTTGGCTTGTTTTAATGATGAGCTTTTGGTGCGGGCGATTGCGGCGAGTAAAATACCGGTTATTACTGGTATAGGCCATGAGATAGACGAATCTTTGGCAGATTTGGCAGCGGACGTGAGAGCTTCTACGCCATCTAATGCCGCCGAAATGTTGACACCTGATAGAGCGGCGGTGGCACAAAAAGTGGATGCGACGGTAAGGCAGATTAAATATGTTTTACTAAATGGGATTGAATCGAAAGAACAAAACGTTGTGGATGTTATTAGGCGAGTAGGTGAAGCGGTGATTGTAAAGATAAATGAGTGTCGCCAAAAAATTGATGGGTTAGCAAAAATAATTGCAGCGATGAACCCTGAAAAGGTGTTAAAGCAAGGTTATGCGATTTTAGCTGGAAAAGTTTCGCTTGGGGAGATGGTGGAAATTACGACGTTTGATAATCTAATAATTGCAGAAATAAAGGAGTTACATGAGCGAACAAAAGACATTGAATCAGAAGATTGAAGAATTAAATGACAATGCGGAATGGTTTTATTCGGATGATTTTAATTTGGATGAAGCAGTGGCAAAATACAAAGAGGCAATTAAATTGGCACAGGAGCTAAAGAAAGATTTGGATGAAGTGAAAAATGAAGTGGAAGTGCTGAGTGAAGATTTTAGTAAATAATGATATAATTAGGTTATGGATAATAATAAAAGTTTAATTAAGACTATTGCAATTGTAATACTTAGCTTAATAGCACTAACATTTATTGGGCTGTTTGTGTGGATGCTTATAAGATATAACGATGTGAGTTCGGATGTAAATGGGCAGATTATTACGGCGGTAAATGCGGCGGTGGATGAAAAAACGATGGAGCTTGAAACGGAATTTGCGGAGCGAGAAAAAGAACCATTCCGTGATTTCACGGGGCCGGTGGATTATGGTGAATTGTCTTTTGAGTATCCTAAAACCTGGAGCCTTTATGTGGCGTCGGATGCTTCTAAGGGTGGTGACTACGCGGCATATTTTAACCCTATCGAAGTTAATGCGGTGTCTAATAATACCATCAATGCACTAAGGGTGACGATTCGTGATAAAGCATTTGATGATGTGACTGCGGAGTATCAGAGATATGTAGAGCGAAAAGACTCTAATTTGTCCGTGGAGGCCATTACTATCAATGGCGTGGCGGCGAATCGTTACATTGGTAAGATTCCTAATTCTGATCTGAATGGTATAATTGTGATTTTTAAGATTCGCGATAAGACTGCAATTTTGCAAACTGACTCCATGTTGTTTGAAAGTGATTTTAATACCTTGCTTGAGACGGTGCACTTCAACGCTTAACGTGTTATAATGGGGGCATGGATGTGGAGGTTGATAATATTTTGGCGGCGGCGCACGAATTAAAGCAGCCGCTCGTGGATTTGAGACAGTTGGCGTTAGCTTTTGACGATTTAGACGATAATAATGAAAAAGTACGCGAAAAGATGATTAGCGTAAGTGACCGCGCCATTAAACAGATAAACGACCTCATAAAACTGAAGCACTTGCAGGGTGGGCTATTTGAGATGGAGCCCGTAGGGGTGCGTGGGGTATGTGATGAAGTGGTGCGTGAGGTGGATAGCCTGCTACATTTTAATAACCGAAACTTATACATTAAATATCCACGACGCATCGCTCCAGTTTTAGCCAATAGAGAGCTTTTGAAGAGTATTGTGTATAATTTTATGCTAAATGCATTGCATTATACGAGCGAAGAAACGCAGTCTGGATTGGTGGTTAAATCTATGCGTGATGAGGTGAAAATTGAATTTAGAGATTACGGGCCAGCGTTGCCGTCTGATGTTTGGAACGAGATGCGACGAGGGTTTATTGAAAAACCAAAGTCTATTGCTATGCGACCGGGCACGTCTGGATTGGGATTGTTTATCGCGTCGCGGTTTTCGAAATATATGAATGCTGAGGTGGGTGCAATACGGCATCGGGACGGGACCAGTTTTTATGTGAAGATGCCGATTTCGCAGCAAGTGAGGCTGTTTTAATGATTTTTGTAATAGATAGTGATGAAATAACGGCGAATTGTGTAGCGAAGGCTACCCAGCGGGAAACGCGCGTATTTAGCAATGCGATTGAGGCGATGATGGCGATTGCCGATGGCGAGATGCCGGAACTAATTTTGATGGAAGTGTTGTTGATGGGACCAGACGGCTTTACGTTTTTGAATGAGTTGATATCGTATGAGGATACGGCAAAAATTCCAATTGTAATTATTTCTACGATTGACTTTGGGGGGAGAGATTTAAGTACGTATGGAGTGGTGGGGGTATTAAATAAAGATACAATGTTGCCGGAAGAGGTTTTTAGCTATGTCGAGAAATATGCGCGATGATATAAAAGTGAATGGCTTGATACTGAGGCGCACTAATTATGGTGAGGCTGACAGGATTCTGTCGCTAATTACTACGCAAGGAAAGCTGGCGGCGATTGCGAAAGGGGTGCGTAAGGAACGGGCCAAGATGGCGGGAAGTATCGAACTGTTTACGCTGGTAACATTTACTATTCATAATGGTAAATCGCAGATGGGAGTGGTAACTGGGGCGAAAATGTTGAGGCACTATGGTAACATTGTGAAAGATTTGAAGAAAATGGAGCTGGCGGCGAATATTTTGAAAAAAATTAGTATTGCGGCGGAAGGATCTGATTCTGGGGAGTTTTTTAGAATTGCGAATGAAAGTTTGGCGGGAATGGACGATGGCGTGAAAGAGGTTGTAGTAGAGAGCTGGTTCATATTGAATTTAATGAAAGCGATTGGTGAGGAAGTGAATATTTTTAGAGATATAAATGGTGAAAAGTTGGAAGGTGGGCAAAAATATGATTGGGACATGATGGAGAAGGCTTTTCGGGCGGATGATGGTGGTGAATACGGTGAGAATGAGATTAAATTGATGCGGCTAATGGTGACTAACCCGCTAGCGATGGTAAATAGAGTTAAAGGAGTAGAAGTGGTATCGGAAAAGATTTTGCGGTTGCTGGAAAGCGTGGTAAAATAAGAAAAAGGATGAGTAGAATGAAAAAAGGTACAAGTGATAAAAAAAGAATAATTTTGTCTGTAGCAGCAGTGGCGGTGGCGATAGTTACAATTGTGGTTGGTGTGATAGTTAGTCAGGAGGTAAATCTGGACGAAAATTATTTTAAGTCGGACGGTACGAAGTTAGTGATGTCGCTTAATAAGGCGACGGCGGCTTTTGAAGAGGGGGAGTATGAGCCAGAAGTGACACATTTGGTATATTATTATAACGGTGATAGTATTACTGGTGCGCGTGTGTATTTTGAATATGCGGACGAAGAAGATGCGAAGGAAGCGAATAATAATATCAATATGAAAAATAAAGATTGGACTAATGTTAAGAAGCAGAACGGAAAATACATAATTTTTGAAGTTCTAAAATCTAAATATGATGGATTGACGACCGAAATGGTACGACAAAACATTGAGAGTATGAGGGCGGCAGGTGGAACGATAGATGCGGACGTGGAAGACGAAATTGAGGCTAGCACTGATACTGGTGTTGATGCCAATGCTGACATATAGAGGCCATTTGGGCGCCTACGAAATTGCCAAATAATGTGATATAATGATGTGAGAAAAGGAGATAATATGGCAGATTTTAATAAAGTTTTGACGCCAGGAGATTACGAAAACGGAGAACTCAATGTAGTGATTGAGATTCCAACTGGCTCTAATCATAAGATTGAATGGGATCGCGAGAGAGCATGTTTTATGCTTGACCGTGTAGAACCAGTGGCGTTTGCTAAGCCATGCAATTATGGCTTTATTCCGCAAACTCTCGACGAAGATGGCGACGAACTAGATGCGTTAGTGATTACCGATCAGCCACTTACGACCGGTGTTTGGATGAAGGCAAAAATCCTTGGCGTAATGAAGTTTGTGGATGGCGGTGAAGTGGATGATAAAATTATCTGTGTACCAGCAGACGACCGCAATAATGGTGATTGTTATGAAAAATTGGAAGATTTGCCGAAGAAAATGCTAGAGCAAATTGAGTTCCATTTTAGCCACTATAAAGATTTGAAAAAGCCTGGTACAACTGAGGTTAAAGGCTTTGAGGATGTGAAAGCGGCTAAAAAAGTGATTGCGGACGCAATTGAGCGTTATGATACTTTGCATCCAGAAGTAAAGATGGCAAAGGATGCAGTAAAATTTGCAGCTGATACAAAAGACAAGATCAACGAGACGGTTGAAAAAGTTAAAGAAAAACTAGAAAACTTGTAAAAAAATAGCCCCTTCATGGGGCTATTTTTAGAGGTCTGCTATTTTGATTCTTACTTGCTCGGCGGTGTCACGATCGCGTACGGTGACAGTATCGTCTGTCAGTGTATCAAAGTCGATGACTATGCATTTTGGCGTGCCGATTTCATCTTGTTTGCGATAGCGTTTGCCGATATTGCCGGAATCATCCCAAGTTACGAAAGTGTATTTTTGACGTAGTTGGTCATAGACTGCGCGTGCCTTAGCGACTAGCTCGGGTTTATTTTTGAGCAAAGGTGACACGCAGAACTTGTATGGAGCTAGGTTGGATGGGAGCTTTAAAACTATGCGCGCGCTGCCATCAACTTCGTCTTCAGTGTAGGCAGTAGAAAGAACGGCGAGGAATATGCGCTCTACACCAATAGATGGCTCAATAACGTGAGGGATGAATGTTTCGCCGGTGATTTTATCTCGGTAGGCCATAGACTTACCAGACTCACGCTCAATATTAGTGAGGTCAAAATCTGTGCGATAGGCAAGCCCCATGAGCTCTTCTTCGCCGTTTGGGTAGTCAAACATAAAGTCAATCGTGCGTTTAGAATAGTGAGCGCGATCTGCGGCGCTAACTTCTAGCTCATGAATGTGATTTGGGTTAAGGCCGATGATGTTTTCAAGAAAGTCATGCTGGGCGGCGCGCATTTTTTCGAAATTTTCTTCCCAGGTAGCAGGAGCGACGAAATACTCGATTTCCATTTGAGAACATTCGCGATCGCGCAGAATAAAATCACGAGGGCTGATTTCGTTGCGAAAAGCCTTACCTTGCTGAGCTAAGCCAAATGGTAGACTTGGGTAAATAGTATCAATAACGTTTTTGTAGTTAGTGAAGATACCCTGGGCGGTTTCTGGGCGCAAATAAGCAACGTTCTTTGCGGCAAGCTCTGGGTTATCCTGGGTGTCTTCTGGCAAAACTGCACCGACATGAGTAGAAAACATCATATTGAATTTGCGGATTGGCCCCCAATTTTCTTTACCGCAGACTGGGCATTTGGTGTGAGTAGCAATAAACTCATCGGTGGTGACTGATTCGGAAATGCCGTCGGCAATTTTGTCGGCGCGGAAGCGAGATTTACATTCTTTGCACTCTACGAGTGGATCAGCAAAAGTGGCAACGTGCCCAGAGGCTACCCAAGTTTTAGGATTCATGATAATGGCGGCGTCGACACCGTATATATCATCGCGTTTTTCGACAAAATAGTTCCACCAAGCGTCCATGAGATTTTTCTTTAGCATGGTGCCAAGCGGGCCAAAGTCCCATGTGCCGGCCATGCCACCATAAACATCACTGCCTGGAAAAATGAACCCACGGCGCTTACATAAACTTACAATATCTTCTAATTTGCTCATAGATATATTATAACATATTTTCGTGTTATAATAGGGATATGCGTGGTAGAAAAGAGAAGAGTACAGGGAATTTTAGGCGTGTGCTGTATTATTTTTGGAAAGCGTTAATGCAGCATAAGGTTATGACTGCTATTATCATCGTGTTGATGCCGGTGAGGATGCTGATAAATAGCATCGTTTTGCCATGGGGCGGTAGTGAAATTATTGGTATGCTATCGCAAGGCGATTACGAGCTTGCGCATTATCAGGGGATTTTGATATTTCAGCTTGCGGCGCTTTTTATTGAAGACTTGGTGATTGTGAGAATTTTGGACTGGGTAGATTGGAGCTTGGATGCCAAATGTGGCGAATACTTATCAAAGTTGGCGTTTGATGCGGTAATAAATCAGTCAATGACCTTTCATAGTAACAGATTTTCTGGCTCACTTACAAGTGCGGCGAATAAATTTGCGGGTGCATTTATTGATTTGAAGTCTAATTTTGTGTGGGATATGTATCCGCTTGCACTTAGTGTGATTTATACTGTGGTGGCGGCGTTTGTGACTTGCCCGGCGTTTGCGTTAATATTGATACTATTCACAATAACTTACACGATTGTAGCGACGGTGTCATATCGTAAAACTTTGAGATATGACGAGCAGTTGGCTGATGCGGAAAACAAACAGACTGGGCAATTGGCAGATTCGATTACGAATGAGTTGAATATTAAAGCGTATGCGCGTGAAGATTTTGAGAGATACCGTTTTGCACGTGCAACACGACGCACGCATGATGCAACCATTGGGACCGCAAAAGCTTCGTTTAGGCGTGGGATGTCGTGCAACTTGGTGGAGTCAACAAGTTATGCGTTGATATTGTTGCTAGTAGTGTTCTCGCATGATTGGTTTGGGATATCGGTGGCAAGTGTAGTGTTTTTGTGGACTGTGTCGAACACTTTAATGACAAACGTTTGGAGTATTAACCATATTTTAAGAACAATCAACCGGTCATTTAGCAATGCCAAGGAAATGGCGGAGATATTAGATTTGCCATACATTATTGACGACAAGACTGATAAACCACTTGTAGTGACTGAGGCAACGATAGATTTTAGACATATTACGTTTAACCATGAAAAACAAAAAGAAAAGTTATTCCAGGATTTTACGCTGACGATACCTTCTGGGCAGAGAGTGGGATTGGTTGGAGTAAGTGGTTCTGGCAAGACGACTTTGACGAAGTTGTTGCTTAGGTTTGATGATGTAAAGAAGGGTGCGATTTATGTTGATGGACAGGATATTCGTGATGTGACGCAAAAATCGTTACGCGAAGCAATTAGTTATGTGCCACAAGAATCATCATTGTTCCACCGGAGTATTTATGAAAACATTGCTTATGGTAAGGTTGGTGCGACGCAAAGTGAGGTGGTGGCGGCTGCAAAATTGGCGAATGCGGATGAGTTTATCCGGAAGTTGCCAGATGGTTATGATACTATGGTGGGCGAAAGAGGGATTAAATTGTCTGGTGGCCAAAGGCAGAGGATTGCGATTGCGAGAGCGATATTAAAGGATGCGCCGATTCTAGTTTTGGATGAGGCCACGAGTGCATTGGACTCAGAAAGTGAGGCGGCAATACAGGAAGCGTTAGCAAACTTAATGCGGGGTAGGACATCTATTGTGGTGGCTCATAGGTTATCAACGATTGCGGGGCTAGATGAAATAGTAGTGCTAAACGATGGTAAGATTGTGGAACATGGTTCGCATCAGGAATTGTTGGCTAAAAATGGCGAATACGCAAAACTTTGGTCTAGGCAAAGTGGGGCGTTCTTGGAAGAATCATAAGACGTGTGATATAATAATGGCATGGCAATTGAGAGGTTAGTGGAGCCAACGTTGGCTAATGGTGACGGTGAAGAAGAGCGAATTGAAATATCACTACGGCCAACGACATTTAATGAGTATATTGGGCAGACACATCTTAAAAATAATATGAAGCTTGCGATAGATGCGGTGCGCAAGCGCAACGATGGCTCTACACTAGATCACGTATTATTATATGGGCCACCTGGATTGGGTAAGACGACGATGGCAGGTGTGATTGCGCACGAACTGGGCGCATCACTTAGAGTGACGTCTGGTCCGGCGATAGAGCGTGCTGGTGATTTGGCATCCATTCTTACTAATTTGAAGGATGGTGATGTCTTGTTCATCGATGAGATTCATAGGTTGAGACGTGCGGTTGAGGAAGTTTTATATTCAGCGATGGAAGATTATAAATTGGATATCGTGATAGGTAAAGGGCCGGCGGCAAGATCAGTGCGGCTTGACTTGCCACATTTTACGGTGATAGGGGCGACGACAAGGACCGGGTCGTTGGCGGGGCCGTTAAGGGATAGATTCGGAATTATTCATCGTTTGGAATATTATAAAGAGCCGGAGATTGAACAGATTTTGGAGCGGACGGCAGGGATTTTGAATACAAAGATTCAACCGCAAGCTACAAAGCTGCTAGCAACGAGGTCGCGATTAACTCCGCGTATTGCCAATCGCTTGTTTAAGCGCGTGCGTGATTTTGCCGATGTGAATGGTGATGGAATTATAGATGTGCCGATTGCTGAGAGCGCATTGAAACTTATGGAGATAGATTATCTTGGTTTAGATCCAGCAGATAGAAATATGCTAAAACTGATGTGGGATAATTATGGTGATAAGCCAGTAGGGTTAACTACGATTGCGGCATTGACTGGTGATGAAGCTACGACAATAGAGGACTTTTATGAACCTTATCTTTTGCAATTGGGGTTGCTCGCGCGTACTCCAAAAGGTAGAGTGGTGACTGAAAAAGGGCGGAGACATTTACAAGGGGTTCATGATTCGGTATAATTACAAAAAGGACTGTTTATGGATGAGAGCTTAATTAAGATTCGTCACGAACGAAGTAAAAAAGATTTTCCAAACCTTAAGTTGGAAGACGGGGAATATGTAGAGCACGCATTTGGCAGAGCGCGGGTTTTGGTGGCACTAATTATTGCTGGTGTAACTGGTGGTATGGCGGTTATTTTGTTGGCTTTTCTAGTTGTACTATTAGGGCAGAATACCCTTGATGTCATGGGGAGAAACTTTATGTATACGATGCTGATAATTATGATTTGTGCTGCCATATTAATTGGATTAGTGGCTTTGATGGTATACCGCGGGAACAAGCTATTTGTTACTAACAAGCGAGTTATACAAATGGTGATGAAGTCGCCGTTTGCAACTTCTGTAAATATAATTGATTTGGCATCGATTGAAGATGCGAGTTTTCATCAGAATGGTATCATGCAGAAACTTTTTAAGTACGGGACTTTGAGGCTTTCTACTGTGGGTGACGAAACGACATACACTTTTGCGTATTCTGATATTTCGCCGGCAGACTTAAAAGCAGTGTCTAAGCTGATAACTGATGCAAAAAAGGCATAATCGAAAACGTATACCTTTCCCATGTTTCTCTTCCTTTCTACTTTCATTGGTATGGGTTGTTGATCGCCTTTCGGCGTTTTTTACATTTCATCGAGCAGGTCGGTGCG